>NZ_JBDGJZ010000006.1:0-257123 GCF_057656635.1 Arthrobacter sp. Soil_C_49
GCTCCACCTCCACCTGCTGAGTTAACCGAACTGGAACGGTTGCGCCGGGAGAACGAACGACTCCGCGCTCAGGTGGCGTATCTGGGAAAACTGCGGGCCTTGAGGGAACAGGAACGACGGTAAAGGTTCAGGCCATCGTTGCCCTCAAGGCTGACTTCCCTCTCCCGGTCCTGCTGGAGATCGCGGGTTTGGCCCGGTCCACGTTCTTCTATCACCAGGCCCGTCTCCAGGCCCCTGACCCGAAAGAGAAGCTCAAGGCCGCGGTTACGGTGATCTTCGAAACGAACCATGGCCGGTACGGGCACCGGCGGGTCCATACGGAGCTACTCAAGCAAGGGTGGACGGTCGCGAAGAAGACCGTCCTGAAGCTCATGAAAGGGCTCGGGCTGCACTGCAAGATCCGGCGCAGGAAGCGCTATAACTCCTACCAGGGCGAGCAGGGCAGGATTGCCCCGAACCTGCTGAACCGGCACTTCGAGGCCGATGCCCCGAACCAGAAGTGGGTGACCGACGTGACCGAATTCAGCGTCGGTGACCGGAAGCTCTACCTCTCCCCGGTCATGGACCTCTTTGACCGGCAGATCATTTCCTACTCGCTGGGCTTATCGCCGAACCTGGCCCTCACTAACGATTCCCTTCGTGAGGCCCTGACCTGCCTCGAGCCCGGGCAGCAGCCGCTCGTGCACTCGGACCAAGGCATCCAATACCAGCACGCCTCATGGCGCACCCTTCTCAGCGATGCCGGCGCTGTCCAATCGATGTCCCGCAAGGGCAACTGCTACGACAACGCCGTTATGGAGAACTTCTTTGGCCACCTCAAGGAAGAACTCTTCCACCACGTCCGGTTCATCAACACCGACGCACTGGCAAATGCCATAGAGGAATACATCCACTGGTACAACAACGAAAGAATCTCCACGACGCTCAAGGGCCTGAGCCCGGTGCAATACCGGGCCCAGACCCTCGCAGCCTAGAATCCCATTTAGCCAGTCCAACCACCGGGGACCAGTTCAGAGTGAGAGAGCGTTAAGGGAAAAGCCGCAATAAGTGAGAGAGCGTTGAGGGTTACCCGGTGTTGCGGAGGCCTGCTGCCACGCCGTTCACGGTGATCAGCATGGCCCGCTGGAGGCGCTCGTCGATCTCGCCTCCGCTGATGGTGCCGCTTTCGGCGCGTACGCGGCGCAGGAGTTCCACCTGCAGGTAGCTGATCGGATCGAGGTACTGGTCGCGGATCTCGAGGGAGCGCTTCAAGGTGGGCTGGGCGTCCAGGAGCAGCCGCTCGCCGGTGAGGTTCTGGACCTCGGCGACGGTCAGCTCATACTCCTCCCGGATGGCGCGGAAGATGTGGTGCAGTTCCTCAGGGACCAGGGTGGATACGTAGTACCCGGCAATGTCCATGTCCGTTTTGGCGAGCGTCATTTCCACGTTGGAGAGCACCGACCGGAAGAAGTGCCAGTTCTCCCACATGTCCACCAGCTGCGCGGTGTTGCCGGCCTCGCGGGCGGCCTTGAGCCCGGAGCCCACGCCGAACCAGCCCGGCACGATCTGGCGGGACTGGGTCCAGCCGAACACCCACGGGATGGCACGCAGGCCGCCAAGGCCCGCACCGGAATCCGGGCGCTTTGAGGGGCGGGAGCCGATGTTCAGCGAGCCCAGCTGCTCCACCGGCGTGGAGGACATAAAGTACGCCGGCAGGTCCGGATCATCGATCAGCTTCCGGTACCGGTCAAACGCGGCATCGGAAATGGTTTCCATCACGTGCCCGTACCGTTCGCGCTGGTCCGCGGAGGTCCGCGGATCCCGGTGCAGCGCCGACCCCTGCAGCACGGCGGCGAGGGACAGCTCAAGGTTCTCGCGGGCCAGTTCGGGCAGCGAGTACTTGTCCGAGATGACTTCGCCCTGCTCGGTGAACTTGATCTCGCCTTCGAGCACACCGTTGGGCTGGGCCAGGATGGCGTCGTACGTGGGTCCGCCGCCGCGGCCTACGGATCCGCCGCGGCCGTGGAACAGGCGGACGCGGACGCCGTGCTTGGCAGCCACGTCCCGCAGTTTGCGCTGGGTCTTGTGGATCTCCCACTGGCTGGTCATCACGCCGGATTCCTTGTTGGAGTCGGAGTAGCCCAGCATGATCTCCTGGACGTCCCCGCGCAGCCGCACCAGTTCGCGGTAGGACGGATCGGACAGCAGCCGGTCCACGATCTCAGCCGAGGCGCGGAGCTCCTCCACCGTTTCCAGCAGCGGCGCGAACCCAATCTTCGCGTAGGGCTTTTCCCCGAAGAGGTTCACTAGGCCGGCTTCGCGCGCCAGGACGGCGGCGGCCAGGACGTCATCCGCGCCGCGGGTCATGGAAATGATGTAGGTCTCGATAACGTCCGGGCCATAGGTGCGCAGGGCCCGGCGGATCTCCCGGAAGACGTCGTACGTGCCGTCAGCGGCGCCGTCGAGCTTGATCGGGTGGCCGGACAGCGGACGGCGGGAGGCGAGCTCGGAGCCGAGCACTTCGAAACGTTCCTCGCGGCTGAGTTCGGCGTAACGGAGCCCGGGGCCGCCGATCCGGTCCATCAGCTGGCCCACGGCGTCGTGGTGGTGGTCGGCGTGTTCGCGGATGTCCAGGGTGGCCAGGTGCAGGCCGAAGGACGCGATGGCGCGGCGGACGCGTGCCAGTGCACCGTCCGCAGCGAGCGACGCCGAGTGGTTGCGGAGCGAGAGTTCCAGCAGTTCGAGGTCGGCCAGGAGTTCGGCCGTTCCGTTGTAGTCCCGGCCGTGCTCGTGGTTGGAGTCTGCGGCGACGCGCTTGCCGGTGTTGATGAGCTTGGCCTTGATGCAGGTGAGCTTCAGCCGGTAGGGCTCCTGCGCGTTCAACTCAAGGACCCGGCGGTCCAGGCCCGGCAGCTTCTTCAAGTCCTCGTCGATGGACTCGAGCAGTTGCTGGTCCGCGCCGGCGAGCGCCGTGGAGTTGGAGAGGATGGAAATCAGTTCATCGATCATGGCGATGCTGATCCGGACCGCGTTCTGGTTCTGGATCTGCAGGATTTCCCGGGTCACAGCGGCGGTAACGTTGGGGTTGCCGTCGCGGTCGCCGCCAATCCAGGAACCAAACCGGACGGGGGCTTCCTTGGACGCCAGGCTGACGCCGTGTTCGCCCAGCAGTTCGGAGAATTCCGCCAGCATCTCGGGCATGGCGTCGGTGAGGATGCCGCCCAGGTAGTAGATGGCGTTCCGGGCCTCGTCCACCGGGGTGGGCCGGACCTGGCGGAGTTCGTCGGTCTGCCACATCTGGTCGATGATTTCAGCCAGCTGGCGGTCCTGGCGGCGGCGGGCCGTGGTGCCCTCGGTTGTGGGCTGCGCCAGCACATCCGAAAGCTTGCGGATCTTGTCCAGCACCGAGCGGCGGGAGGCCTCGGTGGGGTGGGCGGTGAAGATGGGCCGGACATCAAGCCCGTTGACAACCTCCTGGAGCACGCTGGGCCCCGCCTGGACGGCGATCTCGTTGACCGTTTTGGCCAGCCAGCCGTCCTTCTCCGCGCGGGTCCGCAGGCCCCGCACCCGGTGGACCTGCTCGGCGGCGTTGGCGAGGTGGAAGTAGAAAGCGAAGGCACGCACCAGGTCCGTGGCCTGCTCGATGGGCAGGGAGCCGAGGAGCTCGCGGACCTGGGCGACGACGTCGTGCGCGCTCCAGGGGCCGGTGGCATCGGCGCCGCCGCGGGCGGCTTCCTTGGATTCCTTGGTGAGGAGGCGGACCTGCTCCACGAGGTCCAGGAGCTCGGGCCCGTGCTGGCGGACCAGGGATTCGCCCAGCAGGGTGGAGACGCGGCGTACGTCTGCCCTCAGTTCAGAGGCAAGGTCTGTTTCGGGATGTGCTGCAGTGTGAGCCATGGAAGCAATCTTTCGAGGGTTTCGGACCGGGCTCGTACACTGCGCTGGATACTGTGAGCCACGTTACTAGCTAAAGATGCTACCCGCCCGGCGGCGTCACCGGGGAATCCGTCTCAGATAATGTCAGCTCCGGAACCGTAACCAATGTGCTGTTTCACGCCCTCGAGCTCCGCCCGCAGCTGTGCAAGCTCCTTCCTGGAAGCAGCGAATTCAGCCTTTCGGCGCTTCGATTCCCAGGCGTTGCCGATGAGGACGCACAGCCCGGCCGGTACGGCGGCAGCCAGGGCCCAGCCGGCCGCAACAAAAAAGTCCAGCGCCACCGGAAGCGCGGCACGGAAGTCCACAAATTCGTTGACCACGCCGGTGACGCCGCTGAGCGTCGCGTCCAGCGGTTCCAGGAACTGCCCCACCATGGGCGTTTCCGAGAGCGACGGCGGATCGAACCTGGCTTCCTGGTCGCCGCCCCACCGGCCTTCGCCCAGATGGTTCAGCACGTAGATACCGGCGGCCAGGTTGGCTGCAATAAAGACGTGGACGCCCGCAAACAGGGCCAGGTCCGGGCGCCAGGGCCGCCGCAACAGCAGCACTACCGCCGCGAAAGCCAGTGCCAGGATCCAGGTGAGGTTTTTGAGCCAGCCGCTGCCGACTTCCGCAAGTATGTCCACAGCATCCATTCAACAATGCAGACCACCTGGTTGTTTGGATCCGCCCCGGTCTGCGCCGGAATGAATCCCCGCACGGCGCAGTTGTAGGCGGGGCACGACGAACCTCCGAAAGGGAACCATGAGCACCATTCCAGCCGCCAAGGCCGAGCGCTGGCAGCGCTTCCGCGACAACCGGAACAAGGCCTTGGCCGCCCGTCACGGCTGGCTGACCCTCACCTCCTTCCAGTGGCTCGAAGACTCTCCGGCCACCGTCGAAATGGTGCCCGGCCTCTGGTCCACGGACGGTACGACCGTGTCCCTCACCGCAGTGCCTGAGGACGGTTTGACGCTGGTGGAGACAGGGCACTCGGTGGCTGGGACCATAACGGCGTCCCTCGCCGACGAAGAATCACTGATGTGGATCCGGTTCGGCGGCGAGGACGGCGCCCGGGTGGTGGTTGAGCTGGCCATGCGGGGAGGCCGGTATGCCATCCGCACCCGCGACGCTGAGTCCCCCGTCTTCACGGAGTTCAGCGGCGTTCCCACCTACGGCTACAACCCGGACTGGGAAGTTGTTGGCAGGTTCGCGCCCTACCCTGAGCCTGTGGACGTGCCTATTGCCACGGCCAATCCACTGGTGGACGGCATCCACCGGACGGTGGGCGAGGTGGTGTTCCGGGTGCCGGGCAGTCAGCATGAGGTGCGGCTGCAGGCGGAGGAGGAAAAGCTTGGGGCACTCACCGTCACATTCCATGACGAAACCAACGGCGAAACCACCGATGACTGGCGCAAGCTTGCCGTGCCCCGGCCGCGTCCGGACGGCTCCGTGGTCCTCGATTTCAACCGCGCCATCAATTACCCCAGCGCCTTCACCCCCTATGGGACCTGCCCCATGCCGGTGAAGAACAACTCGCTGGACGTGCGCGTGGAGGCGGGCGAGATGCAGCCGTACCCCGGTGAGGACTAGACGATCGCCGACACCCCGGTGACTGCCCGCCCCACGATCAGGGTGTTGATTTCGAAGGATCCCTCGTAGGTGTAAATGGCCTCCGCGTCCGAGAAGATCTTGGCCATCCGGTAGTCGGTGACAATGCCGTTTCCGCCCAGGATGGACCTGCCCAGCGCCACGGTTTCGCGCATCCGTGCGCTCAGGTAGGACTTGGCCAGCGCCACCTGCGGCATGTCCGCGGCGCCGTTGTCCTGCAGCCTGGCCAGTCCCGCCATCATGCCCATGCTCGCCACAGCATTGCCCAGCATGGTCACCAGCTGTTGCTGGACCAGCTGGAACTGCGCCAGCGGCCGGCCGAACTGGTGGCGTTCCACGGCGTACTGCCGCGCGACGTCGAATGCCGCCAGCTGCTGGCCCACCGTCTGCCAGGCCACCATGATGCGTGAGCCCCGCAGCAGCTCGTTGGTGTCCTCGAAGCTGCTGATGCCGGCGAAGCGGTCCGCCTCTGCCACCCGGACGTTGTCAAAGACGATGTCCGCGTTTTGCACGGTCCGCAGCGCGATCTTGTTTTCGATCCTGGTCCGGGTGACCCCGGGAAGGGCGGCATCAACGATGAAGCCACGCACCGATCCGTCCGCCTCGTCCCGCGCCCAGACCAGCATGTAGTCGCAGAACGTCCCGTTGCCGATCCACCGCTTGGCCCCGTTCAGCACCCAGGTGTCCCCGCCGTCGTCGGCTTTTCCAGTTGCGGACGAAATCCGCCGGGCACGCGTCTCCATGCCGCCGGCGACATCCGAACCATGGTTCGGTTCGGTGAGGGCGAAGGCCCCTGTGATGCGCAGATTAGAGGCGTCGTCCAGCAACCGGTGCTTCTGCTCTGCACTGCCGAACGCGTACAGCGACTCTACGAAGAGATCGTGGTGGACCAGGAAAAACGTGGCGATGGACGTGTCCACACGGGTCATCTCGGCGATCACCAGGCCGGCGAACAGGTGGCTGTAGCCGCGCTGGGCAGGCGTGCTCAACTGCAGGGCCGCGAGTTCGGGCAGGATGTGCGCCGGAAATTCGGCCTTGTTCCACCACTCGCCCGCATAGGGTGCAATCTCCGTGGCAAGGAACTCCCGCAGTTCGGCCAGTTTGTCCCGTTCCGCCTGGTTCAGCAGGGACTCGACGGCGAAAAAGTCCGCGTCCGGCAACGCCACCGTCCCGGCGGTACTCATTTCGGTCCCATCCGGATGGCGCCGTCCAGCCGGATGGTCTCGCCGTTGAGCATGGCATTGTCCACGATGTGCGCCACGAGGTTTGCGTACTCGGCGGGTTTGCCCAGCCGGGAGGGGTGCGGGACCTGGGCGCCCAGGGAATCCTGGGCTTCCTGCGGCAGCCCCGCCATCATGGGGGTTTCGAAAATTCCCGGCGCGATGGTGACCACCCGCACCAGCGAGCGCGCCAGCTCCCGCGCGACGGGCAGCGTCATCGCCGCTACGGCGCCCTTGGAGGCGGCGTAGGCCGGCTGCCCGATCTGCCCTTCAAAGGCAGCTACGGAAGCGGTGTTGATAATGACGCCGCGCTCCGGTCCGCCCAGCTCCGTGGTAGCCGGCCCGTTGGCCACCATGGCCGCCGCCGCCAGCCGCAGGACATTGAACGTGCCGACAAGGTTCACCTGGATGACCCGGTTGAACACCTCCAGCGGAAGCACGCCCTCCCGGCCCAACACCTTGCCGGGGGTGGCCACGCCTGCGCAGTTCACCACGATGCGCAGCGGGCCCAGCGCCTGTGCGGCATCGACGGCGGCCTGCACCTCCGCTTCACTGGTGACGTCCGCGGGCACAAAGACAGCTGACTGTCCGGCTGTCCCGCTGACTCCATTCCCGCCGCTGGCATTCCTGCCGTTCAGTTCCGCGGCGAAGGCCCCGCCGGTAGAGGAGGGAAGGTCAACAAGCACCACTGACGCCCCGGCGTCGAACAGCCTGCGGGCAGTAGCTGCCCCCAAACCCGAGGCACCTCCGGTTATCAGCGCAACGCTGCCTTCGATGTCCATACATCCTCCTTGATGCGGGCCTGCTCCCGCAGAAGTCCGCGAAGCATTAGTTAGTGCATGTTAACTGAAAATTACGTTTCCACGCAGCATCCGGCCTCCGCGGACGTCGCCGCGGGCCCGGTTAGGCTGGAACCCATGACTCCCGGAGACGCTTCCCCTCCCGTTGACTGGCACGCAAGAGCCAACGAGGCCGCACGGTCAGTCACAGCACTTTTTGGCAGGAGGCTGTTCTTCCTGCCGGGCACCCACCTTGGCGAAATCCAGTGGCCGGCCCCGCGCCGGCTCGAAGACTTGAAGGGCAAGCTGCTCCAGCCGTGGCACTACTGGTGGCAGGCCCACTATGTTGACTGCCTGGTGGATGCCGGCCGCCGGGAACTGGGCAACGGCGCCACCCCGGCAGCAAGGTTCAACGGCCCGGAACACCCCAGCGCCGGCAGGCTCGCCTCCCGGCTGGTCACCGGAATCCGGCTGCGCAACGCCCTGACGTTCGTCAACAACTACTACGACGACATGGCCTGGCTTGCCCTCGCCACCCTGCGGCTCGACGCGCTCGCAGGGGAAACGCGCCGGCCGGGGCGGCGGCGCAACGAGGCCGTCCGCAAGACGCTCACCCTGCAGTTCGATGCGGCCGTCACCGATGACCTGGGTGGCGGTTCCTTCTGGAGCAAGAAGCGCGATTTCAAAAACACGCCCGCCACCGCCCCGGTAGCCCTCTTCTACGCCCGCACAGGGCAGCGCGGCAAGGCGCAGTCGCTGCTGGACTGGCTGGATGCGACCCTCTTCGACCGGGAGCAGGGCCTGTACCTCGACGGCGCCCGCCTGGGCCCGGACGGGAACGTGGTGATCGAGCGGTCCATCTACACCTACAACCAAGGCCCGGTCCTTGGTGCGCTGCTTGAACTGGGCGGCGAAGCGAACCTGGCCCGGGCAGCCGCGCTGGTGGAGGCCGTGGACCGGCACCTGACCGTTCCCGCACCAGGTGACGGCGCCGGCGCGGATAACCAACTGCGCGTCCTGCGCTGCGACGGAACGGGCGACGGAGGCCTGTTCACCGGCATCCTGTGCCGTTACCTTGCGCTCGCGGCAGCAGATCAGCGGCTTCCCCAACAAAGCAGGGCCACCGCCGCGAAGCTGGTCGCCGGCACTGCGGACGCCTTCTGGACAGGACGGCGGCCCGCCGTCCGGGCCGACGGGCGCGGCCGCGGGAATGAAGCCGGAAGGTTCATTTTTCCCGTACATGCAGCAGGCCGGGGTGAGCCGCACCCGGAGGCGGGTGTCGCCGTCGAACTCTCCACCCAGCTGCAGGCGTGGATGGCCATCGAGGCCGCCGCGTCCATTGCTGCACTGGATTACGGCATGCAACAGTTCCGTAATTGATGTGACACTGGTCACCTTAAGCGCTTTCCGGCTTTCGCCTTAGGGTTGCCTACCCTACAGTTCCTCAGGTGGGCACCCCTTCCCCAGGGCTCACAGGGACCGCGGTCCACCCTAATCTTTCCCAGAAAGCAGCGCCCTCAATGAAGATTCGCAACAGCGCCCTGGCCGGCATCGCACTCGCCGCCACCGCCGCACTCGGCCTGACTGCCTGCGCCGGCAGCGGCACGCCCGCCGCCACCGGTTCAGCTGCGGCCTCCGCCTCAACGGGGGCAGCCTCCGGTGAGATCACCGTCTACAACGCCCAGCACGAGAGCCTCACCAAGGAATGGATCGACGCCTTCACGGCGGAGACGGGTGTGAAGGTCACCATGCGACAGGGTTCGGACACCGAATTGTCCAACCAGATCATCCAGGAGGGCGCGGCATCCCCGGCGGATGTGTTCCTGACCGAGAACTCCCCGGCGATGACCCAGGTGGAAAACGCCGGCCTCTTCGCGGATGTGGACAAGTCCACCACTGAGCAGGTTCCGGAAGAGTTCCGGCCTTCCACCGGCAAGTGGACGGGCATCGCCGCCCGCTCCACGGTCCTGGTGTACGACAAGGCCAAGCTGACCGAGGACCAGTTGCCCAAGTCAATGCTCGACCTGGCCAAGCCCGAGTGGAAGGGCAAGTGGGCCGCTTCGCCCACCGGCGCCGACTTCCAGGCCATCGTTTCGGCTCTGCTGGAGCTCAAGGGCGAGGCCGCCACCGAAGAGTGGCTGGCCGGCATGAAGGAAAACTTCAAGGCCTACAAGGGCAACAGCACCGCCATGAAGGCAGTCAACGCCGGTGAAGTGGACGCCGCGCTGATCTACCACTACTACTACTATGGCGACCAGGCGAAGACCGGCGAGAACTCCAAGAACGTCACGCCGTACTACTTCAAGAACCAGGATCCGGGCGCGTTCGTCTCCATCTCCGGCGGCGGCGTCCTGAAGACCTCCAAGAACGCCGCTGCAGCGCAGGCCTTCCTGAAGTTCATCACCGGCAAGAAGGGCCAGGAAGTCCTGCAGAAGGGCACGTCCTTCGAGTACGCCATCGCCTCGGATGTTCCGGCCAACGAGAAACTGGTTCCCATCGCGGACCTGCAGGCACCTGCTGTGGATCCCGCCAAGCTCAACTCCGAGAAGGTTACCGAGCTGATGACCAAGGCAGGACTCCTGTAATTTCGTGACCTCCGATCTATCGGCACCCCTCCAGGGGAGCACGACGACGGCGGGCCGGGGCAGCAGCCCCCGCCCGCCTTTCGGCGTTTCAGCGGTGTCCGTCCTGGCGGTGCTGATCGCCCTCTTTTCCCTCGTCCCGCTGGGGTACGTGGTGTACATGACGGCGGCAACCGGCTGGGACACCGCCGTCGGACTGATCTTCCGTCCGCGGGTGGCCGAGCTGCTGTTGAATACCCTCCTGCTCATGGCAGCCACGATTCCCCTGTGCCTGGTGCTGGGTGTGGCCGGCGCGTGGCTGGTTGAACGGACCACGCTACGGGGGCGCAAAATATGGGCCGTCCTGCTGGCAGCCCCCTTGGCGATTCCCGCCTTCGTCAACAGCTACGGCTGGGTATCCGCCGTTCCTTCGATGGGCGGCCTGGGCTCGGGCGTCCTGATTGCCACGCTGTCCTACTTCCCGCTGGTATACATCCCGGCAGCCGCGTCCCTGAGCCGGCTGGACCCGGCCATCGAACAGTCGGCCGCTGCGCTGGGGCTTGGCGCCTGGCGCACGTTCTTCCGGGTGGTGCTCCCCCAACTGCGGATTGCCATGACCGGCGGGGCGCTGCTGGTGGGGCTGCACCTGCTGGCCGAATACGGCGCGTTCGCCATGATCCGGTTCGATACCTTCACCACCGCGATCATGACCCAGTACCAGTCCACGTTCAACGGCGCCGCCGGAAACATGCTGGCCAGCGTCCTGGTGTTCTTCTGCCTGCTCCTGCTGCTGGCCGAGGTCCGAAGCCGCGGCAGCGCCCGCTACGCACGCATCGGCTCCGGAGCACAGGCCAGGGCCCTTCAGCTGCCGCTGCGCGGGTATCAGGTTCCGGCGCAGGTCTTCCTGCTGGCGCTGACCGCACTGGCCGTGGGGCTGCCGCTGTACTTCGTGGTGCGGTGGATCGTGGCCGGCGGCGCCGAAGTGTGGGCTGCTGACGAGTTCATGCCGGCCCTGCTGTCCACGCTGGGTTACGGCCTGGCGGGTGCGGTTGCCACCACGGTGGTGGCGTTCCCCATGGCCTACCTCGCTGTCCGGCACCCCGGCTGGTTCAGCAAATCCCTCGAGCTCTCCAACTACATCACCAGTTCGCTGCCGGGCATCGTAGTGGGGCTCGCCTTCGTGACCGTGAGCATCCGGGTGGTGCCGGGGTTGTACCAAACCGCCGGTGTGCTGGTGGCGGCCTACGTCCTGCTCTTCCTCCCCCGGGCGCTGGTGAACCTCCGAGCCGGGCTGTCCCAGGCGCCCAAGGAACTCGATGAGGCCGCGCAGGCGCTGGGCAAGCCGCCGCTGCTCGCCTTCATCCGGGTCACCCTGCGGCTCACCGCTCCCGCAGCGGCGGGCGGGGCCGCCCTGGTTTTCCTGGCCATTGCCAACGAACTCACCGCCACCCTGCTGCTCTCCCCCAACGGGACCCGCACGCTGGCCACCGAGTTCTGGAGCAAGAGCAGTGAGATCGACTATGCAGGAGCTGCTCCTTACGCCCTGCTGATGATCCTGCTCTCCGCGCCCATGACCTACCTCCTTTTCCAGCAGTCCAAGAAAGTAGCCGGACAGTGATCGAACAAGCGCCGATCGAACGAGCCCCGATCCAAAAAACCCCCGTCGATCCAGCGCCCTCACGGCTGCCGGAGCCGCGGGTCGCGCCGTCGGTGGCCACCTCCACGGACAGCCACCTGGTCATCACGGACGTCACCCGGAACTTCGGCAGCCAGCCGGTGCTGAAAGGCGTCAATCTTTCCGTGGCCCGGGGTGGAACCACCGCCATCGTTGGTCCCTCCGGCTCGGGGAAAACCACGCTGCTCCGGCTGATCGCCGGGTTTGACCATCCGGACACCGGCAGCATCTCCCTCAACGGTGCCAAGGTTGCCGGGGACGGCGCCTGGGTACCGGCGCACAAACGGCACATCGGGTACGTAGCCCAGGACGGCGCCCTGTTCCCCCACCTCAGCGTGGGCAAAAACGTTGCCTTCGGGCTTGACCCGGCGAAGCTGCCCGGCGGACGCAAGGCCGTACAGGACCGCATCCGCGAACTGCTGGAGATGGTGGCCCTGGATCCGGACATGGCCAAGCGGCGCCCCCACCAGTTGTCAGGCGGGCAGCAGCAGCGCGTTGCCCTGGCCCGGGCCCTGGCGCGCGAGCCTGAACTGATGCTGCTGGACGAGCCATTCTCCGCCCTGGACGCCGGTCTCCGGGTTGCCACCCGGCGGGCAGTCGCGAACGTCCTGAACAAGGCCGGCGTCACCACCATCCTCGTGACCCATGACCAGGCTGAAGCGTTATCCTTCGCTGACCAAGTGGCGGTGATGCGCGGCGGGAAGCTTGCGCAGATCGGCAACCCGTTTGTGGTGTACACGCGCCCGGCCGACCGCGCCACCGCCGAGTTCCTGGGCGACGCCGTCATCCTGGACGCCTGGATGGAGGGTTCGCTGGCCACCTGTTCGCTGGGCGGCATCCCCGTCCGCAGGCCTCCGGCGCAGGGCCGGGTGCAGCTGATGCTGCGGCCCGAACAGATCCGGATCGCCGAGGACGGACCCATCCGCGGCGTGGTGGTGGACACTGACTACTTCGGCCCGGAAACCACCGTCCGGCTCAAGCTTGCGGTTCCCCCGGAGCTCGCCAGCGGCTCAGACCACCGCTACCCGGGCGGCGGCGAGATCATCACTATCCGGCACTGGAACGCTTCCATCGCGCGGCCCGGCATGGAGCTGTGCCTTCGAGTGGTGGGCGAAGGCGTGGCATTCCCGATCGAACCCTGACCCGGCGAAGCCCGTCAGCGGATACTCGCGAGGGGTGTGACAGAGCCGCTCGTAATGTTCACGGTGCCGCCGGCCGCAGTGAGGCGCACGTCCTTCGCGCCCGACGGCGGGAAGACGAGCGAGGTGAGGGTCTGCCGGCCGCCATCCACAAAAACCTCCACGGAGGACCGGTCCACGTACGCAGTCAGGCGGACGAAGGCACGTCCCGGATCGCCCTCCGTTGCGGAGATTTGGCGGTAGGTATCCTGCGCTGCCTTGTCACCCGAGGCGTCCGGGCGGGGACCACCGGCAACCTTGTCGCCGTCCCGGGCAACAAAAGCCTTGCCGGCGGCAAAGTCGTAGCCCACAGTGGCGTAGGCCTTCCCGCTGCTTTGCAGAAGGATCCGGGCTTCGCCGGTCCCGGATTCAGGCTTCTCCAGTTCCAATTCGACCTTGAAGGCTCCGCTGGCCGGAACCGGCAGGACGCCGCCGCCTTCCGCCAGCGGTCCCGCCGGGACAGGCTCTGCGGGGCCTTCCAACGATTCCAGGGCAGGGGTGGGCGTGGACATCAAAGCCGGACGGCCGCCGTCGGACTCCAGGCGGATGTCCCGCACCACGGAAGCAGCACCGAACCAGTCCTTGGTGGGCAGCTCCCGGGCATAGGCCCAGTTGTTCATCCAGCCGATGGCGTGCCGTGACGACTTCCGCTGCCCGTCGGTGAGCCGCGGGTCATCCCAGGTGACGGCTGCGTAGAAGTCCGGCCCGGCGTCGAGCCACTGGTGCTCTCCGTCCGCCGCGAAGCCCTTGCCGTCCCAGGTACCAGTCCAGTAGGCCAGCCCGGTGGTGCGGCCTTCCGCGGCACCGTTGGCGCTCGCAGCCAGCACCCAGGTGCGTTTGGACGGATCGCCGTCCACGTCCATTTGGAAGAAGTCGGGGCACTCCAGGATGCCCAGGTCCTCCCGGTCGAAGCCCGAGACATAGTTCCACTGCTTCAGGTCCTGCGATGTGTAAAAACCGATTTTGTGGCCTTCGGCAAGCAGCATCAGCCACTGGTTGTGGGCCTCGTCGCGCACAATCCGCGGGTCCCGCCAGTGCTCCGTGCCGGGGTTGTCCATCACCGGATTCCCGTCATAACTCGTGAAGCCGTACCCGTTGTCCGTGGAGTAGAACAGGGATTGGCGCTGGACGCCGTCGTCCTGCTGGGTAAGGATTGCCACCACCGCACCTTTGCCAAAACCCGCGGTGCCTTCGGTGTCCACGACGGCCGATCCGGTCTCGATGTCCCCCAACCCGTTCCGGAACTTGGGGATGGCCACACCCTCGTTCTTCCAGTGGACCAGGTCCGTGCTGGTGGCGTGGAACCACTCGGTGCCGTTCCCTCCGGGGTAGTCGGCGTTGTAGAGGTAGTAGTAGTGCCACACTCCATCCAGGAGAAAAGGACGCTGCGGATCATTCATCCACCGCTGCTCCGGGGTGAGGTGATAGGCCGGGCGGAAGCCGGGATCCTCTTCAGGCGTCGCTATCTGGGCCGCGTCCGGGGGCGTTGTGGCAGCAGGCCCCCTCCCGGCGACGCCGGACAGGACCAGGGACAGGATCACCACCAGGGCAGCAGCGGCCGCCGCGCCGGCCCACCATAAGGGGCGGCCGGGGAAAAGTTGAGTGGGAATGTTGAAGGGTTTGCGGATCATGGGTATCGTTCCGTCGCCGAACACACAAATGCCGCCCCCGGATGAGGAGGCGGCATCAGCGCAAGTGAACCATCCACCCTACGCGGACAAACGCCAGGACCCAATTAGTGTTACGTCCCGGCCGGACGCTTCTTCTGCGGGTACGGCGTCTCGCCCCGGGCCAGCATCTCCACGAAGCCGGCAATTTTGCGTTCGCGGGTGGCAGCCTGTTTGACCGAGTTGGTCCGGTAGATCAGGGCGAAGCGGTTGGTTTTGGTGAGGACATCGAACATCGCCTGGGCGGCCGGAACCGCGGCGATGGCGGCGGCGAGGTCCGCCGGTACTTCGGCCGTGGCCTGCCCGTCATACGCTTTGTCCCAGCGGCCGTCTTCCTTGGCAGCGTTGACGGCGGCCCATCCGGCCTCTGTCATCCGGCCCTCGGCGTCCAACCGGGCAACATGGCCGACGTTCCGGGCAGACCACGGGCTTTTGGGGCCCCGCGGCGTCATCCGTTGCAGGGAAGTTTCCGCATCCCGGCTCTTGCCCTGGCCGTCGATCCAGCCAAAGCACAGCGCCTCGTCCAGCGCCGCCGCGTAGTCCAGCGCCGTGATCTTTCCGCCCTTTTTGTGCAGGACCAGCCACACACCGGGGCTGGTCCTGTGGTTTTCCTCCAGCCAGCCGCGCCAGGCGGCGGCATCCGGCACCAGCAGTTCCTCGAGTTCTACAGCCATGGCCCTATTCTGCCCGTGGGCCGCGACGGCACAAGCCCCCTCCCCGGCGGACACGGGCCGTGGCACCATGGGCTTAGGCCTGCCCAACCAAACAAAAGGAAAGATCATGCTGCGTGTCCGTCCGCTTCATTTCACGTCCAGGATCGATGTCTGGGAGCTGCTGCTCACCGAGTTGGGCATGGTCCGCAGCGAAAATGAGCCCGGGTGGCAGGTTTTCGATGCCGGTTCGGGCCGCCTCGCCCTCCACACCGTGCCGGACGGGTCAGCCGAGGACGGAACCACAGCATTCGCAGTGGAGGTGGGCGACCTTGCTGAGTTCACGCGCCGGACCAACCTCTCAGCGCAGGACGATGGAACCACTCCTGCGGAAATCATCACGGCAGACCACGGTGAAACCTGCCGGATCACTGCACCGGACGGATTCACTTTCCTGGCCGACAAAGCCGCCCCCACGGGGTCCGCTGAGGCTGACCAGTCCTTGGCCGTCGTCGGGGTCTGGTTTACGGAGGACACGGCCGCGGCAACCCGGACGCTGCGGCACATAGGCGCCCGTCCCCGCCCGGTGCCCGACGCGGACGAAACCGCCGACTTCACGGCCAAGAACGGAGGGGTCCTTTTGGTACGTCCGGCCGAGGGTCCGTCCCGGCCCGGCATTGGTTTTGAGTACGACGGCGGCCTGGAACCATTGCGGGCACGCCTCGCCTCCGCGGGGTTCGAGGCAACGGTCACAGAGGAGGCCTTTGGCAGCACGCTCCACGTGGCCAACCCGGATGCCGGGTCCGGCGCGGCCCACGTGCCGGCTACGGTGTGGATCTCCGAGCACCGTCCCATGGGGTAGAACTTAAGCATGAACGTGCGCACACCTGACCCGAATCCCGGCTGGCTCTCCGAAGAAGACCTATTTGAGGCGCGCGGGCGGCTGCCCATGGTGTACGTGGAGGCTGTGCCGGTCCGGCTCGATCCGCTGGGTTTCGTCAACGAAGTGGGAACCCTGCTCCAGGCTGACGAGGACGGCACCATGGTCCGGTCGCTGGTGTCCGGGCGCGTCATCTACCGCGAAACCATCCGGGCAGCCCTTCTCCGGCACATGGAAAAGGACCTTGGCCCGCTGGCCTTCCCGCAACTGCCCATCAGCCCCGTCCCCTTCACCGTGGCCGAATACTTCCCCGCCCCGTCGCAGACCGGCTTCACCGATGAGCGGCAACACGCCGTGTCCCTGGCCTACGTGATCCCGGTGACCGGCGAATGCGAACCCCGCCAGGACGCCCTCGAACTGACCTGGATGACCCCCGCGGAAGTCCTGAGCCCCGGCGTGCAGATGGAATTTACCGGCGGACGCGGCGGCCTGATCCGCCAGGCCCTGGCCTTCGCGGGCGTGGGGTTCTGACACCCTCGGCTGCACCCGGCGTCCCCGACTTCGGGCGCCCTCCTTTGTAGACTGTAGGGCGGACCGCAAGAGAACTTAAGGACTCCCATGACCGAAACACCAGCCGCCCGGAACTACAGCGAACAGCAGGCTGGATCTCTGACAACCGGCAGCCACATCCTGCTGCCGGACGGTGAGCGGACAGCGGAAATCCGCCAGGTTGAGCTTGAACTGGACGATTTCGGCGCACCCGCGCTGGTGCTGGCCAGCCTGTCCGGCGGCGGAACCTTGCGGATCGCCGTAGGCACGGCAGTGACGGTAGTGGACGGGGAGTTCGACGGCGTAACGCAGCTTCCGCTGGCCGCCGTCCCTGTCGGGGCGGCCGGCACCGCACCGGAAACGGGCCCTGTCAAAGTGGCCGGGCAGGAGCAGCCCGGCGAAGAGGCGGCTGCGGCACCTGCGGCTCCCGCCGTCGTCGTACCTCCGCTGCCCCCGGTTCCCCCGGCCGCAACCGGCCCCAGCGAGGAGGACCTCGCGCTGATCCCGGCACCGAAGGGCACGCCGGAATCAGTGGTGGAAGCCGCGGCGGATGCCCACCCGGACGCGGAGGGCGTGCTGCTGCTGGCCGACCGGCTGGCGAAAGGGGTCAACTTCAAGTCGGGCAGCTGCCTGAAGGACCTCAGCGACCTCGCCCACGAACTGTTCATCACGCTCAAGGACGCCGATGGTTCCCTGGCCGTCGCGGACCTGCTCAACGTCCTGCCCTATGACGGGAACCCCGGCCGGTGGACATCCGTGGAAGCCTCCCTGGCGCTGTCCAGCTACATCTGCCGGCAAAACGGCCAGGAGGAGCGTGCCGGGGTCTACGAGAAGCTGATCCGTACCCCGGAAAACCAGGAAACGGACCCCTTCAAGGCCAGGATGGCCGCCAAAGTCCGGCAGCGCTCGCTCAACGAGCCCAACCTGTACGACAAGGAAATTTTCCGGTCCATCGACAACTCCAACCACGACGCCGAGCGGGAGTGGCGGCTCCTGCGGCTCGAATCCCTGCTGTTCCTGCGGGCGCATGGAGGCTCGGAAACCATCGGGACGGGCGAACTGGAGCGCCGCATCAGCAACGAACTTGAGGCCGTCCGCTCCTGAGCTCCGGATCGGACAAATAACCCCTACCCGGGGCCCGGCCGGAGTTGTACATTCGGGGCTATGACTAACAATCTGAGCGTTGTGATCAATGCTGACGCGCCGCAGGTCTGGACAATGCTGCGCGAACCCTCCAAGGTGGCCCAATGGCACGGCTGGCAGGCCGAGGACCTGGACGCCGAGATCAAGCAGATCTACTTCTCCGGGGACGAAGAGGAATCGCCGGACCACACCAGCTTCACCGTCCACGGCGGAGACGTCTTCGAACTCCATCCCGAGCCCAACGGAACCCGCGTCAGCATCACCCGCGCGGCGCTGGACCACAACTCGGAATGGGCTGCCTGGGACGAGGACATCACCCAGGGCTGGCTGACGTTCCTGCAGCAACTCCGCTTTGCGCTCGAACGCCATCCGCACGGCAAGCGCCACACACTCTTCCTTCAGGTTCCTGGCGGGCCGGGCTCTGCAATTGAGAAGCTCGGCCTTTCGGACGTTCCGGCTCCGGGCGAGGACTACCAGCTCAAGCTGGCCACCGGCGAGGAGATCTCCGGGAAGGTCTGGTACCGGAGCAACCACCAGGTGGGGCTGACGGTCCACGGTTACGCGGAGCATGGCGACGGCCTGCTGATCGTTGCCGACCAGCCCAAGATTGAGGACGCGCGGCCCGACGGCGGCTCCCTGGCGATTATCTCCACCTATGACCTGGGGGCTGCCCGGCTTGAGGAGATCCGCGCGTCCTGGGACTCCTGGCGGGCTGAGAACTACCCCGCATCGGAGCCGGTGAGCTGAGGGGCCTGCCAATTGCTGGCACACTGGTACGGTGCCAGCCAACCCTGCTTCCGCCCTGCCCGCTGACCAGTCCGGCTTTTCCTTCAAGGTGGGCTCCCGCCTCGCGGAGGCGTGCCCGCCGTCCGCTGCCCAGGTGGGGTCCAACGGCGGGGACTTCCTGGGCCGCACCGGCACCATCACCACGCCCCACGGTGAGATCCGGACGCCCGCGTTCATCGCCGTGGGGACAAAAGCCACGGTAAAAGCGGTGCTGCCCGAATCGATGGCTGACCTTGGCGCTCAGGCCCTGCTGGCCAACGCCTACCACCTGTACCTGCAGCCGGGCGCAGACATCCTCGATGAAGCAGGCGGGCTCGGAGCTTTCATGAACTGGCCCGGGCCCACGTTCACGGACTCGGGCGGATTCCAGGTGATGAGCCTGGGATCGGGGTTCAAAAAGGTCATCGACATGAAATCCGTGGACGCCTCCGGGCCCGACGACGCCGTGGCCCCCGGCAAGGAACGCCTGGCCCACATCGACGATGACGGGGTCTGGTTCAAGTCACACCTGAATGGCGACAAGCACCGGTTTTCCCCCGAGATCTCCATGCAGGTCCAGCACCGGATCGGCGCGGACATCATGTTTGCCTTCGACGAGCTGACCACCCTGCAGAACTCCCGCGGCTACCAGGAGGAATCCCTGGAACGCACGCGGCTGTGGGCGCTGCGCTGCATCGAGGAGCACTTCCGGCTGACCGAGGAACGGGCGGGCAAGCCGTACCAGGCGCTGTTCGGCGTGATCCAGGGCGCGCAGTACGAGGACCTCCGCCGGAAGGCCTGCCGGGACCTGGGCGCCATGCCGTTTGACGGCTTTGGCATCGGCGGGGCCCTGGAGAAGGAGAACCTGGGCACCATCGTCCGGTGGTGCAACGAGGAGCTGCCCGAGGACAAACCGCGCCACCTGCTGGGAATCTCGGAACCGGACGACATCTTCACCGCGATCGAGAACGGTGCGGACACCTTCGACTGCGTCTCCCCCACCCGGGTGGCCCGGAACTCGGCGTTCTACACGCCTCAGGGCCGCTTCAACCTTTCGGGCGCCAAGTACAAACGGGACTTCGGCCCCCTCCAGGACGGCTGCGACTGCTACGCCTGCACCCATTACTCGCGGGCCTACATCCACCACCTGTTCAAGGCCAAGGAGATGCTCTCCGCCACGCTGATCTCCATCCACAACGAGCGGTTCGTTGTGAAAATGGTGGATGACGCGCGCCTGGCGATCGAGTCCGGGACCTTCTTCGACTTCAAGGCCGAGACCCTGGGCCAGTATTACTCCTGAGTAGAGCTCCCGGCCGGTTCCGATATCCTGAGCCAATGCCCATCGAAATTGCTGCCGCAGAAGGCACCGCGGAGGCCCTCGTGGCCCGTCCGTCCACTGGCACCGGACCCTTTCCCGGCGTCATCCTCTACATGGACGCGTTCGGCCTGCGCCCCCGCATCCAGGACATGGCCCAGGAGGTGGCTGACTGGGGCTACATCGTCCTGGCCCCCAACGTCTTCTACCGGGAGGGCAAGGCCGCCGAACTCGCTCCCGCCGCCGACATGACCACGCCGGAAGGACGGGAAGCCGCCGGCAAAGCCGCCTTCCCGCGGGTGGCGCGCCTGACGCCGGAGAAGGCCGTGGCTGACATTGATGCGTGGGTCAAGGCCCTCGGCGCGATCGACGGCGTGGCGCCGGGTCCGATCGGCGCCTTCGGCTACTGTATGGGAGCCAGGCTTGCGGTCCGCACCGCCACGGCCCGGCCGGACGTGGTGGCAGCGTGCGGCGGCTTCCATGGCGGTGGCCTGGCGACGGAGGCGCCGGACAGCCCCCACCTCGGACTTGCCCGGGCCCGCGCCCGGTTTGTGTTCGGCCACGCGGACCATGACCCGAGCATGGCCCCCGACGCCGTCGCCCGGCTGGGCGAAGCGCTCACGGCCGCGGGCCTTGAGGCATCGAACGAGATTTATCCCGGTGCGTCCCACGGCTACTCGATGGCGGACACTTCGGCCTTCCACGCGGAGGCTACGGAACGTCATTTCCGCGAGCTGCGCGTCCTGCTGGACTCCACGCTGAAAGGCTAGCTACGCGCCGTAGCTGGGTTCGCGCTTCTTGACCCAGCCGATCACCAGCGACGTGACGGGCACGAAGATGAACTCGACGAGGGTCTTGTAGACGAAGCCCACCACCACGTAATTCACGAACGTGGCGAAGTCGGTGATGCCAATGACGGATGCGGCGATGCTGCAGAAGATCAGGGTGTCCACGAATTCGCCTGCGCCGGACGAGCCCATCAGCCGCGCCCACAGCGACTTCTCCCCGGAGCGGGCCTTCATCCGGACGAGGATCCAGGAGTTGATGGTCTGCCCGGCAAGGAAGGCGAGCAGCGAAGCCAGCACAATCTGGGGTACCGGGCCCAGCGCGCCTTCCAGCGCGGCCTGCTTGGCGGTTCCGTACTCGTCATCGAAGCCGGGAAGGGCAATGATCACCCAGTAACAAAGGGACGCGAAGACGGACAGCGCGAAGGTGGTGAAGATGGCCTTGCGGGCCACTTTGAAGCCGTACACCTCACTGATGACGTCGCCGATGATGTACGCCAGCGGGAAGAGGAAGAAGCCGCCGTCAGTGATGATGGGGCCGATGGCCACGCCCTTGGAAGCGCCGATGTTGGACAGGATCAGCACCACGGCCATCACCGCCAGCATGATCCCGAAGTACGGGGAACCGATGGAGGCGAACCTGGCGCCGCTGCCGGCAGGGGTTGTTTCGGGCAAGGCGTTGTGGCCGGGGGCTGAGGGCATGGGGAGATCCGTTCATAGTGGTTCGCGCGGGGCCCGGTAGTACTTCGGGCGGCCGGCTGTATTAGCACCGTCTGCCCCATTGTCCCATTGAACGGGCGCCGCGGGGCGCCCTGTTCAGACACACAAAGCGGGCTGACGACGACGGATGGCAGGATGGATGCCATGACTTCCGTTTCCGCCGATGTCCAGTCCTCCGCAGCAGCTCCCGCCGTCGTCCTGACGATCGCCGGCTCCGAAGCCACCGGCGGCGCCGGCGCACAGGCCGACTTGAAGACCTTCCAGGAGCTGGGGGTTTTCGGCATCGCCAACCTGACCTGCATCGTGTCCTTCAACCCGAACGACAGCTGGAACCACCGCTTCGTGCCGGTGGACCAGCACGTGATCGCCGACCAGCTGGAAGCAACGACGGCGGCGTACGGCCCGGCGTCGGGAGCCCCGTCCGTGCTGGACACGGTGAAGATCGGCATGCTGGGCAGCCCGGCCACCATCAGCACCGTGGCGGGCGCCCTCGACCGCGGCCGGTTCCGCAACGTGGTCCTGGACCCGGTACTGATCTGCAAGGGCCAGGAACCTGGGCATGCACTGGACACGGACCAGGCCCTGAAGGCGCAGATCCTGCCGCTGGCCACATTCGTGACGCCGAACCACTTTGAGGCGGAGTCCCTCTCCGGCCTGGAGATCACGGACGTGGAGTCCCTGAAGGCAGCAGCGGTCCGCATCCATGAGCTGAGCGGCGCCGCGGTGCTCGCCAAGGGCGGGGTGCGGCTGGAAGGGCCGGACGCCGTCGACGTTTTCTACGACGGTGAAACCCTCGAGGTGCTGCGCGCGGAGAAGGTGGGCGAGGTGGCGGTGTCCGGCGCAGGGTGCTCCCTGGCCGCCGCGGTCACCGCCGAACTGGCCAAAGGTGCGGCGCCGCTGGAGGCTGCACGGACGGCGAAGGCCTTCGTCACCGCCGGGATCCGGAACCGCGTGGCCTCGGGTGCACCGTTTGATGCCCTGTGGCAGGGCGGGCCCCGCTAGCTTTCCCGCAGCCCGCTTTACTGCCGGGCCGCAGCCACCGGGGCTTCCTCCAGGAGGGCTTCGGCCATGAGCGTAGCGGTCCGGGCGATAAAGGCCCGGCGGCGTTCCAGCCGGTCCGGTGCGGTGCCGGCCAGCAGTGCGTCGATCTGGGGCAGCACCGGCCAGCCGTCGCAGAGCGTCACGATGGTGATGACCAGGTCTGCGGCGTCGGTCCGGTCGATGCCCGGCAGGACGCAGAGCATCTGGTCCACCTTGGCGGCGCAGTGGTCTGCCCGGGTGGCACGGTCCACGGTGTTGCGGCCGCGCTCCAGCCCTTCCCAGAACAGCAGCCGCGCCAGGGCGCTGTCCTTGGTGTGCCGGTCAAAGAGCCTGGCGGCGTACTCTCCCACGGCCGCTGCGCCATGCCCCTCGATGGGGACTTCGGTCATCACCCGGACCAGTTCCGCGGCCAGGACGGCGTCAAAAAGATCGTCCTTCTTGCCGAAGTACTGGTAAATGCGTTCCTTGTTGACGCCGGCGGCCGCCGCAATGCGGTCCACCCGCGCGCCGGCCAGGCCCTTGTCGCTGAATTCCTCCGTGGCAGCAGCCAGCAGCAGCGCTTTGGTGCGTTCAGTGTTCCAAGCCATGACGCTATTCTACGCGTTTCCAACTGACTAGTTGCAGTCTGGCTTCCGCCGGTCTAATGTCGTTTCCAGCAAAAGCAACCGTTTAGTTGGAGAATCCGTGAACAACGCCGCCGTTCCCGCCCCTGCACTCCCGGCAGCTCCTGCTGCTTCACCGGCACCGTCCATCCACGTACGCGCAATCATCACGTGGCTGGCCATCTTTCCCCTCGTCGCCGTGGGCATGCTGGCGAGCGCCCCCTGACGGAAGGCTGGCACCCCGTACTGCGCGCCCTGGCGCTCACGCTCGTGGTGGTTCCGGCTGCCGTGTACGTTGTGTTGCCGCGCCTGTTCGCGGCCTACGGGGCGATCGTCCACCGCACTGCCGCGAAGTCCAGCCGCTAAGCCGCACAGTCCGGCGGTTACGCCGTTAGCGCGGGTCCGAGACCTTCCCCATAAAGAGCGGCAGGCCAGTCTCCACGTGCACTATCTGGTACTGGAACGGCCTGTCGAAGGTGATGGACCGCATTGGCTGCGCCGGGGCGCTCGTCACCATGCCGTTGATCTGGGTGACGGCGGCGGCCACCGTCCCCTTTTCCGCGACCGTAATGTTGGCATCCTGCGCCGCCTGGGTGAGCATCATGCCCGGCTGGATTGCATCGAAGCCGGTGGTCGTCTCCAAGGTCTTGCGCAGTCCGAGTTGCTCAAGAACGGTCCTCACATCGAAGCTGCTCCTGTGGTCCCAGGCTGGAAGGGCCAACTCGATCATTTCGGGGTTTGCCTTGCCCAAGCCACGTGCCACCTCGGCCAGCAGGCCCGCTGAGCCGGCGGCAGCACCGCCGTCGGAATCCTTGGCGGGAAGCACCAGCCGCATCACGAACCCTTCACCGTACGGCAGGTCCACCGCCTGCCAGCCGGGACCCTCGGCGTACGCCATGTGCTGGAGGCCGTGCATCATGGGCACGGTAACGGTCCCCTGTGCCGTGGTGAACGGGTCCTCCATTGTGGCTTCAGCGTTGAACGGGACATCCCAGGCCCCTGCAAAATACACAGTGTTGAGGAGGCTGAACGTGTTCCTCGTGTCGTACCGGGCGGGTGCCTTCTCGATCCGCCCGCCGGTGTTCGTGTTGACCCAGGCGTCCATGGCCGGCTTCGTGGCTGCCTCGTCCCGGAAGTCCACAGGGTAAAGGCCGGTGCCGTAGTGCCGCGCAAGGGTCTTCAGGTAGTCCCCGCCCGTTGGAACGTTCCGGTCTACAAACAACCCGTTCGCCGTGTGCATCAGCGGCCTTGCGGGCGGGTTTTCTTCGTCAACCGAGCCCGGGTCGCCGTCGTATTTCTCCAGGGAGGCGAGCAAGGCGTTCATGGCCTCGTCCCGGCCGGGATCAGGCAGGCCCAGGACGGCGTCCATTTCTGCCGCGGCCTCCCCGGTTGCACCTGCCCGCAGCATGGCCAGGGCAATCAGCAGGCTGCCGGGCGACGCCACCACGTTGCCCTCTCCCCCGCCGGCCAGGAGGGCGTCACCCAGCGTGAAGGCGGAATTCCGGAAGGCGGCCAGTTCCGCGCTGACGGCTGCGCTGTCCACGGCAACCCGTTCAACGCCCTCGGCCGTGAGCATCTGCGGTGGCGCCGGCGCAGCACAGCCAGCCATGGCCAGTACTGCGCCCACCGCGATTGTCCGCTGAAAGTGCTTCACGGCTGTTGCCTCCCCCGGCGTCACCAGGCGGAGATCCGCCTGGTTCCAGTGAAACAGCGGCGTCGGCAGCGGACCATGCCTGTACGGTCACGCTTTGCACTCATTTGGGTCTCACCCCACTTCGTGCACTCCCACACGACGCTCTCTCACTTAACGCGGGAAAACCCGGAACGCTCCATCACTTTCCTGAAGAGAGTGATAGAGCGTTCGGGTATTTCCCGCAGCAACTGATAGAGCGTCCTGGTGAGGTGGGAGGACGACGACGGCGGGCGGCCACCTGCCGTCGTACCTTCCCCGAGTGATCCTTCTGGCGGTTAGGCGCCCACAGGGTCCTTTTCCTTGTCGCCGTCCTTGGGTGCCTGGACCCAGGCGTGGCCCTGTTCGCGGTCCAGGTGCGTGGCCTTCTTGTTCTTCAGGGCGAAGATGTACACCAGCAGCGAGATGCCGATAGCGACCGTGACGTAGGTGAAGAACAGATCTTCCCGCTCAGCCTTCTGGAAGGCCGCGCCGATCAGCGGGACTGTGCCGCCGAACAGCGAGTTGGCAATGGCGTATCCCAGGCCTACGCCAAGGGCACGGATCGAGGCCGGGAACAGTTCAGCTTTCACCAGGGCGTTGATGGAGGTGTAGCCTCCCACGATCAGCAGGCCGCCCATCATCAGCAGGAATGCGGTGAATGGATCCTTGGTCCCGGCAAGGGTTGAAAGGAGCGGCCAGGTGAACAGCACGCCAGTGACGCCGAACCAGAGCAGCAACGGCTTGCGGCCGATCTTGTCCGAGATGATGCCGTAGACCGGCTGCAGGAGCATAAAGATGAACAGCGCCCAGAAGTTGATCACGGAAGTGTCCGTCTTGGCGATGCCGGACGTATCGTTCATGAATTTCAGGATGAAGTTGGTGTAGGTATAGAACGCCACGGTGCCGCCAAGGGTGACGCCAATGCAGATCAGCAGCGGCTTCCAGTACTGGGTGAACAGCAGCTTCATGGTGCCCGGCTGGGCCCCGCCCGCTGCCGGTGCCTTGGCGGCCTGGATTTGCTCGGCCGAGACAGTTTCTTCCATGGACCGCCGCAGCCACAGGACCACCAGCGCGGCCACGCCGCCGATGGCGAACGGGATGCGCCAGCCCCATTCGGTGAGCTCGCCCTTGGGCATGGCGTTCTGCAGGATCACCAGGACCAGCAATGCCAGCATCTGGCCACCCACCAGCGTGACGTACTGGAAGCTGGAGAAGAACCCGCGGCGCTTGCTGGTGGCAGCCTCTGACATGTATGTGGCGCTGGTGCCGTACTCGCCGCCTACGGAGAACCCTTGGATCACCCGGATGAGTACCAGCAGGATCATCGCCCAGAGTCCGATCACGTCCTGGGTGGGGAGGATTGCGATGGCGAAGGAACCGGCGGACATCAGGGTCACGCTCAGCGTCAATGCCGCCTTGCGGCCCTTCCGGTCCGCGTACCGGCCGAAGAACCAGGCGCCAATGGGGCGCATGAGGAAGGACGTCGAGAAAACGGCCATCGCTTCAAGGCCGGCCTGAAGTTCGTCCTTGGAGTTGAAGAAGTGTGCCTGGAAGTAGGCAGCGAAGACTGTATAGACGTAGAGGTCGTACCACTCCACGAGATTGCCGGCGGAGCCCTTCAGAATGTTGCCAACGGCGCGGCGGGTTTGCGCCGCTTCGCCGACTGCTGCGGTTTGCTGGGTGCTCATCGCTGAACCTTCCTTGGCTGCGCGGTCCCCGCTGTCCGCTCCGGCCTGATAATTATGCTGTCCATGGCAGCGTTGCTCATGGTTCCTCCTTGAGGTTGTTCGTCCCCTCCTAAAGCTTGAGGACCCCACCCAAGCTATTCGTGAGCCAAGGCACAGCCCAAGCGAAAATGGAATTCCTAACACTTCCTTAGGTTTTCGTTCGCGCCGTGGTCGTGCCGGGCCGGGTTTCGCGGGCGGTTTCGCGGGCGCGGCGGAGACCCGGCGGAAGGGGTAATCTGCGAAGGGCGGGCAGAGTGGCGCGAAGACCCGCGAAACCGCCGCGCGAAGGGAACAGGAACTGGCTATGGACGTGCTCATCGTCGAGGACGACGACGCCATGGCATCCGCCCTCGGAGCGGCGGTGGTTTCTGCCGGGCACAAGTCCAGCAGGGTTTCCCGCGGCGCGGACGCACTCCTTGAGCACCGGCGGTTCGGAGTCATTTTGCTGGACCTCGGACTCCCGGACATGGACGGCCTCGAGGTGCTGCGGAAGCTCCGCCGGGTGACTGCTGTCCCCATCCTGATCCTCACCGCGCGGGACGATGAACGCAGCGTTGTGCTGGGCCTGCGCTCCGGAGCCGACGACTACCTGGTCAAACCGGTCAAGCTGGTGGAGCTGCTCGCCCGGATTGAGGCCGTGACCCGCCGGGCAGCAAGGTCCCAGGACACCCGGCAGCGCGTCATCACGCTGGGGGAACTGGAAGTGGACCTCGAACGCCGGGTGGCTGTCCTTGCCAAGGAAGACCTTCCCCTGACGGCCACGGAATTCGACCTGCTCGCACTCCTGGCAAGCCATGCAGGTTCCGTGGTAACCCGGGAGCAGATCCTGGACTCGCTGTGGGGTGATGCGTTCGTCGCCTCATCCCGGGCCCTCGATGTTCACCTGACGGGACTCCGGGCCAAGCTTGGACTTCCGGGCTTCATCATCAACGTCCGGGGCGTGGGCTACCGCATCGAGGCGGATTCTGCGTGAGGCTCCGCGTCCTCGGGATCCTGAGCGTCCTGTCCGTCCTTTTGGTCCTCATCGCGTCCAACACCATCCTGGCCTCCGCCGGCAGGGAACTTACCCAGGAACTCCAGATCAACCGGGCCGCTTCCCTGAACCGGCTCGCCCAGGTTGCCTTCGACGCCGGGGCCGACGGCGGCGACGTCACCCAGCTGCAGGCCGAAATGGACCGGTACTCCGAGCTCTACGGCGAAGGCGTCCTCATCCGGCTGCAGCAGGGAACCCTGCGCTCCGGCGGCCTCAGCGAGGACAGGGCCGACGTGCGCGATGCCCTGGCCAGGGCGGCCCTGAACCTGAGCGACACCACGTTGGCGCCGCTTCAACCCTTCGGCACCGGCCCGGCAGTGATTTCCCGCTCCTTCGGAAGTGCCAGCCAGGTGCTCGGGGCGGCCGTCCTGGAAGTCAACCAGGACGCTGCCCGGCAGAAACTGCGCGAACGCTGGCTCGCCGTCGGACTGGCCGCAGCCGCCCTCGCGGCCCTGCTCCTCATCGCTGCAGCCCGGGTGACCCGCTGGGTGCTGCGCCCGGTCCACGGGCTCAATGCCGCCGTCGCCGAACTCGAAAGCACCGGCCGGAGCGGCCGGCTGCCGGAGGAAGGCCCTCCGGAACTGAGGGAGCTGAGCCGGTCCTTCACCGGCATGGCGCAAAGCGTCAGCGACAGTCTCGAGTCCCAGCGCCAGCTCATCGCAGACACTTCCCATGAACTCCGCAACCCGGTGGGAGCGCTGCGGCTGCGGATCGACCTGTTGCAACTGGAATTGAGAACGGCGAACGAGCGGGCTGCGGCCGCGGCTGTTGTGGCAGAACTTGAACGCGTGGAGGAGATCCTGGACGGCGTGCTGCGGCTTGCCGCAGCCGAACACCGGGCATTCGAGGGCTCCAGCCCCCTTCAAAAGCTCCCCGACCTGGACCAGGCTCCCCTTGACCCGTTCCCAATCCTGCAGGGCGAAACCGAACGGGCGGAGCCGGCCGCGCGGCTTACGGGCGCCTCAATCAACCTCAGCAGCCCGCCTTCGCCGCCTGCACTTATCCGCTGCCGCCCGGACGACCTTGCCCAGATGGTGGGGGAACTGCTGAACAACGCGATCAAATATGCCGGCCATGCCCGTATCGCCGTGGGCGTCCAAGTGCGCGGGGCCGCCGTGATGATTGAAGTGTCCGACGACGGGCCGGGACTTTCCGCAGACGAACTCTCGGTGGCCGCCCAGCGGTTTTGGCGCTCGCCGCGCCATGGGACGGTCAGCGGCAATGGCCTGGGCATGACCATCGTGGACAAACTGGCCACCGCTAATGGCGGGCGCCTTCTGCTGGCCCGGGCACAGCCCCATGGCCTGCTCGCCTCCCTAGAGTTTCCACTGGCCGCCGGGGTCCATGCCGGGCACAACGGACAGGGGACCACGGATGCCTGAATCCTGCCCAGCTCCAGCCGACCGCTTCTCTTCCCGGCGGGAAGTCCTGCAAACCGGCCTCGCTGCCGGACTGGCCGGACTATTCCTGCCGGCGCTGGGAGCCTGCACGCCGGATGATCGGGTGGAGTCCCTTGTTGTGGCCGGGGGCGAGCCGGGCGGCTTCTACCTCGAGTTCGCCACCCTGCTGGCCGCTTCCCTGCAGCGCAACGGAGTGGCCCGGCACGCCACGGCCCTGCCTACCGGCGGCAGCCTGGACAACCTTGAGCACCTGCTGGACGGCAGGGCCACGTTCGCCGTCGCCCTCGCTGACGCCGCAGCCCAACGGGCTGCAGGAAAGGACGCATCCGAGGCAGGAATAACGGCGCTCGGAAGGGTCTACGAAAACTACGTCCACTGTGCCGTCCTCAAAGACAGCGGCATTGCCGGCATCTCTGGGCTGGCGGGCAGGACGGTGGCTGTGGGCGAGCCGGGGTCGGGTACTTCCGTGACCACACCGCGGCTTCTCAGTGCAGCCCGGCTCAGTTCCGTCAGCGCCGCTGCGAGTCCTGCCGGCGGTGACGGGCAGGCGGTAACCGTCTTGAACCTCGGACTCAACGACGGATTGTCAGCTCTCCGGGAAGGTGCAGTGGATGCCTTGTTCTGGTCCGGTGGCGTTCCTACCGCCGCCATCGCTGCCGTCCACCACGACGTGGGGCTCGCATTCCTGGATCTCTCCGGGCTGCTTCCAGTGCTGCGTGCCCAGTACGGCACCTTCTACGACCGGGTGCTGATCCCCGCCGGCGCATACGCGGGACTTCCCGCCGTCTGGACGGTGGGGGTGACCAACCTGCTGCTGTGCCGCAGCGATCTGACGAACGTAACGGTGAGGCGGACTGTGGAGCTGTTGGTGGGCCGCGCGGAGGAGCTCATTCCCCAGTCCAGCCTGGGAGTCCAGTTCCTCAGCCCGGAATCCCTCATCAACACGGCCGGCCTGCCGCTGCACCCCGGAGCAGCCGCTGCCTACCGGGAGCTCCATGGGTAAGCCCCGCCCCTTCACCTCCTGCCCCACACCCGCAAACGCCCCATCACCTCCTGCAACAATCAGGCAGACGCCCCATCAGGTCCTGAGTGCGCTTCCGGCAGCTATCCACATACGGCCTTCAGAGCATGGCGGGCCGCGGCGCTTCCTCATTAGCGTTTGGTCTGACCGACGCAACAAGCAAGGTGAGGATCAACGTGACGAGGAAGCAACGGCGGTTGGCGGCACGAAGGAAGCCGGCAAAGATCAAGAAAGACGATGGAAGCCGTGTCAACATCGTGGCCCGTAGCGTGATCATGCAGGAATTAGACTCCGTGCTGCCAGATTTCCACCGGTGGTATCGAGAGCACGAGGGTAAAAACGATTTTAGGCTCGTTCTAGAACAGCTGACCGGGTTCTATAAGGTCTATGCGCTTTCAAGCCGACGTCAGACAACAGTGACAGCTATGGATCCTGAATGGTTGCTCGACATGATGGCAGCGTTCTTTGTGGTCCACCAAAAATGTGCCGTCCTGGTGGCAACAACCCTCTATGACTTCCTGCGATTCCTCAGGGATCCGGAACGCTGGTCGGGCAGCCAAGCTGCCTATCTGGAGGCCCGGGCAGTCCTTCGCGCTGCTATTTTCGAGGACATAGTCTCCCCGTTTCGCCCTGCGGGGGAAAGCGTTAGGTAGCCACACCTGCGGGACGCCGTATCGCTCAACTCCCGGAGTGCGCCTGCAGGAAGCTGTACACCTCGGTTTCGTCCACGCCCGGGAACGCGCCTGGCGGCATGGCGGCCAGCAGATGCGAGTGGGCGCGGGCGGACGGCCAGGCGTTTCCGGCCCATTCGGAAGTCAGCGACTCCGGCGGCCGCTTGCAGCAGGTGGGATCGGGGCAGTTTGAAGTGGCCCGCGCCGTCGTCTCGCGTCCGCGGAACCACTTCACATGCTGGTACGGCACCCCGATGCTCAACGAAAACTCGCCGCTCGCGGAACGCTCGGTGCGCGCGGTGCACCAGTAGGTTCCGGAGGGCGTATCCGTGTACTGGCTGTAGGCGCTGAACTTGTCCGGGACATCAAACACTGCCCGCGATGTCCAGGCCTTGCACGACGGCTGCCCTTCAATGGCGCCGGTGTGGTCCTGCGGGAAGTTCACGCCGTCGTTTTCGTAGGCCTTATAGATGATCCCGCTCTGGTGCGTCTTCTGGAAATGCGTGGTGATACCCAAGTGCCTCGTGGCCAGGTTGGTGAAGCGGTGCGCCGCGGTTTCGTACGAGACGGCAAACGCGTCCCGGATATCCTCAACCGCGATCTCCTTCGCCGTTTTGGCTTTTTGCAAAAATTCGACGGTTGCCTGCTCAGGGAGGAGGAGGGCGGCGGCAAAGTAGTTGGTTGCCACGCGTTGGGCGAGGAAATCTCCGTAGTTCCGGGGCGTTTCATGCCCCAGAACGTAGTGGCCCAGGGCCTGCAGCAGGACGGAGCGGGGATCGTGATCCTGCCGCTGGCTCTGGGTCAGGTAAATTCTGCGGTTCTTCAAATCCGTCACGGACCGCGTCGAATGAGGCAAATCGCCCACGTGATGCAGGGTGAAACCGAGGTGCGCGGCGATGTCTGCGATCACGTGCTGGCTCAACGGCCCGGTGGTGTAGCCCACCTCCTTGAGGACCTTCTGTGCCTCTGCCTCGTACTCCGGAAAATAATTGCCCCGTTCCCGCATCATCGCCCGCAGTTCACCGTTGGCCCGGCGGGCTTCTTCCGGGGTGGCCACCTGCTCGTTCATCTTGCGTTCGAGCTCATGCAGCAGGCCCACCTGGGCTTCGAGCACATCCAGCGGAAGCCGCGAGCTGATGCGGATTTTCGGCAGGTTCAGGGATTCATAAAGCGGCCCGCGCTGGTACCGCTCAAGTTCGATTTCCAGGGCCGCCCGACGGCTGGGAGGTTCGGCTCCGAGCAGTTGGTCGATGCTCACGTGGAGCGCGGACGCCAGGTGCTGGAGCAGCGTCAGCTTGGGCTCACGCTTGCCGTTTTCGATCAGGCTGAGCTGGCTGGGCGCCGTCCCGACGGCGGCACTCAGGTCGTCGAGCGTCAGCCCGGCTTGTTTGCGCAAATGGCGGACCCGGCGACCCAAGGAAATGACGTCCAGTTCCGCTGCGGCGGTGGATGGCGGCTGGGAAACGTCCCTGTTCCAGCTTGAAGGTGACATTTCTGAAGAATACGTGAAGAAGTGCGTTTCTTTCCAGGGTTTTTATCTAGAAAGCCTGTTGTAAATGCAGAAAAGTGGGTTCCACGGAAAGAAACACCGCACCGGAAAGCCGGTGGGAACCTCAACGACGCGGTTCCCACCTACTCCCTCCGGAGCTCAATCAAGGAGATCAACGATGACTGCAGCATTTGAGCCCACCCAGCAGACGCCCGAACAGCAGGCCGCCGCCCTGGAGCTCGAGTGGGCCGCCAACCCCCGCTGGGAAGGTGTGACCCGGGACTACTCAGCCGCCGACGTCGTCCGCCTCCGCGGCCGCGTCTCCGAAGAACACACCCTGGCCCGCCGCGGTGCCGAGAAGCTGTGGAAGCAGCTCACCGAAGAGCACAAGGAAGGCAAATACACCAACGCTCTCGGCGCCCTGACCGGCAACCAGGCAGTCCAGCAGGTCAAAGCGGGGCTCCGGGCCATCTACCTCTCCGGCTGGCAGGTGGCCGCGGACGCGAACAACTCCGGCCACACCTACCCGGACCAGTCCCTCTACCCCGCCAACTCCGTCCCCACCGTGGTGCGCCGGATCAACAACGCCCTGCTCCGGGCGGACCAGATCGAATTCTCCGAGGGCGTCCAGACCGTTGAGGACTGGCTGGTCCCGATCGTCGCCGACGCCGAAGCAGGCTTCGGCGGCCCGCTGAACGCCTACGAGCTCATGAAGTCCATGATCCAGGCCGGCGCCTCCGGTGTTCACTGGGAAGACCAGCTCGCCTCGGAAAAGAAGTGCGGCCACCTCGGCGGCAAGGTCCTGATCCCCACCCAGCAGCACGTCCGCACCCTGAACGCCGCCCGCCTCGCCGCCGACGTCGCCGGCACCCCCACCGTCGTCATCGCCCGCACCGACGCCGAGGCGGCAACCCTGATCACCTCGGACGTCGACGAGCGCGACCAGGAATTCATCACCGGTGAGCGCACCCCCGAGGGCTTCTACAAGGTCCGCAACGGCATCGAACCCTGCATCGCCCGCGCCAAGGCCTACGCCCCCTACTCGGACCTGATCTGGATGGAGACCGGCACCCCGGACCTGGAGCTGGCCCGCAAGTTCGCCGAAGCGGTCAAGGCCGAGTTCCCGGACCAGATGCTCTCCTACAACTGCTCACCGTCATTCAACTGGCGCAAGCACCTGGACGACGCCACGATCGCGAAGTTCCAGCGTGAACTCGGCGCCATGGGCTTCACGTTCCAGTTCATCACCCTGGCCGGCTTCCACGCCCTGAACTACTCGATGTTCGATCTCGCCCACGGCTACGCCCGTGAAGGCATGAGCGCCTACGTCGAACTCCAGGAAAAGGAATTCGCCTCCGAATCCCGCGGCTACACCGCAACCAAGCACCAGCGCGAAGTCGGCACCGGCTACTTCGACACCATCTCCACCGCGCTCAACCCGAACGCATCCACCCTCGCCCTGGTCGGATCGACCGAAGAGGGCCAGTTCCACTAATTCTTCCCGTTCGACGGCGGTTGTCGCCGCCGACCTTCGGACCGGAATCGCTCTGCCTGCTATTCCCTGTGCCCGCCCCGTGACCTCGTAGAACTCGGTCGGGGGCGGGCACAGGGCCCCTTTTACGCAGGCTGCCGCGATACCGGCTCCTTCGGCCTTGTGCCTCGGTCACCGCAGTGCCGCCACCAGCCGTCGAACTTCCCTTTTCGTCTTTAAGGAGACTGAGATGAACAGCTTTACTGACAGCTTCACGATCAATGGCATAACTCTGACCGCCCAGCCGATTTGCCGGCAGGACGAGGTGCTGACACCGGATGCTCTGGCCTTCATAGCCAAGCTGCACCGGGCTACCGCTGAGCGGCGGCAGGAGCTGCTGCAGGCACGCCGGACCCGGCGGGCTGACATTGCCGGCGGTCAGGACCCCCGGTTCCTGCGGGAGACCGAGCACATTCGCAACGACCCGTCCTGGCGGGTCGCTCCCCCGGCCCCCGGCCTGGAGGACCGCCGGGTGGAGATCACCGGCCCGGTGGACAAGAAGATGACCATCAACGCCCTGAACTCCGGCGCCAAGGTCTGGCTGGCGGACATGGAAGACTCCTCCACCCCCACCTGGCGCAACGTGATCAAGGGCCAGCTGAACCTCACCGACGCCCTGGAACGCCGGATCGACTTCACCAGCCCCGAGGGCAAGGAATACAAGCTCCGCCCCGCCGGCGACCTGCCCACCATCGTGGTCCGCCCCCGCGGCTGGCACCTGCCCGAAAAGCACATGCTCATCGACGGCGCCCCCATCGCCGGCGGCATCGTGGACTTCGGCCTGTTCTTCTTCCACAACGCCCGCCGCCTCCTGGCCCAGGGCAAAGGCCCGTACTTCTACCTGCCCAAGATCGAAAACCACCTCGAAGCCCGGCTCTGGAACGACATCTTCATCCTCGCCCAGGACCTGCTCGGCATCCCGCAGGGCACCATCCGCGCCACCGTGCTGATCGAAACCATCACCGCAGCCTTCGAAATGGAGGAGATCCTCTACGAACTCCGCGACCACGCCGCCGGCCTGAACGCCGGCCGCTGGGACTACATCTTCTCCCTGATCAAGAACTTCCGTACCCGCGGGCCCCGCTTCGTCCTCCCGGACCGCGGCCAGGTGACCATGACCCAGCCCTTCATGCGCGCCTACACCGAACAGCTCGTCCGGGCCTGCCACAAACGCGGCGCCATGGCCATCGGCGGCATGGCCGCAGCAGTGCCCAACCGCAAGGACCCCGAAGCGAACGCCAACGCCTTCGAGAAGGTCCGCGCGGACAAAACCCGCGAAGCCAACGACGGGTTCGACGGCTCCTGGGTGGCCCACCCCGACCTCGTGCCGGTCTGCCGCGACGTGTTCGACTCCATCCTCGGTGAGAAGCCCAACCAGCTGGAGCGCACCCGCGAGGACGTCACCCCGGACGACCGTGCCCTGATCAACGTGGCCGCCACCCAGGGCACCATCACCGAGCAGGGCATCCGGAACAACATCGAAGTCGGGATCCGCTACATCGAATCCTGGCTCCGCGGCAACGGCGCAGTGGCTATCCACAACCTCATGGAAGACGCCGCCACCGCCGAAATCTCCCGCTCCCAGCTCTGGCAGTGGATCTACGCCCGGGCCATCACCGACCACGGCGAAATCATCACCCACCACTGGGTCGAGGAACTCCTCGACGAAGAATTCGCCCGGCTGGAGCGCTTCGACGGCGACCGCTTCGAGGACGCCCGCGACATCTTCGAAGAAGTCACCCTCGGCCACGACTTCCCGTCCTTCCTGACCCTGCCCGCCTACGCCCGCTACCTCACCGAGGCACGCGAAAAGGCAACCCAGGAAGAGCTCGCCGCAGCCTAGGCGCCGAGCGAGGCAACCAACTTCCGTCCGCCGGGCCGGCACGCCCTTCGCAACAGGCACCTCCGAAATCCGGGGGGCCGGCCCGGCGACGGAGCATAAACTGAGGACACCCGGCCCGCCGGAAGGCCTTACCCCTTTGGCACCCGCCGCACGGACAGGGTGGAGGCGACGAAGAACGTCAGCACCGACGCCAGGATGACCAGCAGGGCCGGTGTCCAGGAACCCGACACATCGTGCACAAAACCCACCAGCGGAGGTGCCACCGCACCGAAGCAATAGCCCAGTCCCTGGACAGTGGCAGACATCCGGCCTGCAGCAACCTGGTCCCGGGCCAGCTTGATGATGGCGATGAAGATCAGGGTGATCCCGCCGCCCTGGGCAACACCGCCAAGAACAGACCACAGCCACCAGAGCTCGGGTACCAGCAGGAGGCCGGCGGGCACGGACGTCCACAACACGCCCAAGGTGACCGCCGCCGTCGTCGTACTGAAATATTTGGCCGCAAAAGGCACACCCAGGCCGCCCACGATGGCGAACACCTGGAACAGCGAGGAGCCGGCGCCCGCCGCCGAAGCGGACATGCCGAGCTCGTCGTTGAGGTAGCTGGGCAGCCATGCCGTGAGGGCGTAGTAGGAGAATGCCTGGCCCGCGAATGCCGCCGTGAGCCCGGCAGTGGTCCAGGCCGAACCGGCCACGGCCGCCGGCCGCTGACCGTCCGGAACGGGAGCGGCGGCTGGCACGAAGGCGGCACGAAGTCCGATGGCGAGCAGCCAGCACACGATGGCCGCCACCGCCAGGAGCGCGGTGGACGCGAGCGCGAGCTGCCACCCGGCAAATTCGGCCAACGGCGCCGTGACCATCGACGTCAGGAATGACCCCACGTTCAGGGCAGCCGTATAAACACCCATAGCTGTCCCTTGCCGCAGCGGCGGAAAGTCGCGGCGGATGATCAGCGGCGCGGCGATGTTGCCGACGGTTATGGCCAGGCCAATCACCACCGTCCCGGCCAGCACCAGCGCGGGGCCGCCCGCGGACCGGACGATGACGCCCGCCAGCACGCCCAAAATGGTGACGGTCACGGCGAACTCGGCGCCGCAGCCGCGCGCCACCAGCGAAGCAAGGGGTGCCGCCAGCGCGAAGCACAGCACCGGAATGCTGGTGAGCAGGCCCAGCACCACCGGTGAGAACCCAAGGTCCGCCTGCATCACGTCCACCACAGGGGCAACGGCTACGAACGGGCCCCGAAGGTTCAAAGCCAGCAGACCGATACAGGCCAGCAGGATCCAGGTCCGCGGAAGCCGGGACAGGAATCGGGCGCTCACCTGCTCGGCGTGGGGGTTGGATCTTTTTTCATCACCCTTATTGCTATCACGGGCAATACGCGGGCCAGTCCCCGATTGCCGCGCCGTCCTGCCATACGATGAACATCACTGCCGCTGACTCCGGGACGAAGGACACAACATGCAGCACCGGCTTGCCATCCTTGATGACTACCAGGACGTGGCGCAGGGATTCGCCGACTGGTCCTCCTTGACGGACGACGGCGTCACGGTCACCTCGTACCGCGAGCCCTTCCCTTCCCGGGAGGCACTCGAGTCCGCCCTGGCTGACGCGACGATCGTCATCGCCATGCGGGAGCGGACTGCCTTTCCCCGCGAAGTGCTCGAAAAACTCCCCGCCCTCCGGCTCCTGGTCACCACCGGAATGGCCAACGCCTCCATCGATGTGGCGGCGGCGGCCGACCTCGGCATCACAGTCTGCGGCACCCCTGGATCCCCCACCGCTGCCCCGGAGCTGACGTGGGCCCTGCTCCTGGCCCTCGCCCGCAACATCCCTGCAGAGGACAGCTCCCTGCGCGCCGGCTCCTGGCAGAGCACGGTGGGATTCGAACTGGCCGGCAGGACCCTCGGCGTGGTGGGCCTGGGCAAGATCGGCCGCAGGATTGCCGCCTACGGCCAGGCCTTCGGCATGGACGTGCTCGCCTGGAGCCAGAACCTGACCGATGAGGCGGCCGCCGAGGCGGGGGTCCGGAAAGTATCCAAGGAGGAACTTTTCCGGAATTCCGACGTCGCCACCCTCCACCTGCGCCTGTCTCCCCGTTCGGAAGGCATAGTGGGCGAGCCGGAACTGAGGCTGCTCGGCCCCGACGGGATCCTGGTGAACACCGCCCGCGGGCCGCTGGTGGACCAGGACGCGCTGGTCCGGGCGCTGGCGGAAGGCTGGATCGCAGGTGCCGCGCTGGACGTCTTCGACCACGAGCCACTCCCGGCAGGCCACCCCCTCCTCACCGCCCCGAACACCGTGCTGTCCCCGCACCTCGGCTACGTCACCCGGGAGAGCTACCGGCAGTTTTACGGCGGGGCGCTGGACGACGTCAAGGCCTGGCTGGCCGGTTCGCCGCTGCGGGTTATTTCTGCCTAGGTCCCGGACATAGCCCGGAATACCTAGCCGGCGGCCTGCAGGGTTGCCTCCACGGCAGCCGGCGACAACACATGCTGCGTGACCATCTGGCTGGCACCCAAGATGGCAGCCCTGTCTCCGGCCACCGACAGGGCAATCCTCAGGTGGGCCGTGGCCAGGGGCAGCGAGCGCCGGTAGACCACCTCACGCACCCCGGCCATCAGGTGCTCCCCCGCCTGGCCCAGGCTCCCGCCGATCACAATGACTGACGGGTTGAGCAGGTTGACCACCGTAGCCAGGACGTCCCCCACGTCGCGTCCGGCCTGGCGAAGGACCTGGATGGCCTGCAGGTTCCCCTGCGACACCAGCCGCAGCACGTCACTGCCCCTGGCGGCCGGCACGCCCTGCCGGCCCAGTTCAGCGGCCAGGGCCGGGCCTGAGGCCAGCGCCTCCAGGCAGCCGTAATTGCCGCAACGGCACAGCACGTCGTCGCCGCGCGGGACCCGCACATGGCCAAGGTCGCCGGCGGTGCCGTTAGCGCCGCGCTGCAGCGTCCCGCTGCTGATGATTCCGGATCCCACCCCGGTGGCCACCTTGATGAACAGGAAGTTGTCGTGTTCGGGCCAATGAGCGGTCCGCTCCCCGAGCGCCATGATGTTCACGTCGTTGTCCACCAGCACCGGAACCGGCAGCGAGCGCTGAACGTAGGCGACGACGTCGAACCCGTCCCAGCCCGGCATGATGGGCGGTTTAACCGGCCGTCCCGTCGCGTGTTCCACGGGCCCCGGCAGGCCGATACCCACTCCGGCCACGTCATCCGCGCTGCGTCCCGCCGCGGCCACGAGCAGCAGGCCTTCCCGCATCACGCGGTCCAGCACTGCCTCCGGCCCGTCCGCCACGTCCTGCGCCAGGCGCTGCTCGGCGAGGACCTCGCCGCGAAGGTCCGTCACGGCGACGATGACGTGGGTGGCTCCGACGTCCACTGCCAGCACTACGCGGACGGCGGGGTTGAAGGCAAAGCGCGACGGCGGCCTGCCGCCGCTGGAGTTGGCCTCCCCCGCAGGACCCACCAGGCCGGACGCGATGAGGGCATCGATCCGGGACGCCACGGTGGAACGCGCCAGACCGGTCGTCAGGGCCAGTTCGGCACGGGTGCGTGCCTTGCCGTCACGCAGCAGCTGGAACAGCACGCCGGCCCCGCCCTGGGCAAGGGCAGGCTCAGGCCCGGCGCTGCTCCCCGCTGGCTTGGTCATAGGACATAGATAGCACGGCCACTTCTGCATGTCACGTCAGCGACTTTTGCTTGACGCACAGCAAAAGTCATCCTAGCGTTGCAGTAGCCGAAGAATTGTGGCCGGGCCCACTCCCGTCCGGATCCACCGCCGCTCCGGAACCTCCCAGAAACCAGGAGACTTCAATGTCCTACTCGCTCCAGCTCTACACCTTGCGGAACGCCATCCAGGAAGATCTCCCCGGCACCATCCGTAAAGTCGCGGAGATCGGCTTCACGCAGGTGGAGCCGTACAACTTCGTCGCCACGGCACAGGAACTCGGGGCGGCGCTGCGGGAGAACGGCCTGACGGCACCGTCCGGCCACGCCCCGCTGCTGAGCCAGGACCAGGATCAGATCTTCGCCGCCGCCAAGGAACTGGGCATCACCACCGTCATCGAGCCGTACATCCCGGCCGAACGCTGGCAGAACGCCGAAGACGTGCAAGCCACAGCCGCGCTGCTGAACGAGGCGGCAAAGAAGGGCGCCGAATACGGCCTCCGGGTGGGGTACCACAACCACCAGTGGGAGCTGGAATCCACCATTGAGGGACGCACGGCGCTGGAGTACTTTGCAGACCTGCTGGACCCTGAGCTGGTACTCGAGGTGGACACGTACTGGGTTGCGGTGGGCGGGCAGGACCCGGTGGATATCCTGGGCAAGCTCGGAAACCGCGTGAAGTTCATTCATATCAAGGACGGCCCCCTCACCACCGACACCAAGGCCCAGCTTCCGGCCGGCCAGGGCAAAGTGGCAGTGCTGGACGTCATCGCGGCGGCCGCGTCGCTGGAAGTCGGCGTAGTGGAGTTTGACGACTACAGCGGCGACATCTTCGAAGGCATCAACGAGAGCCTGTCGTTCCTGATGGCATCAGGCGAAGGAATCAAGGCATGAGCGCCACCGGTAAAGGCCCGGTAGGCGTTGCCGTTATCGGTGCCGGGAACATCAGCAAGCAGTACCTGGACAATCTCACGGTTTTCCCGGACCTCAAGGTGCACGTCATCGCCGACCTGTTCGAGGAAGCGGCCCGGGCCCGGGCCAAGGAGTACGGCATCCCCGAGTGGGGCGGGGTGGAGAAGGCCCTGAACCACCCCGACGTGGACATCATCGTCAACCTGACCATCCCGGCCGCCCACGTGGAAGTGGCCACGGCCGCCGTCAACGCCGGCAAGCACGTCTGGACCGAAAAGCCGTTCTCGCTGGACCGCGAATCCGGCCTGGGCCTGCTCAAAACCGCTGACGCCGCGGGGCTCCGGCTGGGGTGCGCGCCGGATACCTTCCTGGGCGCAGGCCTGCAGACGGCGCTGCGGATCATCCAGCGCGGGGACATCGGCACCCCGCTGACGGCCATGACCACGTTCCAGACCCCCGGCCCGGAATCCTGGCACCCCAACCCGGCCTTCCTCTTCCAGCACGGCGCCGGGCCCCTGTTCGACATGGGCCCGTACTACCTCACCACCCTGGTCCAGGCCTTCGGCTCCATCCGCAAGGTGGCCGCCGTAGGCTCCAAGTCCCAGGACGTCCGCGTGATCGGCTCCGGCCCCAAAGCCGGCGAGGAATTCACGGTGGAGGTGCCCACCCACGTCTCGGCCATGGCCCAGTTCGAGTCCGGCGCGTCCTCCCACAGCGTGTTCTCCTTCGAATCCCCCCGCCAGCGGTTGGGCTTCGTAGAAATCACCGGCACCGAGGCCACCATCTCCCTGCCTGACCCCAACTACTTCGACGGCGACATCAAGATCTGGCGCGCAGGCGACGAGGACTGGACCACCATCCCCGCCACCGGCCCGGCGAACGGCCGCGGCCTGGGCGTCCTGGACATGGCCCGCTCCATCCGGGCCGGGGTCCCCCACCGCGCCACCGGAGAACTGGCCTACCACGTACTTGACGCCATGGTGGCCATCAACGAGTCCATGGGATCCGGCACCTTCGTGGACGTTGCCAGCAACGCGCCGGTATCCCAACCAGTCCCCGAGGACTGGGCCCCCGAAACCTTGACGCTGGGAGAAGGCGCATGACTAACAAGACAAACCAGACCACCCTGGGCGTGGCAATGATCGGCTACGCCTTTATGGGCAAGGCACACTCGAACGCGTGGCGGAACGTTGCCAGCTACTTCGATGTCCCGGCCGTCGAGCAGAAGGTCCTGGTGGGCCGGGACGCCGCCGCCGTTGCCGAAGCCGCCGCCAGGTACGGCTGGAAGGAAACGGCCACGGACTGGCGCACGGTCCTGGACCGGGACGACATCCACATCGTCGATATCTGCGCGCCGGGCTGGATGCACGCCGAAATCGCCATCGCCGCACTCGAAGCCGGCAAGCACGTGCTGCTGGAAAAGCCCCTGGCCAACACGTTGGCCGAAGCTGAGGCCATCACCGCTGCCGCCCAGGCCGCCAGGGCACAGGGTGTGCAGTCGATGGTGGGCTTCAACTACCGCCGCGTCCCGGCCCTGGCCCTCGCGAAGGAACTGGTGAGCGAAGGCAGGCTGGGTAACGTCCGGCAGGTCCGCGCGGCCTACCTCCAGGACTGGCTGGCCGACGAGTCGGCACCGATGACCTGGCGGCTGAGGAAGGAGACCGCCGGTTCCGGGGCCCTGGGAGACATCGCGTCCCATGCCATCGACCAGGTCCTCTTCCTGCTCGGCGACAAGGTCACGGAAGTCTCGGGCCGGCTGCAGACGTTTGTTCACCAGCGGCCCGGCGCGCAAGGGCCGGAAGACGTCACGGTGGACGACGCCGCCTGGGCAACCCTGGCCCTCGCTTCCGGAGCCATCGCCTCAGTGGAGGCATCCCGTGTGGCCACCGGCCGGAAAAACTCCCTGCAGATCGAAATTTACGGCGATAAGGGCGCCCTCCGCTTCGACCTCGAGAACCTCAACGAACTCCAGTTTCTGGACGCCACCGCACCCGCCCGTGAACAAGGGTTCCGCCGGATCATGGTCACTGAACCGGAGCACCCGTACCTGGACGCCTGGTGGCCGCAGGGCCACATCATCGGCTGGGAGCACACCTTCACGCACCAGATCCGGGACTTCCTGCTGGCCATCGACGGCGGCACTGCGCCTTCGCCGTCGTTTGAAGACGGCCTGCAAGTCCAGCGCATCCTCGCCGCCGTCGAGGAGTCCACAGCCGCGAAAAGCGCCCTCATCCAGCCGTCCACCATTGAAGGAGCCTGACATGCCCCGCCCGTACACCCTGTTCACCGGCCAGTGGGCAGACCTGCCCTTCGAAGAAGTCGCCCGCCTCGCGTCCGGCTGGGGCTACGACGGCCTGGAGATCGCCGTCTCCGGCGACCACCTGGACGCCTGGCGCTGGGACGAACCCGGCTACGTCAAGTCCAAGCTGGAGATCCTGGAGAAGTACAACCTGAAGGTCTGGGCCATCTCCAACCACCTCAAGGGCCAGGCCGTCTGCGATGACCCCATCGACTTCCGCCACGAAGCCATCGTCGGCGCCAAAGTCTGGGGCGACGGCGACCCCGAAGGCGTCCGCCAGCGTGCCGCCGAGGAAATGAAGCACACCGCCCGGCTCGCCAAGGCCCTCGGGGTGGACACCGTGGTCGGGTTCACCGGCTCCTCCATCTGGCAGTACGTGGCCATGTTCCCGCCCGTCCCCGACAAGGTCATCGACGCCGGCTACCAGGACTTCGCCGACCGGTGGAACCCCATCCTGGACGTCTTTGACGAATGCGGCGTCCGCTTCGCCCACGAAGTCCACCCTTCCGAAATCGCCTACGACTACTGGACCACCGTCCGCACCCTCGAGGCGATCAACCACCGCGAAGCGTTCGGGCTGAATTGGGACCCGTCGCACATGATGTGGCAGGGCATCGACCCCGTCTCCTTCATCTGGGACTTCAAGGACCGGATCTACCACGTGGACTGCAAGGACACCAAGGTCCGCCAGACCGGCCGGAACACCGTCCTGGGCTCCCACCTGGCCTGGGGCGACCCGCGCCGCGGCTGGGACTTCGTCTCCGCCGGACGAGGCGACGTCCCCTGGGAAGCGTCCTTCCGTGCCCTGTCCGCGATCGGCTACAACGGCCCCATCTCGGTGGAATGGGAAGACGCCGGCATGGACCGCCTGCACGGTGCCCCCGAAGCCCTCGCCGCCCTCAAAAAGTTCGATTTCCCGCCGTCGAACACCTCCTTCGACGCCGCGTTCAAGCAGTGACCCGGGGGCGAACGTAGAATCCCTCCATGCCACATTCGATCCGTACAGCAACAACGGACGACGCCGGGGCGCTGGCTGCCCTGGCGGCCGTCACCTTTCCGCTGGCGTGTCCGCCGTCGGCGTCGCCTGAGGACATTGCCGCCCACCTGGCGAACACGCTCAGCGAACGCCACTTCCAGGCGTACCTCGCCGATCCCGATGTGACGGTCCTTGTGATCGATGCCGACGGCGGCCTCCGCGGCTACAGCTTGCTGGTGAACCGTCCGGCTACGGACCCGGATGTTGTTGCGTCCCTGGAAATCCTGCCGTCGGTGGAACTGAGCAAGTGCTACGTGCACCCGGAACACCACGGGCTCGGCGCCGCCGCTGAACTGATGCATGCCAGCCTGGCGGCGGCCGCCGAAGCCGGCGGGAAGGGCGTCTGGCTGGGGGTCAACAGCCAGAACGCCCGGGCCATCCGCTTCTACGAGAAGTCAGGGTTCCGGAAGGCGGGCACCAAGTCCTTCCGGCTGGGCACTTCGGTGGAGCATGACTTCGTGCTGGAGCGCCCCGTTCCCTGACTGCCCCAGCGTCCGCCGCGCGCCACCAGCGGCGCCGTCAGGCGTGCTGGTGGGCATTGGGCGCGTAAGCCAGGGGCGGACGCGGCTCCGACAAGAGCTTGAGTCCGGGCGGGAGCCCGTCGATGCTGCCTCCGGTCCCGTGCGCCCTGATAGTGATCCGGGAGGAGTCGATCCGGACATTCGCGGCCTGGAAGTCGCCCATGTCCTCGGGGAGGATCGGCGCCAGGTGCACCACTCCGTGGGTGTAGACGGGGTCGAAACGCAGCAGCACGCGCATCAGCTGCACTGGCGCCGCCGCTGCCCAGGCCTGCGGCGAGCACGCGGTGGGATAGGGCACGGGCCCGGGGAACTCGCCTCGGTCGAAACCGCAAAACAGTTCCGGCAGTCGCCCGTCAAAGTGTTCTGCGGCGTCAATGAGGCCGGAGGCGACCCGCCGGGCCTCCTCCACAAATCCGTACCGCATCAGCCCCGTTGCCACCAGTGCCGAGTCGTGCGGCCACACCGACCCGTTGTGGTAGCTCACCGGGTTGTAGGCGCCCATGTCCGAGCCGAGGGTGCGGATGCCCCAGCCCGTGAACATCTGGGATGACATCAGGTGCTCCACTACCGAAGGCGCCTTGTCCTCGTCCACGATGCCTGTCCAGAGGCAGTGGCCCATGTTCGAGGTACAGGCGTCTACCGGCCGCTTGTCCTTGTCCAGTGCCACCGCGAAATAGCCCTTGTCCGGCAGCCAGAACTTCTCGTTGAATTCAGTCTTCAAGGCGGCACCCTTGTCTGCCCAGTGCTGTTCCAGGGCCTTGTCGCCGTCCCACCGTGCCAGCAGGGACCTGCCGATGTAGGCGGAGTAGACATAGGCCTGCACTTCACACAGGGCTATGGGCGCTTCGGCAATGGTGCCGTCGGCAAAGTTGATGCCGTCCCAGGAGTCTTTCCAGCCCTGGTTCACCAGCCCGTGGTCGTTGGGCCGCTGGTACTCCACAAATCCGTCGCCATCGCGGTCACCGTACTTTTCAATCCAGTCCAGGGCGCGGTCCGCGTGGGGCAGCAGCGGATGGATAATCTCGCGGGACAGTCCCCAGCGGCTGAGCTCGCCCAGGACACCCACGAACAACGGAGTGGCATCAGCCGTGCCGTAATATGCTGTGCCGCCCAGGGACAGCCCGGCAGTGACGCCCAGCCGCACCTCGTGCGGGATGCGTCCGGGTTCTTCCTCTGAGTCCGGATCAACCTTGGTCCCCTGGAGCCCGGCCAGGGTCTGCAGCGTACCGGCCGCCAGATTGGGACTCACCAGCAGGCTCATATAGGACGACAGGAGGGAGTCCCGGCCGAACAGGGCCATAAACCAGGGGGCTCCGGCTGCCACCGCCACCCGCCCGGGGTGGTGGTCGTCGAAGATCCGCAGCGAGCCCAGGTCGCTCTGGCTCCGGTTCAGCACCTCCTGCAGGTTGCTGTCCGTCACGGTGACCTGCGGGACGTTCTCCTCCCAGGCCCGGTGCCGGCGCACTCCTTCGCGGTGCCGCGGGAGCCGCGCCTCGGTGAAGGGATCGGCAGGGGGCTGCCCGTTGACCAGGGGCACCACAATCACGCTGGTGGCCCATTTGCCCCGGGCCGGGACGGTGGCGCGGAAACGGAGCCCGTCGGTGCTGGCCTCGGCACCCTGCGCCCTGATGGAGCTTCCCCGTCGTTGTCCGTGGCGCGCGGCTTCAATGACCAGGCTGCCGTCCACCACTTCGCGGGTGGCCTCGGCGCCTTGCGTAGTCCGGCCGCCCTTGACGTCGAAGAGATCGGCCTGGTCGGCGTCCACGAGGAGTTCGATATCGCAGTCCACCGGCTCCGCAGCATAGTTTTCCAGGGTGATGTCGTCCTGGAGTCCCGGACCGATGTGGCGGACATGGCGGACCACCAGCGGGCTGTCGAACCTGCCGTCCGGCCATTTGGCGCGGCCAACAAAAGTGGCTCCGAACGGCTGCGGCTTCTGGGCCACCAGGGGCTCCCGCAGCGACCCGTTGATCCGGAGGATCCAGCGGGAGATGATGCGGGTGTCCTGGAAGAAGGCCCCGTTCGTGCCGGCGACGGAACTGATGTCACCCGTTTCGGACGAGATGCAGAACGAGGACCCCTCCACTATGGTGACCGAACCTGATTCCGATGCGCCGGCCTCAGTATCGGCATTCCATGCGGTCATGGATGGACTCCTTTGCTAGGCGACGGGCTTGGCGCGGATCGCCAAGCCCGTGCCTTAAAGATTCTGGTGCAAGCCGACCGCATCCGGAACCCCTGCAGCCATCTCCCCTGCCAGCAGCTTCTCGAAAAGCCTGAGGTGATCGCGGACCATGCGTTCCTCGCCGAACCGTTCTTCGGCGACTTTCCGGCACCTTGCCCGGCTAAGGCCGGCCGCCTCCTGCACGAAGCCCGGAAGCTGCTCCGTGCGCCCCAAAAATCCGGTCCGGCCGTGGTCGATGATTTCGGGCGCAGAGCCGATCGGGGTGCCGATCACAGGGGTGCCTGTCGCCAGCGCCTCGATCATCACCAGCCCGAAGGGTTCGGACCACTGGATGGGATTGAGGAAAGCCAGCGCTTCGCCCATCAACCGGTACTTGGCGGCATCATCCACTTCGCCCACAAAGTCCTCATTGGGCCCCAGCATGGGCTCGATGACATCGCGGAAATAGCGGATTTCGTCAGGCTGCCGCATCTTGACCGCTATGCGCAGCGGCATCCCCGCCTCCCTGGCGACCACGATGGCCTCAAGAAGACCCTTGTCCGGGCAGGCCCGTCCAACAAAGCACAGATAGCCCCCGCTTCCGGAACCCGCCGGGACGTTTGCGACGTCCATGCCGTGATGGATGACCCGTGTGACGGGCACCTCCGGTGCACGGGAGCACTGGTCGCGGGAAATAGCGATGACAGCTGCATGCCGGCCAATGGCACGGTAGATGTCCACCGCTTCCTCGTTGAGCGGGCCATGGATCGTGGTCACCACCGGAACCCGTGCGGGCCGCTGCATATACAAGGGTCCGGTAAGGGTGTGGTCATGGATGATGTCCACATCCCCCATGGCCTCATAGGCCCTGGTTACATGGCTCAGCTCGGACGTGGTGAAACCGAGCTCGTCGATTTGAGCCGGCCGCATGCCCGGAGCCAGGGGTACCGGACAGGTGCTGTCCGACGGCGCCGCCAGGACAACCTCGTGCCCGGCGGCAGCAAAGCCCCTGGCCAGGCTGTCCACTACCCGTTCAATACCGCCGTACGTCACCGGCGGAACCGGAATCCACGGTCCCGCAACAAGTCCTATCCGCATACCCTGCCTCGCAAAAATACAGGCCGGGCTCCCCAGCTGACCGGGCACTTCCGACCACGCGCCGGCTCCGGCCCGCGGTGCAATCGGTTTTCCTATGGCGTCTGTTTCACCTAACTCAGACTATTGCCTACGTTGCAGCCCCACCGCAAGAGCTCGTGTGGCGCAAATAACGCACTGCCGCGGAATGGCCGCCGGGAGAGTGCAGTTATGCCCAACATGAAGATTGAGATCTGGTCTGACGTCGCGTGCCCGTGGTGCTACATCGGCAAGCGCCGCTTTGAGACGGCCCTTGCTGAGTTCGAGCACCGCGATTCCGTGGAAGTGACATGGCGCAGCTACCAGCTGGATCCCACCCTGCCGGAGCACTATGACGGGACCGAGCTGGAATATCTCAGCACCCGCAAAGGCCTTGCGCCGCAGCAGGTGTCGCAGATGTTCCAGCATGTCACCGAGCAGGCCAAGGGTGAGGGCCTGGCCTACCGGTTCGATTCGGTGGTGGTGGCGAACAGCTTCACCGCCCACCGCCTGATCCATCTTGCAGCTGCCCACGGTAAGCAGGATGAAGCCAAGGAGCGCCTGCTCAGCGACCACTTCGAACACGGCAAGGACATCGGCGGCCGTGAGTACCTGACCTCCCTCGGCCTGGACCTGGGCATCAACAGGGACGAGGTGGAGGAACTGTTCACCACGGACAAGTACACCGCGGACGTCCGGTCAGATTTCGAGGAAGGCCGTGCGCTGGGCATCAGCGGCGTGCCGTTCTTCGTGATCGACCGGAAGTTCGGCCTTTCGGGCGCCCAGCCTGCCGAAACGTTCACTGCCGCCCTCAACCAGGCGTGGCAGGCCGCCAATCCCCTGGTGCTGGTCAACTCCACTGACGGGGATGCCTGCGGACCGGATGGCTGCCAGGTCCAGGCAGCACCTGCCCACAGGCAGCGGGACGTTTACTGACACTTCGCGGTAAAGTGTCTGTATGCCCAGGATTTCAGCGGCCAGCAACGCCGAGCAGCGCGCGGAGACGCAGCGCCGGATCCTCACTGCTTTCGGTGAGCTCCTTTTTTCCCACGGCCTGCCCGGGCTGACCATGACTGATGTTGCCCGGCATGCCGGGGTGGGCCGGACCGCCGTCTACAACTACTACGCGGACATCGAAGAGCTCCTCATCTCCTACGCGCTGGATGAGACCGAAAAGTTCCTGTCCGAGCTGCGCGATGCCCTGGGCCGCCTCGACAACCCGGTGGAGCGGCTGGCACTGTACGTCCGCGCCCAGGTAGTGGACCTCAGCCGCCGCCACCTCCCCCCGGGACCTGCGATGGGGGCCGTCCTCTCGCCGTCGTCCTTCGCCAAACTCGCCGATCACGTGGGTGAGCTGAGCGTCCTGCTGCAGGGCATCCTGCGCGACGGGATGGAGCAGGGGTACCTTCCCGTGGCCGACGTGGGCCAGCAGGCGCAACTGATCCTCGGGACCCTCTCGTCCAGCGCGGCCCGGGGCAGCGATGAGCCTGCGGAACTGGAAGCCCGCGTGGCCCGGACGGTGCGCTTCATCCAGCTGGGTGCCGGCGCGAGGTTCGACGACGCCGGCCGGCCCGTCCGCGTTGCCCCGCTTCCCGCCGTGGCCCGCTAAGCAATTCTTTAGCGGGTGGGCGCCGCCGAGGGCATGACCGGCCACTTGTCGTCATCGGCGACGCGGCGGCTTTCACGCGGGCAGCTGAGCTTGCCCGGCGTCTGGTCAACGAGCTCGGGCGGAGCCAGCGCCTTGTAGTCCTGGGCCAGGATGACGTCAACGCTGCCGTCGGTCCTGCCGTCCTGGAAGTAGTCCGAGCCTGGCAGGTTGCGTTGGACGCTCAGCGCCGCGGACTGTCCGGCCGGACCCGAAACCACCGCCGCGATGCCGCGGTAGCCGGCCTCGACGTTCGCCACCGCGCCCACCACGAACTTCCGCCCCACTAACTCGTCGGCCACAGACCGCGCCAGCCCTGGCCGGTTGGTGGAGTTGTAGACATTGAGGTTGATCTTTTCGTGAGGGGTGTAATCGAAGGTGCCGGCCGGGCAGGAGGAGACCGTTTCTTCTGCCGGCTCGGCGGCGGGGATCTTCAGGCGTCCGTTGATGATGGCCAGCGCGGTAATGATGGCCGCGATGATCAGTCCGATCAGGAGCACAAGCACCACGCCGTGAAGCACGCGGCGGCGCACCCGGACGGTGTCATCGGCGTCGTGCCCTGCGTGAAAGGCGGCCCTGAGTTCAGGGCCGGTGACAACGTGGTGGCCATGGAGGACGCTTGCGTCCTGCTGCTTCTTCCTAGCCATCTATTACCAGCACGCGGGCGTGGATCGCCGTGCGCTGGTGCAGGGCGGTCCGGACGGCGCGGTGCAGGCCGTCCTCAAGATAGAGGGTTCCCTGGTACTGCACCACGTGCGGAAAAAGGTCGCCAAAGAAAGTGGAGTCCTCCGCGAGGAGCGCCTCCAGGTCCAGCGTGCGCTTGGTGGTCACCAGTTCGTCGAGCCTGACCGGCCGTGGCGGCAGCGCAGCCCATTCCTTGGGATTGTTGTAACCATGGTCAGGGTAAGGGCGGCCCTCGCCCACAGCTTTGAATATCACCATGCCACACTAGGCACCCATCGGTTCCAGCGAAAGTATCCGGCACGCCCCGGGGAAGGTTGTAGCCAAACAGTGACCATGTGTCACACGCGGTGATCTTCCCGGGACGGGGCCGGGAGTTTACGGCCCTGCTGACAGAATGGAGCCATGACAGCAACCGAGTTCACTGCTTCCTCCACCCCAGGTGTCCGCGTGCCCGCCACGCCTCCCCTCGCGCTGCTGCTGGACGTGGACGGCCCCGTGGCCAGCCCCGTGACCCGTGACGTGAAACAGGAAATCATCCTTGACCTCGTGGGCCTGGCCGCAGCCGGCATTCCTGTCATTTTCAACACCGGCCGCTCGGATGCCTTCATCCGCGGGCAGGTCATGGAACCGATGATCGCCGCGGGAATGCCGGCCGGCACCATCATCCACGCCATTTGCGAAAAGGGCGCCGTCTGGTTCAGCTACACCGCGGCCGGCCCCGGCCCCATCCACGTGGACCGTGAACTGGCCGTGCCCGCAGCCTACGGCGACGACATCCGCCGGATGGTGGCCGAAGACTACTCAGCGCACATGTTCTTCGATGAAACCAAGCGGGCCATGGTGTCCGTAGAACAGCACATCGAGGTTCCCAACGCCGAATACCTGGCTGAACAGAAACTTTTCGACGCCGACGCCATGGAGCTGATGGCCCGCCACGGCCTGGGCGTGGTCCGGCTGGACCACCACGCCCCCAATTCGGACGACGAAGTGGACTACCGCGTGGACCCCACCATTATCTCCACGGACATCGAGTCGGTGCGGCTGGGCAAGGACCTGGGCGCCAGCCGGGCCGTGGAACTGCTGGCCGCCCAAGGGATCACGCCGCAGGCCTGGCGGACGGTGGGTGATTCCCGCACGGACTACGCCATGGCAGACTGGCTCCACCATAACGACCACGAGGTGAAGCATGTGGACGTCCGCCCGGCGGACGGTGTTCCGGACAAGCCCTACGACGTCCTGACCGCCGTGGACCTGGGACTGGATGCCTCGGTGATCCACGACGACGCCGGCGGCGCTTTCCTGCGCAGCTGGCGGGAGGCGCTGGGCGCCTGAGCCCCTTCCGCGGCCGGGCGGGCCCGGCCGGAAACCTTCCGTTTCCACTGCGCGGCTATCATGCAGGTAGGAAGGCTTACTTACTTTGACCAGCTCGGAGAACATCATTACAGAAGCACCGGTACAGGACGAGGTCTACTACGGCAGCCAAGCGTCCGTAGAAGAACAATTTCATGCAGAGGTTACGTCTGCGGCGGCGGAACAGCGCCTCAGGCACCGAGCCGATGTGCTCAGGCACAAGGGCCGCTATGCCCTGATAAACTACAACAGGACTCCTTACCAGGCCATGGTGGAGGACCTGCTGTTCCTGCGCAATGTCCTGGTTGGTGCAGACCTCGCCTACCTCCTGGTCCGCGGCAACAACGACCGGCCCGTCATCGCCCTGGACTGGAAAGACCGGAAAAAGCTCCGGGCTGCCCTGGTGGCGGCCTGCCGGGATGAGCCGTTCTACTCCATGACGGTGGATGCCAAAAAGAAGACCTCCGTACTGGTGGCAGACGGCGAGCTATCCTCCAACCGGCAGGCACGCATCTTCCGTTTGTACCGGCCCCGGGTTGAACCCGTGGGCGGCTTTGAGTTCGGCGCGTCCGCCGGGGTGCAGATCGAGCTGTGGTCCTTCGAAGGCGAGCAGCTGATCCTGCCTATCGAGAACTCCCTCACGCGCCGCACGCTGCTGCGGCAGGACGCCGTCCGCGGCACCGTGGAACGCTACGGCCACACCTGGCCCACCATCGAGAACATGTTCGCGGACCACGCCAGCGACATCAGCTTCGACATCGACCTGGTGTTCTCCTGGGTGGACGGCAGCTCGCCCGAATACATCGCGGCCCGGCGTTCGCAGCAGCAGGGCGTAGTCCTGGGCGAAGGCGACGACCACGAAGCCCGGTTCCGGCAGATCAACGAGCTCAAATACGCGCTCCGGTCCGTCTACATGTTCGCGCCGTGGATCCGCCGCATCTTCATCGCCACGGACTCCCCCGCACCCGCCTGGCTGGCGGACCACCCGGCCGTCACCATTGTCCGCAGCGAAGAGTTCTTCTCCGATCCTGCCGTGCTGCCAACCCACAACTCGCAGGCGGTGGAGTGCCAGCTGCACCACATCGACGGGCTGTCAGAGCACTTCCTGTACTCGAACGATGACATGTTCTTCGGCCGCCCCGTGGGCCCGGACATGTTCTTCACCCCGGGCGGCATCACCAAGTTCATCGAGGCAGAAACCCGGATCGGGCTGGGCGAGAACGCCGCTGAGCGCAGCGGTTTCGAAAACGCGGCACGCGTCAACCGGAAACTGCTGTGGAACCGTTTCGGACGGATCACCACCCGGCACCTGGAGCACAGCGCGGCCCCGCTGCGGCGCAGCCTGGTGGCGCAAATGGAGCAGGAATTCCCCGAAGAGTTCCGGAAAACGGCAGCCAGCCGGTTCCGCGCGGCGGACAACATCTCCGTCACCAACTCGTTCTACCACTACTACGCGTTGCTTACCGGGCGCGCGGTGACCCAGACAGCGGCCAAGGTACGTTACGTGGACACCACCATGCGCGCCGGGCTGAATTACCTGCCCAAACTGCTGACCAAGCGGAATATGGACTTCTTCTGCCTGAACGACGGCAGCTTCCCTGAAGTCGGAGCGGACGAGCGGGCCGAACTCGTGACGGACTTCCTGGAGAAGTACTTCCCCATCAAGGCGCCCTGGGAGAAGTAGTGCCTGGGGGCAGGGTCCGCGCCGCCTTCGCGGCACGGACCTTGCCGAACCCTTCGTACCGTCCCGGTCAGTGGCAGCCTTTTTAGTGGCTCGTGGGCTGGCCTTGCTTGACGCTGCTCCGCTGCTTCGCAGTTTCGGGAATCCGGATGCCTGCGGCAGCCAGCCGCCGCCCTGTCTCCTCCGGGGAAACATACTCGCCCACCGTCGTCGCACTTCCCAGCGGGACTACCGAGTGCACGATGGTGTGCTCGTAAACATGCACCAGGTTGAACGACTGCCCGGCATCCTGCCCGCGGGAACCGCCCACGGGAACGTTCAGGTCCTGGGTGTAGCAGCTGGCGGAGGCGACCGACACGGGGACGCCCGCAAAGCTCGCGGTGGTGGAGTAGTGGAGGTGCCCGGCGAGGATGGTCCGGACGTCCGAGTTACGGACCACCGCTGCCAGGGATGCCTGGTCCCTGAGCTCCACCAGGACCGACAGGTCCAGAACCGAGGGAACAGGCGGGTGGTGGAGCGCCAGGATGGTGCCGTCCGGAGCCGGAGTCTCGAGTTCCTGCGCCAGCCAGTCGAGCTGGGCGTCATCAAGTTCGCCATGGTGGAAGCCCGGGACTGACGTGTCCAGGGTAATGACGCGCAGGCCGTTGATGAAGTAGCTGTGGTCGAGGGGGTCGTCGTTGCCGGGCTGGTCCAGCAGTCCCTTCCGGAAGTTCGCCCGGTTGTCATGGTTTCCCATGGCCCAGATGACTTCCGCGCCCAGTTCCTGGCAGGCAGGCTCAACGATGGCCCGAAGCTTCACGTACGCTTCCGGATGGCCCTTGTCTGCCAGGTCTCCCGTGAAGATGACGGCCTCCGGCCTCGCGCCGGATGCTTTGACCTCATCGAAGAGCTGGATAAGCCGCTTTTCGCTGTCTACGACGCCGTAAAGGGGATCCGGACCTCCCAACAAGTGGGGATCACTCAGGTGGAGTAGGAAGTGGCGTGGCCGGGGATGTTCGGCCTCGATGTGCTCCATTGCTGCCTCTGTGGTCGGTGGGAAGCCGTTCTTCCCTTCTACCCTTCAGTAATCTTTATCCAATCAGACATTTGGCAAACTTGGGGTGAATCGCCGAAGCCCGTGTGGAAAAAGCTAAAAGAACTGCGCTTTTGTGGAAATAATTCGGGAAAGCACAGTGTCAGCCCAGGGCGCTTTCGACGGCGTCGATGACTTCCGCCGAGTCAGGCTCAACAGTCGGGGCAAAGCGTGCCACCACTTCGCCGTCCCGGTTGACCAGGAACTTCTCGAAGTTCCATTTCACCATCCCCGGCAGCAGCCCGGTCTTGAATCTGGTCAGCTCAGCGTAGAGCGGGTGCTGGTCTTTGCCGCGGACGTCGGCCTTGGCTGTCAGAGGAAAGGTCACGCCGTAATTCCGCTCGCAGAACTCCGCGATTTCACTGTCGCTGCCTGGCTCCTGTCCGGCGAACTGGTTGCAGGGGACGCCCAGGATTTCGAACCCGCGGTCGCGGAACTTTTCATACAGCGCCTCCAGCCCGGAGTACTGGGGTGTCAGGCCGCAGTTGGACGCGACGTTGACCACCATCACCACTTTCCCTTTGAACCTGCCGAAATCAGTCTCGGTTCCATCGTTCAGGGTCAGCGGGATCGGGTACAAGGGTGTCACAGGCTGCGTCCTCAGGAAGTTGTTCATACGTGGAATTCGTGGCCAACGGCTCAGGGTACTGGTCCGGGCTGGACGTTTCCTGTGCCGGCTGAACGAGGCATTGTTCCGGCTCCTTCGCAGCAGGAGCTTGCCCCTGACCAGAGGGCTGGGTGGGTGCGGGCGAAGGCGTCTGTTCCGACGGGGTCGGGGACGGCGAGGCCTCACTGGACGACGGCGAGGGTGAGGTTGTCAGCGTCGTTCCGGATGGGGTCGGAGACGGCTCACTGGGCGAGGGCGACGCTGTCGGTTCAGTCGGCGTCGCGGTCGCAGTGGGCGTGGGCGTCGGTGTGGAGGTCGTCGGAGTTGGTGTCGCGGTTGGTGTTGGTGTCTCGGTTGTCTCTGTCGCTGAGGGTGTCGTCTGATCCGTCGTGGGGGTCGGCGTCGGCGTCACCGTTGGCTCACTGGGTGACGGCGTCGGGTCCGGATCACTCGGTTTCGGCGTCGGGGACGGCTCACTGGGTGACGGCGTCGGGTCCGGATCACTGACGGGTGCCGACGGTGACAGCGAAGGGGCACCCGGGGCTGGCACGCTCGCCGTCAGCGGCGGCGAGGCCGGCGTCGCAGGCGTTCCGGGACCACCAACACCTACGTGGTCATCCGGACCAAAGCCGACAGGTACGACCCACTGCAGCCACCCCAGCGGGGAACCGCTGCCTGGGGCGTAGCTTTGCAGGTGTTCTGCTCCGTCGCCGGCAAGGGGACGTGCCGGCATAAGGCCCCACGTCAGCGGACTGATATGGCGCCCGTCGAGGATCGTCTCGAAGTGCAGGTGGCACCCGGTGGACCATCCGGTGGTGCCCACCTCGGCGATGAACTGGCCAACATTGATCTTGTCACCCGTGTGCACGGCGATGGCATCCAAGTGGTTGTAGGTGGTGACCAGGCCGTTGCCGTGGTCGATCTCCACCCTGTTGCCACCGCCCCACGGGTGCCAGCCTGCTGCCCGGACCACTCCCGAGTCCGCCGCATACACCCTTGTTCCGCACGGCGCCGCGTAATCCTGGCCGAGGTGGAAGTCTCCGGCGGCCCCGGACAGCGGGCTCACCCGGTGACCGAAGGGTGAACTGGAAATCAACAGTTCAAGGGGCGCCCGAAGGAAGCCGGCAGGGGGCCTGTCCAGCCCTGCGTGCCCAACCGACAGCGGCAGGGAACTGTCGCCGGTGTAGCTGCCCAGCGCCGGACGGGGAAAGGAGACCAGGGCTGAGGGATCTGTGACGATGGTTGTCTGCAGACTGCCGGCGCCCACGACCCCGGACGGCAATTCGCCCTGGCGTCCGGACACCGGCACAGCCGCACCAGAGCCGGCGGAAATGGCGGCCATGCCGGCCGGTCCTGCCGCCGCTGTCGTCACATCCGCTGCGGTTCCCGTGAGGTTGAGGGCCCAGATGGAGAGGGCAAACGCGCCCGTGGCCGCGGCAGCGCGCACCAGGGCGGCATGCGGACGGCGTGGTTCTACGTGCTTATCCGGTCTCCGATGATTCCCCAAGATACTGACTCCAGAACATGATCTACCGCCCGCTGTCATGACAGTTCTCCCATGGGACCACACGGCCGGAAGCCTGTGAACCCCGTAGCGTGGCCCGGGTCAAATAATTGAGCAAACCTTGCGGTACTTGCTGCCCCTGCTCACAAGGGGCTTAGCGTGGGCAACAATGGGATATGCACAGTTTCCTTCGGAAATGGCAGGACGAACTCAAAAAGACGTTCACCGGCAGGGCCGATGCGGTCCCTGACTGGGTAACGAAGCTGGCTGAGGGGGAAGACCCCGGCTACCATCTCCCGGGCTCGGCAGTCTGGGCGGTGCACGGCTCCATGTCTCCGATTGTGGCCGGAATCCGGACGCTGCTGATGCAGTCCCTGCACCCGGGCGCCCTTGCCGGCGTGCACGAGCACTCCAACTTCCGCGATGATCCCCTCGCCCGCCTGGCCGCGACCATCCGATGGATCTTCACCGTGACGTACGGATCCAAGGCCGCCGCCGAGGAAGCTTCACGGCGAGTGCAGCGCCTCCACGAGCCTGTCCAGGGCAAGTTCGTGGACAATTCGGGGGCACAGCGCGAGTACAGTGCCAATGATCCCGAGCTGGCCGGCTGGATCCACATCGCATTTACGGACGCGTTCCTCACAGCCCACAAATTATGGGGCGGTCCCATTCCCGGCGGCCCGGATGCCTACGTCCGGGAATGGGCGCAGGCGGGGAAGCTGATGGGTGTCGAGGAGCCGCCGCTGAGCGAAGCTGACATGCGGGCGCAACTTGACCGGTGGTACGAGAGCGGTGAGTTGCGGGTGGACCGCCAGGTGGCTGAAACGGTGTCCTTCATCCGTAACCCGCCGCTGAGTCCGATGCTCCGGCCCGGGTACCGTGTTCTTTTTGCCGGCGCGGTCTACAGCCTTGAGCCCAGATACCGGCAAATGCTCGGCCTGTCGGTGCCACGGCTGGGCCCGTTCCCGCTCCCGGTGAGGTTGGCCACGAAGGTGGTGCTCGGCGTCGTACGCCTTGCCCTGGGCAGGCGCGGCCCCAGTGAACTTGCGGCGAGGGAACGCCTTCGCCGGCTGGGCTACGACGAGCGGTGAAGTCCCCAGCGCCCGGGTAACCCGGCAAACGAAAGAACCCGGTCCCGACAATGCGGGACCGGGTTCCTACCGGCGGAGAATGGGGGATTTGAACCCCCGAGGGCGTTAACCCAACACGCGTTCCAGGCGTGCGCCATAGGCCGCTAGGCGAATTCTCCAACTGCTTCTGAATCAAAAGCAGGTACTAGACTACCTGATGTTTTCCGCTTCGCCCAATTGACGGTCCCGGGCCTGATTTCCCGGCTGGCCGGGCCGCTCCCGGAAGCTTGCCACCCGGGGCTTAACCCAGAAATGGACGCCCCCAACGCGCCCATTCCATCGGAACCCCGTTGAGCTGCCGGGTCCGGCTCCGTTCAGCCAGGCCTCGCAGCTCACAATCTTGAGATTGCCCCAATCGGTGTACATACCCATGATCGTGGGTGGCGGCCGGATAAGCAATGGATTTCCCGGCCTTTGCGGTGACGGATGGGGAACTATGGGAGGCATGAGCGAACTGCACGCCCTGGTGTTTTACGTTCCGGTCACGCACACGGAACGGGTCCTGAAGGCAATTGGTGACGCTGGCGCCGGCCGGATCGGAAACTACTCGCACTGCTCCTTCACGTCCCGGGGAACAGGCCGTTTTACTCCAAGGGACGGCGCGAACCCCTACCAGGGACAGCCGGGCATACCGGAGGAAGCTGCCGAGGACCGGGTTGAATGCGTGGTTGAAGGGCCGTTGCTGCAAACCGTAGTGGCTGCCTTGCGGGCCGCGCATCCGTATGAGGAACCGGCCCTGATGAGCTGGGAGGTCAATGGCTGGCGCCCGCCGGAGGCCGATTCGAGTCGTGCCTGAACTTCGGGTAAAGTAACTGGCGGCCCCTCATGTGGCGTCATCCTGTTGAACTCCCCCAGGACCGGAAGGTAGCAAGGGTAAATGGGCTCTGGCGGGTGCATGGGGGGTCTTTACTATTCCCCCACAGGGCGGCAGACTGTCAGCCCGGATTGGTAGGGTTTTCTCTGTGACAGTTACTACCGCCCTGTACCGCAGATACCGTCCAGACTCGTTCGCTGACGTTATCGGGCAGGAGCATGTCACCGAGCCGCTGATGACGGCTTTGCGGAAGAACCGCGTCAATCATGCTTACCTGTTCTCCGGCCCCAGGGGCTGCGGCAAAACCACATCCGCCCGCATTTTGGCCCGTTGCCTGAACTGCGCCAAGGGCCCCACGGACACCCCCTGCGGCACCTGCCCCAGCTGCGTTGAGCTTGCACGCGGCGGGTCCGGGTCGCTGGATGTCATCGAGATTGACGCCGCCAGCCATGGTGGCGTGGATGACGCGCGGGACCTGCGCGAGCGGGCAACGTACGCCCCGGTGCGGGACCGCTACAAAATCTTCATCATCGACGAAGCCCACATGGTCACGTCGGCAGGGTTCAACGCGCTGCTGAAGATCGTTGAAGAGCCACCGGAACACATCAAGTTCATCTTTGCCACCACGGAGCCGGACAAGGTCATCGGTACCATCCGCTCCCGGACGCACCACTACCCGTTCCGGCTGGTGCCGCCGGAGCCGCTGATGGCTTACCTGGAACTCCTGTGCAACCAGGAGAACGTTCCGGTGGCGCCCGGAGTGCTGTCACTGGTGATCCGTGCCGGCGGGGGTTCCGTCCGTGATTCCCTTTCTGTCCTGGACCAGCTGATGGCCGGCGCCGGGCCCAACGGGCTGGACTACGAGCTTGCCGTTGCCCTCCTTGGCTACACCCACGCATCGCTGCTGGATGATGTTGTGGAGGCTGTGGCCGCCTCGGACTCCGCCACCGTTTTCCGCGCCGTTGACCGGGTCATCCAGACCGGCCATGACCCCCGCCGGTTTGTCGAGGACCTGCTGGAGCGCTTCCGCGACCTCATCATCGTCCAGGCCATGCCGGAAAGCGCGCAGACCATTCTTCGCGGCATGCCGGCGGACCAGATCGCGCGGCTGAAGAACCAGGCCCACAACCTGGGCGCCGCCGAGCTGTCCCGCGCCGCGGACGTCACCAACACGGCCTTGACCGAGATGACCGGCGCCACCTCTCCGCGGCTGCACCTGGAGCTCTTGTGTGCCCGCATCCTGCTGCCCAGCTCCGAGCAGAACGAGCGCGGCATGGCGGCGCGGATTGACCGTGTGGAACGCCGGCTCAACTACGCCGGAAACGACGTCGGTGCCCCCGCCGTTGACTCGGGTCACCAGCCTGTCCCAACGGGTCACGTCGTACCCGCTGGGAACACCGCACCAGCCGCCGCACCCGTCCACGCGCCAGCCCCCGTGTCTGTCCCCGGCGCTGTCCGGCTGGAAGCCGCCAGCCCTGCGCCAGCAGTGCAAGAACCGGCACGGACGGAACCCTCGAGTTCCGCGCCTGCCGCGGCCGGACCGGCTGCCGCACATGCTCCACAGGATGCGCGTCCTGCGGGAGCAACGGGTCCGGGCGGCACGCCTGCGGCCGCCGCTGCACCGGCTGACGCTGAGACCCGTGCGCCGCTGACCCCGCCCCGCGTGAGCACCAGCGACTGGCCGGTCGAGGGTTCCGCCGGAACCTCGCCCGCCCCTGCTGGTTCGCGCCCGGCTCCCGCTGACCCGCGCTCCGACGAGCGCAACACACCTGACCCACGGCCCGAGCCCGTCCAGGCCGCTCAGCCGGCTCAGCCCGTCCAACCCGCTCAGCCCGTCCAACCCGCTGAGCCGGTCCAACCCGCTCAGCCGGTTCAGCCGGCCACCGTTCATGCCGGGCACGGGCAACCCGGCCCGCCTTCCGCGGGGCCCGCTGCCTCCGCTCCCCCGGCCGCCATGGGCGACGTGGAAGTGCTGCGCCGCGCGTGGCCGGACGTCCTGCAGACCCTGACGAAAATCAAGCGCAGCACCTGGGCGCTCGTTGAGCCGAACGCCCAAGTGAGCGCGTTCGACGGACACACGCTTACCCTTTCGTTCACCACGTCCGGACTTGCGGGCGCCTTTGGCCGTGCAGACCATTCGGAAAACCTGCGGCAGGCAATCCACAAGACAGTGGGCATTGACTGCCAGATCACCGCAGTTGCCGGCAGCGGCGGCCGGACGAGCTCTGAACCAAACCCAAAAGCACCCGCTAGCCGGCCTGCCCCGGCAACGTCCGCCGATGTTGCCTGGGGACTGGCTCCCGCTGCCGCGGCGCCAGAGGCACCAGCACCATCCGGTGCTGCTACGGCTCCCGGCCAGGGGCAAGCTCCTGGAAGCGTTGGCCAGCCTCGGACCAATACCCCAGGGGACCGCCCTGCAGTGTCGGACTCTGGACTTCACCAAGGGGTGAACGTCCAGGGCGCCTCCGCCACCGGTGACATCGCAGCCCGGACGCCAGCCACCCACCCTGCCCAACCGGCGGCCGCAGCTCCGGCAGCCCCTTCGACTCCGACCCCTTCGATTCCCGCCCCGTCACCCCAACCGGCGCCCGCAGCTCCGGCAGTCCCTTCGACTCCGACCCCGGCCCCTTCAGCCGAACGGTCGGTGGGAAATGCCGCAGCACCTTCGGCCCCCGCCGACCCGTACAGCGGCGCCGCCGGCGACTACTCGTACTCCGACGACGACTGGGGACCGCCCCGGGACGAGGACGCTCCCCCGCTGGATGAAGAGCCTCCCCTGGACTGGGACCCTTCGGCGCGCCCGCAGCCCCGCTCCACCCGGGGCGGTTCGGCGGGCCAGACCAGCGGAGATTCCGGGGCAACTGTTCCACCGGTCGCTTCAGCCGTTGTTCCACCGGGCGCGTCAGCCGTGGGAAACCTGCCGGCCAGCCGACCCGGAGCCCGGCCAGACTCCGGTACCCCCGCAGGCCCCGGAACCATGCCGGCGACGCGCTCCACCGGAGGGGATGCACCGCACGATCCCTGGACCCGCGCTGTGGAGCAGGCACCGGGTGTCTGGGTGGTTGGGGAAGAAAGCAACATCGGCAAACTGGCCGGTGCGGGCGTCCCGGAAAAGGAACCTGCCGCCTCCGTTCCAGCCCACCATTATGAGCCCGCGGCTGCGCAGATTCCCCCGTCCATCCCGGTCACCAGCACTCCGTCAGCAGTAGACGCCGAGTGGGGCCTGGCAGCACCGGCCCCATCGACGCCCCAAGCAGCAGGCCACGGCAGCGAACCCTCCGGGCCTGCCCCGGAACATGCTCGAGAGTTCGCCATGGCCTCAGCCGCTCCCGCGGCAGCGCCAGTTACAGCAGCACGGCAAGTTACCGTTGCCCCGCCTGCACCTGCGGCGCGGCAAGCCCCCGGTGCCGTGGCGGCACCTGCTGTCCCGCAGGCACCCGCCGCCCCTGCCGCGGCCGGCACGCGGCAGAGCCTTTACCAGCGACTGTCCAACAGTCCGGAGGCAGAGGCAGGCCGGGCAAAAGCCCCTGCCCGGGTGGTCCCGGCCGAAGCCACCTATGTCCAGGACATCCCGAGCCCCGACGATGAGACTATTGAGGCATCCGGCGTCTTCGGCCGTGCCGCGGTAGAACGTATCCTCGGCGGGAAGCTGATCGAAGAACGCTCACCCGACGGCAGCCCCGTCCCGCCCCGCTACTGATCCAACCACTATCCACCCCTAGCTAAAGAGGAAAACGTGTACGAAGGTGCTGTCCAAGAGCTGATAGACGAGCTCGGACGCCTTCCCGGCGTGGGCCCCAAATCCGCACAGCGGCTGGCGTTCCACATCCTTGAAGCGGACCCCCAGGACATGAAGCGGCTGGTGGAAGCCATCACCACCGTGAAGGAACGGGTCAAGTTCTGCACCGTCTGCGGCAACGTGACCGAGCAGGAACTTTGCAACATCTGCCGCGACCCCCGGCGCGATCCCGCAGTGATCTGCGTGGTGGAGGAATCCAAGGATGTACTGGCCGTGGAACGTACCCGGTCCTTCCGGGGCAGGTACCACGTACTCGGCGGCGCTATTAATCCCATCGCCGGCATCGGTCCGGAACAGCTGCGGATCCGCGAGCTCCTCACCCGGTTGAACGACGGCGCCATCCAGGAAGTCATCATCGCAACCGATCCCAACCTGGAGGGAGAGGCAACGGCCACCTACCTGGCCAGGATGCTGAAAACCATCGGGATCACCGTGACCCGGCTGGCGTCCGGGCTGCCCGTTGGCGGCGACCTCGAATACGCGGACGAGGTCACGCTGGGCCGTGCCTTCGAGGGCCGCCGCAACGCCCTCACCTGAGCCTGGGTACGAAAATGGCCCGGAGTGGAATCACGCCGCTGGTCACTGATCGGCTCGTCCTGCGGCTGGTCGAGGGCTCGGACGAGTCCGCCATCCACAGTTACCGCAGCAACCCCGCCGCCACCCGGTACCTCTCCCACGAACCGCTCTCAGTCGAGGCCAACCGGGAAAGGCTCACAGAGCTTTTGGCCCTTGCCGAGGCATCCACCAGCACTTGGTTCAACTACTGCTGGGCCATCACACTTCGGCAGTCCGGAGAGGTGATCGGGGATGCGCGCACCTGGAACAGCACAGCGGTCTCAGTTCCGGGTGTACTCGCCCCGGGAGAACATCCGGCCGGACATGCTGCCCTGGCCTACGTGCTGCATCCCGATTACCAGCACCAGGGTTACGGGCGTGAGGCTGCAGCCGCCCTCGTGACATGGCTCTTCACCCGGCGCGGGATCAACGCCGTGGCAGCTGCGGTCCATGAACCAAACAGCCCGTCCATCCGGCTCCTGCGGAGTCTTGGTTTCCAGAGTGACCCGGTTCTTCCTGCTGGCCGGGATCGAGCCGGCAAGGGACTCCCCTTGCTGATGTTCCGGCTGGACCGTCCGGATTCATCCCCCTGAGGCGGACTTGTTCCCGGCGGCCCTGGAACCGCCGGCGAGGAACAGCCCGCCCATGGACATTTGCAATGCGATACCTACCGCTGCCAGCGGCAATTCCATTGCAGTGCGGTCGCGTTCCTGGCCCTCCACGCAGGGGACCTGGGAGCCGTCCGCCGCGTTTTGCGTCTCCCCCGGCAACCACACCAGCGCGTCATCCTCCGAACCGGACCCGGCCGCAAGCAACCCGAAAAGGACCAGCGGATTGCTCGCAGCTATCCAGACGATCCGCTCGGTGTGATCGACCTCGGTAAATCCCCGCAACTCAGGCAGGCATTGCCACGACACCAAGCGGCCGGAGTCGTCGCGTTCGATGTTTACCGCCACAAGGACGCGTTCGGTGGTCCGCACGGTGGGAAGAAGCGCCGCGACGGCAAGGACATTTCCCACCAGGAGCAGGAAGGCCGCACCCCACGCCACAACCCGGCTGGTGGTCTTGCTGAACCACCACAGTGTCCCCGCCCCGACCGCAGCGAAGACCAGGACCTCCAGAAAGACCAGGGCGGCCGCGACTCCGGCGACCGCGGGCGATGACTTCGTTGCGTAAGCAAGGGTAAACAGGAACAGTGCAACCAGCACGGCAAATACCGCACCGCGGCCGCAAGCCACGGCCCAGTTCAGGAACGGTCCGGCAGCTGGATGCTCCCGGATTGCCTCCGCCATGCCCGGCCGGCGAGCCCAGGTAAGGGCCAGCACGCAGGAAGCCACAACCAGTATGGCCGCCGTGAGAATGCAGCCACCTCGGGCCGCATCAGTCGGAACGGCGCCGCCGTTCACCACCATCAGCACTAACAGCGCAGTACCCAGCGAGGCCAGGAGCATCGCGGCCGACTGCAACCAGAACCGCCCCGACCTGACAGACCGGGCGATCTCCCCCAAGGCATGGCCCAGGAGTACCCTGGCAGCACCCGGTCCCGGGGGCAGATCGCCGTCGTCCCCGGCAGCCTCAGGGTTCAGCCTGCCCGCCCCAATGACCTCGTACACAGGTTCTTCGACGCGCGGGCCGTCGTCCTGCCGTTCGTCACCAACCACAGTTCAGCCCCACCTCCAACAACAGGCCCGGCCCGGCAGCCACGGGCTAATCCCATGGTGGTCTGCCCGGCCGGGCCTGTCCACATGAGCAGCTAAGCGATGCGGGTTCCCCGCGCCAGCCTGTGGGCGGGCGTGCGCAGCGCACGCCAACCCAGCCACATCAGGAGTGCGGCGACCACCAGCTGCAGGCCCAGTCCCAGGGGCCACAGCGGGGTGGACTGCGCCAGGTACCGCGGCTTGACCTCACCGTTCGCGCACGGGTAGGTCCCCTCCGGACCGGCCATGGCGTAACGTGCTCCCTGGCTGATGTTCTCTATTGCCCCCACGGATGTGTAGTTGCGCTCCTGCGAACGGTCCTTGTAGGGGATCGCGTCGGCCACCACCACGTAGGGATTCATCGCCAGCAACCAGGCCACCCGTTCGGTCCGCATCGCGGGCTGTTCCTGCAGCGGCCCTGAGCAGGTGTACTCCGGCTCGACGGGCCCTTGCTGGACTGCCTCCTGGGAGAGCGGCTCATAGGCGCGGTACTGCGCCTGGTTGGCCATGATGGTGCCCTGGGTCAGCCCGGTTCCCAGGCCAAAGGCGATCAGGGTGCCCACGGCGAGGCCTGCAACCGCCAAGTAGGTGACCACGATTGAAAACAGCGGCCGTCCGGCGAGCGCCGAGATGCCAACACCGATGGCGCAGACAATTCCCACCTCGACGGCAAGCATCAGCAGCGCCACCAGCACATGGCCTGGAGTCATGCCGCCCAGCGCCACCCCGATCACCAGGAAGGGTGTGCTGGCTACAAGGAAGGCCAAGGCTGCTGCCCATGCCGCCACGAATTTGCCCCACAGGATCTGGCCGGGCTGCAGCAGCGTCACCTGGAGGATGGCCAGAGTCCCGCCGGCCCTGTCACCGTTAACGGCGTTGGCGGACAGCGCCGGGGCTACCAGCAGCGCAAAGAGCAGGACAAAGGCCAGGACCACCTCGAAGATCATGGACCCCGGACCGGTGTCCGGCGGTGCCACGTAGCCGGGGTAACCGCGCTGCGCCTCCTGGGTGGCATTCCAGCTGGCCCAGGTCAGCCAGGTCACCAGGCCGGTGAGGACAAACCAAATGGCCAGCATGATGTACCAGCCGCGGGAGCGCAACCGCTGCTTGAGCTCAAGCACCACCACATCCCGGATGCCGGGCAGGTAGCCGCCCGTTGTCCTGCCGCCGGTGTCCTGCCGGTCCTTTGTTGCGTTGCTCATTGCAGCTCCCCCTCAAGGCTCATGTAGGTCTCTTCAAGGGCGCCCGTTGCCGGGGCAAAGGAAGTTACCCCGACGCCGGCAAGCACCAGATCGCGCAGCAGCCGCTCGGCGTCGCTATCACCGCCCAGCATCAGGCTGACCGCGGGACGGCGTCCGTCCTCCCGGCGGAACGCCAGGCCCAGCTCCCCAAGTTTGGCGGTGAGCACCTCCGTGTCGGAAGCAGTGATGGCATACCGGCGTCCTGACGCCGCAGCCTCCTCAGTGGTTTGTTGCCTGACGGTACGGCCCTTGTTAACGAACACCGCGCCGTCGGCAATTTCATCAAGTTCGCTGAGCACGTGGGACGAAACCACCACTGCCTTGCCCTCAGCCGCCAGTTGCCGCAGCATCAGCCGAAGCTCCACCCGGGAACCGGGGTCCAGGCCGGACGCAGGTTCGTCGAGCAAAAGGACGGAAGGGTCATGGATCAGGGCCCGCGCAAGGCTGAGCCGCTGCTGCTGCCCGCGCGAGAGCACCCGCGCCGGCTGATCTGCAAGGTCATCAAGCCGGACCCGTTCCAGCAGCCCAGCAACCCGCCGCCCGATACCCTCGGCCGGAAGCCGGTAAAAGCGTGCCATCTGGGTGAGGATTTCACGGGCGGTCAGCGACTCCCACACGCCCAGGGTGTCCGGCATCCAGCCCACCCGGCTGCGTACTTCCGCCCGGTCGCGGCGCGGATCGAGGCCGCCCACACTGATGCTGCCTTCATCGGGCGCCAGCAACGATGCCAGCATGAGCAACAGCGTGGTTTTGCCGGCCCCGTTCGGCCCGATCAGCGCGGTCACCTTGCCCGCCGGGGCATGGAAGTCCATATGTTCGACGGCGTGGACCGCGCCGAAGCTGCGGCTCACCGCACGCGCCGTGATGCCGCCGTCGGGCTCCTGCCCTGCCGTGCTGTCCGGTAATTCAGAAATCATTGCCATATTGTGCGCACCTGTCCCCCCACAGTTTTTGATGCATGCTGACACTTTTGAGCGTACGCCCGCGGACGGTGCCGGCACGCCTGCGAAGGGCCAGGATTCGGTCACAATTCAACCTCTGGCCGCGGGCGGCGATAAACTGGTGCGAAGAAGTCGCGCCAATCATGGCGTTAGTTCCCCCGGGTCAGGGCCAACACAGCGTTACTGCTGCCTGGCCGGACTCCAATCGATCCAGTGAAGGTTCGCGCATGAGTACGCCCACTACCGAAGTGCACAACGCAACGCAGCCGCAGGAGCTGCCCGCCGGCGGCGCCGTGACCAAACAGCTCATCGTGCAGAAGTTTGGCGGCTCCTCCGTGGCGGATGCCGATGGCATCAAGCGGGTGGCAAAGCGCGTGGTGGACGCCCAGATTGCCGGCAATGAAGTGGTCGTAGTGGTCTCGGCCATGGGCGATACTACTGACGAACTCCTGGACCTTGCCGCCCAGGTAACGGACTCCGCCCCCGCCCGCGAAATGGACATGCTGCTGTCCGCCGGCGAGCGCATCTCCATGGCACTGCTCGCCATGGCCATTAACAAACTCGGCGCCTCGGCCCAGTCCTTCACCGGATCCCAGGCCGGCATGATCACCGACGGCATCCACGGCAAGGCCCGGATCATCGACGTCGACCCCCACCGCATCCGTACCGCGCTGGACAAGGGAAACATCGCCATCGTTGCCGGGTTCCAGGGCATGAGCCGCGCCACGAACGAGATCACCACGCTTGGCCGCGGCGGCTCGGACACTACTGCGGTGGCCCTGGCAGCGGCTCTTGAGGCCGACGTCTGCGAAATCTATACGGACGTGGACGGTATCTACACGGCCGACCCGCGCGTGGTTCCCTCCGCGCAGAAGATCGACAGGATTTCCAGCGAGGAAATGCTTGAACTCGCAGCCTCCGGGGCCAAGATCCTGCACCTTCGCTGCGTCGAGTACGCGCGCAGGTTCGGCGTGCCGCTGCACGTCCGCTCGTCATTCAGCCAGCACGAAGGCACCTGGGTCATCCCCAGCGCCGAAGACAAGATCACCACACAAGAGGGAGTTGCCTTGGAGCAGCCAATCATCTCCGGCGTCGCGCACGACCGTTCCGAAGCCAAGGTCACCGTTGTTGGTGTTCCGGATATCCCCGGCAAGGCTGCCGCCATCTTCCAGGTCATCGCCGACGCCCACTCGAACATCGACATGATTGTGCAGAACGTGTCCACGCACGGCACCGGCCGGACGGATATTTCGTTCACGCTGCCCATCGTGGAAGGCGCCGACGCACTGGCGGCCCTGCACGCAGCGCAGGACCAGATCGGCTTCGAAACCATCGAATACAACGAGCAGATCGGCAAGCTGTCCCTGATCGGCGCTGGCATGCGCTCTCACCCGGGCGTGTCCGCCACATTCTTCAAGGCACTCTCGGACGCGGGCATCAACATCAATATGATCTCCACCTCGGAGATCCGCATCTCCGTGGTCACCCACGCTGACCTCCTGGACGAGGCCGTGCGGGTCATCCACCGGGCCTTCGAACTGGACAGCGAGAACGAAGCCACGGTGTACGGCGGCACGGGCCGCTAGCCACTCCCTGCACCAGAGGAACCTGCAAACAAAAATGCGCTGGTGGCGGACTCAGTCCGTCACCAGCGCATTTTTAGTCTGACCGCAGCAGCGCTGCCGGGTCAGGCCTCCTTATCGAGGTCTTCGCGGCGTACCGCGTAGTGGTGACCTGACGTATCGGTTTCCACCACAAAGTGCGTCAGTTCCTCCTCCGAGGCCTGTTCGAACTCGTCATGCCTGTGCACCACGGGCGAACCGGAGTCCAACCGGGCGGCGGGGCCAAAGAAGAAGCGGAGCCTGTCCGTCAGGCTCATGAACCCATCGACGAAATGTGCCACTGTTTTCCACCCCCTTCCCGCGTGCCGGGGAAAGAGCATTCCAAGGAGAAATCCTGGCGGTGCCAGTGCCCTTATTTTACGCCCGGCACCTCGAAAAGGACCTCAGCGAAGCGACTGGTCCCCGGGATTCCGGGGCACCACATAGGTGCTGCCGTCGGCACGCGTGACCGTCTCCCACTGCAGGGTCTCGGCCTCGCGCTGGGCCAGGAGCCGCCGGTTTTCTTCCGTCATGTCGTGGACCAGGGACGACCGGTTGGCGGGACCAAAGACGGCCCGCAGCTTGCCGGTTGCCCGCATGAAGCGCTGCGAAGCGTTTCCCTTGCTTCCCGAGCTTGCCTTACCCATGAACCAATCCCTTCCACTATCCTCGTACTGATCACAGTGTACGCTAATGATTAGTGCACTAACAATTGGAGGCCTGATGAATCCTGCAGCCAGAACCGCCACTGAAGCCGGCACTGCGACCCGCGCCGGGACAGCCGGCGCGGACACCCCGCAGGAGGATGACCTGCTGCTGGAGCACCAGCTGTGCTTCGCCCTGACGGTTGCCGCGCGCAGTGTGGTGGGAGCCTACAAGCCGGTGCTGGAGAGAATGAATCTCACCCACCCTCAGTACCTGGTGATGCTCTGCCTTTGGGAAGCCAGTCCCCGGACCGTGCGGAACATCAGTGATGCGCTCGCGCAGGAACCGGCCACCATCTCGCCCCTCCTGCGGCGCCTTGAGGCATCCGGCCTGATTTCCCGACGGCGGGTGGATGGCAACGAGCGGGCCCTCGCCGTTGACCTGACCCCGGCAGGTGCAGCGCTGCGGCAGGAGGCGCTCAATGTTCCCGGAACGATGATGGAGCGCCTGGGCCTGACGCGGGACCAGGTGGGCGAGCTGCACGCGTCCATGATGGGACTCATTGCGGCAACCTCCCAGGCCCCGCGGTCTTAGCCGGGCGCAAGGGATACGGCAGTAGAATGGCACCATGACGGACAGGCCCCGGTGCAGACAGCACGTGCCTTCAGGCACGGGTCAAACAGCGGCGCTGATACTGGCGGCGCTCCTGCTGTTGCCTGCCTGCTCCCCCGGCCAGGGCGGCGGCACTCCGTCCGGTGGTACCCCGGCGGGCCCCACAGTTTCCGCTTCATCTGCTTCGCCCACCCCCACCGGCAGCAAGGCCCCGGACGACGAATCAACCGTCCCGGCTCCCGCACCGGAGCCACCCGCAGGGCCATCGTCCGGTCCGGGACAGGGTAATGCCGAGCTGGCGATCACCCTCAAACCATCAGCCGGCGAACCGGAAGTCCACTACACACTGGTCTGCGTCAACGGCGTACCCGACGCAGAAAGCAAGCACCCCACCGCCGATGCCGCCTGCGCGGCACTGAAAAACAACGCGGGTCTGCTGGCCTCCCCGGCCCTCCGGACTGACCAGGCGTGCACTGAGCAGTACGGCGGCCCCCAGGAAGCCACTGTCACCGGCGTGGTGGACGGCGTACCTGTCGACGACGCCTTCAAACGCACCAACGGTTGCGAGATCAGCTCCTGGAATGCCGCAAAGGACGTCATCGGTGCCACTGGTGGAGCAGCTTAGCGTCCTGGCGGCGGACGAGTGGCGGGCAAGGGAGGAAGCCCACCAGCAGCGCGTCAGCCGCTACGCGGACCCCTACCTTGCCCGGCGTTCCGCCGGGCAAAAGCATCCGGTGGAAGATTTTCTTTTCACCTACTACACCCAGAAACCAGGCCAGCTCCGGCGCTGGCACCCGGGTGCCGGCGTCGTCCTCACGGGTGGTGAGGCGGCCGCCCGCAGCGGCTGGAAACACTACCGGACGCTCGACGACGGCGAACTCGCCGCCCTGGGGCTGCCGGCAGAAAGTACCGCGGTCACCATGGACCTGGACAGCTTTCTTGCCGACCGCAAGGACGCCGTCTCCTTTGCCGGCATCATTCTCCGCGGCACGGCTGCGCGGCCGGCCCAGTTTGGCTGCTTCGGCCTGCACGAGTGGGCCATGGTCTACCACCAGGACCGGTTTGACCTCCGCCACGAGTACCTCCAGCTGCGCCTTGGTCCAGCGGGGACGGACAAGGTGGTGGAGGACAACAGGATACGCTGCACCCACTTTGACGCCTTCCGCTTCTACACACCGGACGCCATCCCGCTCAACGAACTGGCCCCCAGCCGGGAGTCACAGCGGCACCTGGAGCAGCCGGGGTGCCTGCACGCCAACATGGACCTGTACAAATGGGCCTACAAGCTGCTGCCGGCCCTGCCCAGTGAACTCGTGATGGACTGCTTTGAACTGTCCTGGCGCATCCGGGCCATGGACATGCAGGCTTCCCCTTACGACCTCGCCGAGTGGGGTTACCCGGCCATTCCCATTGAAACCCCGCAAGGCAAGGCCGCCTACGTGGAACACCAGCGTTCGTTCGCCGCCGAGGCAGCCGGGCTTCGGGAAATGCTTGCCCTCAAGCTTGCCGTACTCTCCGGGAGCCGTGCGGCATGATCGACCTGACCATCAGGCTGCGGGAGGACCCCGAAGCAGCCGAATACCTCTTCAGGCTGGTGGCCGATGACGACGGCCCTTCCGCTGAAAGCACCCTGCCGGACCCGGAAGCTGCACTGAGCGCAGTGCGGAAGCACGGGGAGGACGTTTTCTTCCCGAAACCCGGGCCACCCAAACTGTGCACCCAGCAGTACGGCGGGCCGCAGGTTGCCGTGGTGACGGGGACGTTCCGGGGCCGCACTGTGGAGTCGGTTTTCACGCGGACCGACGGCTGCGAAATCGCCCGCTGGAGGGCAATGGCACCGCTGCTGGGCAGCGCGGGTGGCGCCTGGGGCAACACCTAGGCCTACAAGCAAAAAGCAGGGTCCCGGGTGGTTCAACCACCCGGGACCCTGTTTTGTCAGACGGCCGGCTGCTAGGCGGCAGGCACGCCGTTCGCGAAGGTTACCTGCGGAGCTCCGGCCGGGGCAGCGGAGGCTGCGCCCACCTGTACGTTGACCCAGGTCCTGATGCCGTTATCGCCCAGGCTCAGGCGCGACAGGTAGGTCCCTTCGGACAGGCCTGTCCAGGACAGGGTGGCCGAGGTGGCAGTGCCGTTGGGAGCCACGATCGGATTCGGGTCCACCGTCAGATTGCCGGCATCCCCAGCGAAGGAAACCGCCTGGACCGATGCGCTGGCCGGTCCGTTGTCCGGAGTTGAATAAAGGTTGGCCACGATGTAGTAGGTGCCGGCCCGTGGTGCCTCCAGATCCAGGAATTCGCTGGCAGAAGCGGTGGCCACCTGGGTGGCGGTCAGCCCTCCCAGTGCATTCGGCGCGAATACCACCATGTCCCAGTCGACGTCGTTGGATTGGGCCTGGACGCCCAGCCGGGCGAAGGACGCCCCTTCCGGCACCGTCACCTGGACCAGCGCGTTGTGCTCATCGTTGGCGGGTGCGTACGCGCCGGGGGTCTTGGAGACGGCCGTCCGGCTCAGCGGAGCGAGGCCTTCCACCCTTACCTTGATGGGGGTATCCGACCCGGAGACCAGCTCCATGGTTCCGCTGCCCGTTCCCGTGGGTGAACTGAAGGAGAACGACGGCGCGATCTGCGCGTCTACCGGCCTGACGGCGATCGGCGAACTCACCGTGCGCGGGCCTTTCCAGGTGAGGCTTCCGGTGCTGAACTTGCCCATCGGGGCACTCACGTTCCTGATGGTCAAGGTAACTTCACGTGACTGGCCCGCCTTGGCGAAGTTGAGCGCCTTGGGCTCGACGTCGACATTGAAACCAGGAAGGTTGACCTCGGGCCGGTACATGCCGGGGACCAGGGCGGTCAGCTGGCGCTTAACCTGGACTTCGCCCACCAGGCTGCCGAGCGCGATGGACGGCAGGTTCAGGTCCCGGGCGGCGATGGTGCCGGCTTGTGGCGCCCCGGTATCCACCCCTTGGCCGTTAAGGAAGGCCAGCCAGTCCTTGATGCCGGATTCGTACACCAGGCCGGGATCCAGGACACGGGTTGAGTCGATGTGCCCGGCCCCGCCCTGGAATGGATCCGTGTTGGGTGAGCCGTCGGCGTTGACCAGCGGGTAGGCGGTGGTCATCATGGCCGATTTGACCACGGATGGGGTCCACAGAGGCTGTTTGCCCAGTACCAGTGCGCCGAAACCGGCGATGTGCGGTGCTGCCATGGAGGTGCCGGACATAAAGCCGAACTGCGCGCCGTGGTTGCCGATGGTGGAGACGCCGGCCAGGACATTGACGCCCGGGGCCGCGATGTCCGGCTTCAGCAGGTCACCGCCGGAAGCAAGGCTGGGCCCGCGGGACGAGAAGCCGCCGATCTGCGGCGCGGGGGCCGGCGGTTCACCGGTCAGGTCTCCCTTGACCAGGCTGACAGTCAGTGCGGGATTGGCCTCCAGCTTGGACTTCAGTTCCAAGCTCTTCGGGGCGTTCACATGGACGGTGGGCAGCACGTGGTTGTCCGCGTCCTCGGAACTGCTGGTGAGGTTCACCAGGATCATTCCGACGCCGCCCTTGTCCTTGACCTCCTGGCTCTTGGCCGTCCTGTCCACGACGCCGCGGTCGCAAACAACCACTTTGCCCGCCACCTTGGCAGCATCAAGCGAGCCGGGACCGCAGAGGTTTGGATTGGCGGCACCTGCTGCTGCCGCGGCGGCCGCGACAACAACCGGTTTGTCTGCCACTTCAGATTTCATGATCGACGCTCCCCGGTAGAGCGAACCGTCCGAGACCTTGACGGTTCCCAGCAGCTCACTGGGGAAGGTGGAGGCAGCCACCGTGGTCAGCCATGGGGCTGCGTGGTTGACGGTGGACACAGTGGGCCCGGAGTTGCCGGCGGAGGCAGAGACAAACACGCCGGCGGAGGCAGCATTCAGGAAGGCCAGCGCCACAGGATCGGTGGTGCTGTTGTTGTTTCCTGAGATGGAGTAGTTCAGGACATCCACGCCGTCCTTGACCGCCGCATCCACTGCCTCCACCGCAGCGGAGGAGTAGCAGCCGCCGGTATCCGGGTTGGTGTCCTCCCAGCAGATTTTGTAGACGGAGACCTTTGCAGCGGGGGCGACGCCGGAGCTCTTGCCGAAGCTGGTGCCGTCGATGACCTGCTCCACGTTCGCGTTGCCGGCTGCTGTTGTGGCGGTGTGCGTGCCATGGCTGCCGACGTCCACCGGCGAAATAAGTTCCTGCGGGGCCCGGTTCGCCTGTGGCACGTACTGCAGGAAGGAATCGGCGAAGTACCTGGCGCCGATGACCTTGGAGTTGCACAAGGAACCGTCGAAGGACGCGCCCGTTCCCTGGCCTTTCTGGCATTCACCCTCGAAGGTGGAGCCGTCGGCCTTGAGCATGGCGATCTTCCCCTCCGGCGTGCGGTAGGGGGCGCCCACCTGCGCCGGGCCGCTCAGCGGCTGCACGGGTTCGCCCTGGAGGAAGGGGTTGTCGGGAGCGTAGCCGGAGTCGATGACACCCACCACAACGCCCTTGCCGGCGTTGGCTTCGCCGCCGAACTGAGTGGCCCACATGCCGTCCGGCCCGGTCAGCTTGAGGAAATCCGACGTGGTGTAATCCGGGGCATTTTCCGCGTCCGGCATCACTGCCAGGACCTTGTTGTTCCTGGACAACTCCATGGCCTGAGCCGCAGTCAGCTGGGCGCTGAAGCCGTTGAGGGCAGCGGTGAACTGCTTTTGCGGCGTAACCCCCTGGCTGGCGGCGATGTCCTGCTGCTCCTTGCGGAGGTGCGCATCGTAGGCCTTGTAGTTGGCGCTTCCCGTATCCAGCTTGCGGCCGTTCTGCGGTTTGGTGGGCGCGAGTCCCGGCGTTTCGCCCTCATACGCGGCGGCTGCCGCGCCCGCGAGCACAACGATATAGCGGCCGTCCGTAAACTCGGCCGGCGCTGCATTTTTTGCAGCAACCGCCAGGTCCTGGCCTACGGGCGCCGCGATAGCGGGGCTTCCGGCCATCGGGGTGAGGAGAAGCGGCAATCCCACGGCCAATGCCGCAGCCTTCCGGAATCCCCCGCCCCGCAAGGAGCTCTTTCCAGTAGATCTCACGTGCAACCCTTTCACGAGGAACCGGCCCAGCCGTGGTTGGGGGGCCGGAAACGACAGGCTCGGCACACGAAGTTACAGGTTTTGTCATTCCGTGACACCGGCTGACTCAAAGGCTACAGACTGATAGCCGAATATGACATAGGACACAAAGCGAATTTTGTTCCTGTCACTGCCGTCCCCCAACAGGGCGGAGGGAACGAAGAAGTGGCGCCCGGGCGGTTACTCCGGAAACGTCACGCAGGGTGCGGACCGGCTATTCCCGGGGCGTCCTGACGACGTCGCTGATCCACTGCCTGGTCTTTTCATCCATCGGGCCGGCAACCCGGTTCTCCCGGGCGAACCGGTCGGCCTTGATCTTCTGCAGGACCATTCGTCCGAGGCCGGCAAACACTGCGGCGGCCATCACCGGCAACAGCACGGATCTCGATTTCTCAGCCATTCCGCAATCCTAGTGACACCACCAGAACAACTCCAGAACCCAGGCAAAAGCGCCCCGGCCCACTCCTCAAAATGCCCTCACCTCACCTGGCTTCAAGCCGGAATGAGGGCGGGAACAGGCCGAATACAGGGTGTGGCGCTCCGGCCGGTAGAATGGACTAGCAAGCTCGCGGAGCGCCCGTCCACCATGTCTTTCAATGTGTCCCCCAACACCTCGGTACGGCGTGAGACGGCACCAGTGAGCTGCGCCCTTACCCAAGCTCACGCACAGGAGTTACCGGATGCCCCGGATCGTTGTTGACGTCATGCCCAAGCCCGAGATTCTGGACCCGCAGGGGAAGGCTATCGTCGGCGCCCTGCCCCGGCTGGGCTTCACCAGCTTCAGCTCTGTCCGCCAGGGCAAGCGTTTCGAACTGACTGTCGACGGCGAGGTGACCGAGGACATCCTGGCCCAGGCACGCGATGCCGCAGAGACCCTCCTGTCCAACCCCGTGATCGAAGACGTCGTCAACGTCGAGGTCGTCGAGGCCTGACATGACTGAACTTCCCCTGATCGGCGAGGCAATCGCCGTCGCCGCGGAACCGCGCCTCGCCGGTGCCCGCATCGGCGTCGTCACCTTCCCGGGCACCCTCGATGACCGCGACGCCGCCCGTGCCGTCCGCCTCGCCGGCGGCACCGCCGTCGAACTCTGGCACGCGGACACGGAACTCGGCGACGTGGACGCCGTTGTTATTCCCGGCGGTTTCTCCTACGGTGACTACCTGCGCGCCGGAGCCATCGCCCGCTTCGCACCGCTGATGTCCAAAATCATTGACGCAGCCAACAGCGACGCCAAGCTGCCCGTGCTCGGCATCTGCAACGGCTTCCAGATCCTCACCGAGTCGCACCTGCTGCCCGGTTCAATGATCAAGAACGACCACCTGAAATTCATGTGCCGCGACCAGGTGCTGCGCGTCGAGAACAGCAACACCGCCTGGACGCTGGACTACCAGGCGGGCCAGGAAATCACTGTGCCGCTGAAGAACCAGGACGGCCAGTACATCGCCGACGAGAAGACCCTTGACGCGCTCGAGGCCGAGGGCCGCGTGGTGTTCCGCTACGTCGGGTTCAACCCGAACGGCTCGCGCAGGGACATCGCCGGCATCTCCAACGCCGCGGGCAACGTGGTGGGCCTGATGCCGCACCCCGAGCATGCCGTGGAAGCCGGATTCGGCCCGGAGTCGCTGGACGGCATCGGCGGGTCCGATACCGACGGGCTGGGCTTCTTCACCTCCGTTTTGACCAAGATTGTGGGAGGCGACAAGTGAGCATCGAAACCACCAAGAAGTTCAATATCGACACTGTCGAGAACGCCGCGAAGACCCCGGACACCGAGCTGCCCTGGGCCGAGCTGGGCCTGAAGCAGAACGAGTTCGACGAGATCGTCAAGGTCCTGGGCCGCCGCCCCACCGGCGCCGAGCTCGCCATGTACTCCGTGATGTGGAGCGAGCACTGCTCCTACAAGTCCTCCAAGAACCACCTGCGCCAGTTCGGCGAAAAGGTGACCCCGGAGATGAAGAAGGACATGCTGGTGGGCATCGGCGAAAACGCCGGCGTGACCAACCTCGGGGACGGCTGGGCCGTGACTTTCAAGATCGAGTCGCACAACTCGCCGTCGTTCGTTGAGCCCTACCAGGGTGCCGCGACCGGCATCGGCGGCATTGTCCGCGACATCATCTCCATGGGCGCCCGCCCTGTTGCCGTGATGGACCCGCTGCGCTTCGGCGCGATCGACCACCCGGACACCGCCCGCGTGATGCACGGTGCCGTGGCCGGCATCGGCGGCTACGGCAACTCGCTGGGCCTGCCGAACATCGGCGGCGAAATGGTCTTCGACTCGGTGTACCAGGGCAACCCGCTGGTCAACGCCCTCGCAGTTGGCGTCATGCGCCACGAGGACATCCGCCTCGCCAACGCCTCCGGCAAGGGCAACAAGGTGGTCCTGTTCGGTGCGCGCACCGGCGGTGACGGCATCGGCGGCGCCTCCGTGCTCGCCTCGGAGTCCTTCGACGACACGAAGCCCTCCAAACGTCCCGCGGTGCAGGTGGGCGACCCCTTCGCCGAAAAGGTCCTCATCGAGTGCTGCCTGGAGCTGTTCAAGGGCTCCCTGGTGGAAGGCATCCAGGACCTCGGCGCCGCCGGCATCTCCTGCGCCACCTCCGAACTGGCTTCCAACGGCGACGGCGGCATGCAGGTTGAGCTGACCTCCGTGCTGCTGCGCGACCCCACGCTGACCCCGGGCGAGATCCTGATGTCCGAGTCGCAGGAACGCATGATGGCCGTTGTCACTCCGGAGAACGTTGCGGCGTTCGAAGCCGTGATGGACAAGTGGGCTGTTGAATATGCCTGGCTGGGCGAGGTGACCGATACCGGCCGCCTCATCATCACCTGGGAAGGCGAGGTGATTGTCGACGTCGATCCCCGCACCGTGGCGCACGACGGTCCGGTCTACGACCGTCCGTTCGCCCGTCCCGAGTGGCAGGACGCCGTGCAGGCAGACACCTTCACCGGCTCCGTTCAGGACGCCGGCCGGCCCTCCGCCCCGGCTGAGCTCGCTGCCGCTGTGACTGAACTCGTGGCATCGCCGAACATGTGCTCCAAGTCCTGGATCACCAACCAGTACGACCGGTACGTGGGCGGCAACACCTCCATGGCGTTCCCCGACGACGCCGGCGTGGTCCGCGTGGACGAGGAAACGGGCCTGGGCGTTGCCCTGGCCACCGACGCCAACGGCCGTTACACCTACCTCGATCCGTACCACGGCGCGCAGCTGGCACTGGCCGAGGCCTACCGGAACGTTGCCACCTCCGGCGCCGTTCCCATGGCTGTCAGCGACTGCCTGAACTTCGGCTCCCCCGAGGACCCGGACGTGATGTGGCAGCTGGCCGAGGCCATCCGCGGCCTGTCCGACGCCTGCCAGGTGCTCGGCGTCCCGGTCACCGGCGGCAACGTCTCGCTCTACAACCAGACCGGCACCACGCCGATCCACCCCTCCCCCGTGGTGGCAGTGCTGGGCAAGCTCGACGACGTCGCCCGGCGCACGCCGTCGGGCTGGCGTGAGGACGGCCAGGCAATTTACCTGCTGGGCACCACGGCTGCCGAGCTGGACGGCTCCGAGTGGGCCAACATGCGCGGCCACCTGGGCGGCCAGCCGCCGAAGGTGGACCTCGACGCCGAACGTGCCCTGGGCGAGATCCTGATCAACGCGTCCCGTGACGGCATGATCGACTCCGCCCACGACCTCTCCGAAGGCGGCCTCGCGGCTGCCCTGGTGGAGTCCTCGCTGCGCTACGGCGTCGGTGCCCGGGTTGCACTGCAGGATGTCCTGGACCGGGACGGCGTGGACCTGTTCACGGCGCTCTTCTCGGAATCCCAGGGCCGCGCCGTTGTGGGCGTTCCCCGTTCCGAAGAAGTCCGCTTCACGGATATGTGCACCGCACGCGGCTTCGCCCACACCCGTATCGGTGTGGTGGACGCGGCCAGCGGAACCCTGGACATCAACGGAGTGGAGAGCCTGTCCCTGGACGCCCTCCGCGAAGCCCACGAGGGGACCCTGCCGAAGTACTTCGGCTGATCCCACCCTCCCGGCTTATGGAAATCCGCGCCCCTCTTAGGGACGCGGATTTCCCCCTTTAACAAACAGGGGTGGCAATCCCCTAATGGCCCCCATCGACAGTCCCGACCACCGGGCGTAGTTTTTGCGTACATCTTCAGCGAGGCGGCCTCCAAGAGGCGCGGCAGGCCCGAGGAGGCTGACATGCGCAAAATTCGGCGCATCCTGCTGTTTTCCCTTTTGTTCTTCCTGGTCATGGCCGGCGCCCAGCCGGCAACTGCCGGATACTATCCCAGGAGCATGGCTGCCCTCGGCGACTCCATCACGCAGGCCACCAATGTGTGCTGCGTTCCGGGCGACTACCCGGCGCAGTCCTGGTCCACCGGGGACGGCGGGGCTGATGGCATCAGGACCCACTACGAGCGGCTCCTTCGACTGCAGCCTGCACTCCGCGGCAACGCTTTCAATAATTCTGTCAGCGGTGCAAGAGTATCCGACCTTCCCCGCCAGGCTGCCGTTGCCGCCAGTCAGCACGCGGGGTACGTCACCATCCTGATGGGCGCCAACGATCTCTGCACGCCCTCCCTGCAAACCATGACGCCGGTGGCTGACTTCCGGGCGAAGGTGTACGAATCTTTGGCCGTCCTCAACCAGATGCGGCCCCGCCCACAGGTGTTCATCAGCAGCATCCCGAACATCTACCAGCTATGGAGCGTCCTGCACACTGATCCAGCCGCCCAACAAGTCTGGTCCTCCTTCGCGATCTGCCAGTCGATGCTGTCCCCCGCCAACACGGACGCGATGCGGCAGGAGGTGGCCCAACGTGAAGTGGCCTTCAACGCCATCCTGGCCAGGGCCTGCGACCACTTTGGCCGCATCTGCCGGCACGATGACGGGGCCGTCTACAACCATTCCTTCACGGCGGCCGACGTGGGCACGCTGGACTACTTCCACCCCAGTGCCCGAGGCCAGGCGAAGCTGGCAGACATCACCTGGAGAGCCGCCTGGTAGGTTCGACAGGCCGGATCCGACAGGCTCAACCACCGTCAGTCCTCGCTGTGCAGCTCCCGCTGCCGCGCGCTGAGCAGTTCGATTTCGGGCCGCGCAGCCACGAGGCGTTCGACAGCGGCCAGCACCTCCACGAGGTGGGCGCGGTCCGCTGCCACCAGGCCGACGCCCAGCCGGGTGCGCCGGTACTGGTCGTGATCGCCTACCTCGGCGACGGAGACGTCGAACCGGCGCTTGACCTCGGCAATCAATGGCCTGACAACGGACCGCTTTTCCTTGAGGCTCTGAACGTCACCGAGCAGGATGTCGAATTCGATCCAGCCGATCCACATCAGATGGTGAGCTCCCCCATGCGGTCCCAGGCGTCGCCGTCGAGCTGGCGGCTGATGATCCGGGGCGTTTCGGCGAGTGCCTGGGGCATGTCCGCCATGGCCTGCTTGAAGTGTTCGCTGTTGACGTGGTCGCCGGCGGCATCGTCCTTGAAGGCTTCCACCAGGACGTACTCATTCGGGTCATCAAGGCTGCGGGACCAGTCAAACCAGAGGTTCCCCGGCTCCTGCCGCGTAGCTTCAGTGAAGCCGGCCACCAGGCCGGGCCAGCGCTCGGACCATTCCGGCTTGACCTTGAACTTGACGACGATAAAAATCACGGGCGTAGTCCTTCCGCGGCGAGTTGGCGTGCCCCTTCAATGTACCGGGAAGTAACGTGCCGCTGCGCCGCCCGGGTCACCAGTCCGCCGGCCGCGTAAAACCAGTTGCCCGGCTTGCTGAAGGCGCGGATCCGCACGTGGACATCGGCGTCGCTGTTGATCTCCACTTCGAAGGATTCCTCACCGCGGGCCGGGTGGCCCGGCAGGGCTCCGTACCCAAATCCCGCTGACTGCGGCACATCTTCCGGCAGCGGCTCATGGACCCACACCACCTCGCAGGGTGCATTCAAGCGAAAGGGCCCGACGCCGAAGCCGCTCACCACCCGCGCTCCCGGCGCCACCCCTGGCGAATCCGTACGCACCCGGAGGCCGGCCCGACGCTGCAGCTCCCAGGAAAGGATGCCGGCGGCCACCCGCCTGTACACAACAAAGCCGGTACCCAGCTGCACCTCTTCCAGGATGCCGGCGTACCCCTCCGGCGTAAGCCCGTGTTCGGTGCCCCCGATTCCGGGGTAACCAAGGTGGTGCACCCTGCCCTGGGGCGACCTGTTGGCCTTCACTGCTTGCCGCCCCGGGAGCCGGCCAGGCGCGCCCAGCCAAGCTGTTCCTGCTGCTTCCTGGTCAGGCCTGCCACCACAAGATCGTAGGAATCCTCCACCATGTCCCGGATCATGTCGTCCGGCAGGGTCCCGTCCAGGCGGACGCCGTTCCAGTGTGTCTTGTTCATGTGCCAAGCGCCGGCAATTTCCGGGTGCGCGGCGCGCAGCTGTACAGCGAGGGTCGGCTCGCATTTGAGGTTGACGTACAAGTCCCGGGGATCCATGCTGCTCAGCGCGAAGAGCTTGGCCTCATGCCTCGCTCCCCCGGCAATGTTGGCGCGGACCTTAAATACGGCGGTCTCCGGACCGAACGGATAATCCTCGTAGGCGCCGGGAAACGAGAGGCAGATATTCCTCAATGCAGCAGGGTCCATGCAGGAAGCCTATAAAGCCGGCTGCCGCGGTGCTAGTCTGCGAGGATGTCACACGATCAGGGGCCCATTCCTGTTCTGGATCTGGGCACGGCACGGCAGGACGACGGTTCATTCAGCCCCGACTTCATCGAGCAGCTGCGCCACGCGACGCACCATGTGGGTTTCTTCCAAATCACCGGCTACGGCGCCTCCCCCGGCCAGCCTGAACGGCTGCTGGACCTGATCAGGCGGTTCTTTGCACTGCCGCTGGAAGAGAGGATGAAGCTGGACAACCGGCTTTCCCCCCATTTCCGCGGCTACACGCGGATGGGCACCGAGGTGACCCAGGGACGTGCGGATGCGCGGGAACAGATCGACTATTCGCCCGAACGCGAGCCGGTCACGGACTATCCTGAGGACCAGCCGTATTGGCTGCTCCAGGGCCCGAATTTATGGCCGGAGGACTCCTTCCCGGAGCTCAAACCGGCCGCCATGGAGTGGGCGGAACTGATGTCGCGGGTGGGAATGGAACTGCTCCGGGCCATCGCGGTCGCACTGAAACTGCCGGAAGACTACTTCGACGAGCCTTTCCAGGGTTCCCCCGCCTGGATGGGAAAACTGGTTCATTACGTGGGCGGCGTGGTGGAAGCGGCCGGCGACCAGGGCGTGGGCTCGCATGCGGACTACGGGTTCGTCACCCTCCTGCTGCAGGACGACATCGGCGGGCTGGAGGTTCTTCCGCCCGGCGCAACTGACTGGGCGCCCGTAGAGCCCATCCCCGGAGCCCTGGTGGTGAACCTGGGCGAGATGCTCGAAGTCGCTACCGAAGGCTACCTGGTGGCCACCATTCACCGGGTCCAGGCGCCTCCTCCGGGCGTGGACAGGTATTCGGTCCCGTTCTTCTGGTCGCCCCGGCTCGACGCGGTCATCGACCCCGTCCCGCTGCCGCCCGAACTCAAGGCCGACGCGCGGGGCATCTCGGATGACCCCGCCAATCCGCTGTTGGCCTCCTACGGGATGAATATGCTCAAGGGGAGGATGCGGGCCCACCCGGACGTGACGGAGCGCCATTATCCGGAGCTCCTGACGCGCTAAATCTGCGGGAACGTCAGAGGTTGTATTTCCAGGCCTGCTGGGCGGGGCAGGAATCCATCACAACGTCCAGCCCGGCGGCCTTGGCCCGTTCCGCCGCGGCCTCATCGATGACGCCCAGCTGAAGCCACACCGCTTTCGCCCCCACCGCGATGGCCTGGTCCACCACGTCCCCCACCTTTTGCGAGTTCACAAAGCAGTCCACGACGTCGATGGGATGCTTTTCGGGAGGAATGTCACCAAGGCTGCGGAAGCCCGTTTCCCCGTGCACAGGTTCGCCCGGAAGGTTGATGGGGATGATCTCCATCCCCATCCGGTCCCGGATAAAAAGCGAGGTGTCGTAGGCTGCACGCCACTCGTTCGTGGTGAGGCCAACGATGGCCCAGCGGCCTTTGGTCCGCATCAGGCGTTCAACAACGGCAGGATCGTTTTTGTGGCCCATGGGATTAGCCTACGTTGCCCGCCTGCTACCGGTTGAACTTCTGCAGCCAGCTGTTGCCGGGGACAGCCGCCGGGGCACTTCCGGTGGCGTCCGCCGTCGATTGCAGCGTTTCACCGGCCACGCCTGCAAGGACACCGGGAACGGTACCAACCACCGTGCTTGGCGCATCGAAACCACCGGGGGTGCCCTGTCCGGCGGCATGCTCCGGCTGCCCCGCAGCGCCCTCCTTTGCGGGGGCGGCAGCCCCGGCGTCGGCCTTTCCGGCACCCTCTGCGATACTCTGCCCCATGCGGACATGTCCGTTTGCCTTTCCGCCGGCACCGGGCACAGCCAGGATTTCCGCGGGCTCCGGGTTACTGCGGGAGACTGCGGGGTTGTCCGCCGCGCCGGCACTGGCGGGCGGGCTGCCGGCTGCTTCGCGGACGTCCGGTCCGGAATCTGCAGGCTGACCTGCTTCCCCTGGGTTGCCGGGCACGGCTTCCGGCCTGCCGGGCATGGCTTCCGGCCGCACCGAACCGGCGGCCTGCGGCACGGGAAGGCTCCAGCCGGGCGCCCAGTTGCTGAGCAGATGCTGGATGGAAAGACTCCCAGGCTGTCCGGGAGGAGGCGAGCTGGCAGCGACTCCGCCCGCGCCCATTCCCATCCCGGCGATCAGGGCGATGCCCACCACCGTTGGGCGGCGGGCGCGCAGCCAGCGGCGACGGGCCAGCTCGTCGCCGGCAGATCCTCCGCCGTCTTCTGCCAGCAGCGCGGCAAGGTCGCCGGATGGAGCCGGTGCGGGCAGCGATGCCAGGGCTCCCAGCGACAGGAGGGCGGAACGAAGCCTGTCCTCCTGCCCCAATCCGGCATCGAGAAGCATCTCGTCCACGAGGTCCGGCAACACGTTGGCGTGCGGTGTCATGGCCCCAGATACTCCTTCACGGCCGAAAGTTCGCGGAGCTTGCCCAGTGCCCGCCGTTGGAGCTGCTTCACCGCCCCCGGGCTTTTGCCCAGGGTCTGCGCTGCCTGCTCCACTGTGAGTCCCGCCACGAGACGCAAGGACAGAACCTCGCGCTGGTCCCCGGGCAACCCGTCCAGCAGGGCCAGGACCTCTTGCGGGGAAATGCGTTCGAGCGCTTCGGCTTCGGCAGAGGAGTCTTCCCGCAAGTCCAGCCCGGGCTCGAAGGGCAGCCTGGCGGGCATCCGGCTTTGGCGGCGGTGGTCGTCAACCATCCGGGCATGGGCCACCGAGAAGATCAAGGTACGGAGCCCGGCGGAACCGCCGTGGATGGAGCCAAGGCGCGGCAGGACGGCCAGGAACACTTCCTGCATGGCCGCCTCCGGATCCTCGACGCCCCGGGCAGTGAGATAGCCGAGGACTTGTGACGCATACGTGCGGTAGACAGCGCTGAATCCGGATGATCCGGCGTCCTGGTCCCCTGGGGCCAGGTCAGTCAGTGCGTCAGTCACGGACGTAGTGCTTTCAGTCAAAGAGAGGTGGCGTGAAGGATCAGGCTCCACTGCTTGGAATGCCTTTTCCCCGGATCACTTTACCCCTCGGTAACCACCGTCCGGGTGCGCCACGCGTTGTTGCGGCAGCAGGTGCCTTCCGGACCAAAAATGAAAGAGCCGGCCTGGAACGTGATGGGGGACAAGTTCCAGACCGGCGCTACATAGGGGTAATCGCTTGGGGCACGCCAAGGGTTACGCCCGGAGGCAGAAAACTTTAAGGAATTTTCCCGCCCGCTTCAGCGGGCGGCTGCGGTGATCCAGCGGGGCCGGCTTACCTGCCGGCGTGGGCCTGTGGCCAGGCTGAAAGTGTGGGCGTTCGCGGCTGCCCGCCGGTCGTCGCAGTCATCCTGGACGGCTGAGGCGGCCTGAACGGTTGCAGCGGCCTGAACGGTTGCGGCGGCCGACGACTGAACTGCAGCAGGGGCCTGGCGTGCCACAGCGCCGGCGGGGCAGAGATCCGTTACCAGTCCTGTGCCTGCGCATTCCCTGACGGCGGCGATGCCGGCTGCGAGGGAGGACTTGCTGTCGAAGGGGCCGGAAACGGCCATGATGGTGCCGTCCGGAGCAAGGAGGCGGAACCTGAAAAAGGAATCGTGGTCAACAAACGCTTCGAACTTTCCGGCCATAACTAATCCTTCCGTTCTGCGGGTCCTTGTCCGGAGGCGCCGTTGCCACCGGCCGGTCCGGGCGCATCACTGCCCGTTATTCCCGCGGGTCTGGTCGAACGATTGGTGATCTGGTCACCGGGTGTACCTAAGAGTCTCGCCCGTAGGCCAGCGGCGCCGCAAGACCTGGGGCGTTAACCCTGTGTAAATTGCTGTCATTTTCCTGCCCAACGCAAGCGGCGGGCCACCTTTGAAGGTGGCCCGCCGTCGTCGTCCCCCACCCGCTCCCTAGCCGGCGTGGGCCCATGTCAGTCGTTGATGAGGTCGTTCACCACGATGGTCTGGTCCCTGTCCGGGCCGACGCCGATGGCGGAAAACCGCGTACCGGACAGCTTTTCGAGGGCCAGTACGTAGTTGCGGGCATTCTCCGGCAGGTCCGCCAGTGTGCGAGCCCCGGTAATGTCCTCGGTCCAGCCCTCGAAGTACTCGAAGATGGGTACGGCGTGGTGGAACTCGGTCTGCGTCATGGGCATCTCGTCGTGGCGGACGCCGTCCACGTCGTAGGCCACGCAAACGGGGATCTGCTCGATGCCGGTGAGCACGTCCAGCTTGGTGACGAAGTAGTCCGTGAAGCCGTTGACGCGGGAGGCGTGGCGGGCCAGGACGGCGTCGTACCAGCCGCAGCGGCGCGGCCGGCCGGTGTTGACGCCGAATTCGCCGCCGGTCTTTTGCAGGTACACGCCCATCTCGTCGAACAGTTCGGTGGGGAACGGCCCGGCGCCAACGCGCGTGGTGTACGCCTTGATGATGCCGATGGAGCGGGAGATGCGGGTGGGACCGATGCCCGAGCCCACCGAGGCGCCGCCGGCGGTGGGGTTGGAAGAGGTGACGAAGGGGTAGGTGCCGTGGTCAACGTCCAGGAAGGTGGCCTGGCCGCCTTCCATCAGCACTACCTTGCCCTCGTCCAGCGCGGTGTTCAGGACCAGCGTGCTGTCGATGACCAGCGGGCGGAGCCGTTCGGCGAAGGACAGGAAGTACTCCACGATCTCGTCCACCACCACGCCGCGCCGGTTGTAAATCTTGACCAGGAGTTCGTTCTTCTGACGCAGCGATCCTTCCACCTTCTGGCGCAGGATCGATTCGTCAAAGACGTCCTGGACGCGGATGCCCAGGCGGGCCACCTTGTCCATGTAGGCGGGGCCAATGCCGCGGCCGGTGGTCCCGATGGCGCGGCTGCCGAGGTAGCGTTCCGTCACCTTGTCCAGCACCTGGTGGTACGGGGCCACGAGGTGGGCGTTGGCGGAGACACGGAGCTTGGAGGTGTCGGCGCCGCGCGCCTGGAGGCCCTCAATTTCCTGGAAGAGTGCCTCAAGGTTAACCACGCAGCCGTTGCCGATGATGGGGACGGCGTTGGGGCTGAGGATGCCGGCCGGAAGCAGCTTGAGTTCGTATTTTTCACCGCCTACGACGACGGTGTGCCCGGCGTTGTTGCCGCCGTTCGGTTTGACGACATAGTCAACGCGGCCGCCCAGAAGGTCGGTAGCCTTGCCTTTTCCTTCGTCGCCCCACTGGGCTCCTACGATCACAATTGCTGGCATGGGATCCTCCCCCATTCGTTCGGGCTGCCCGGCCCGGCCACAGCGTGGCAGGCCTGTACAGCGCCGTTCATGAGAATGCCCCGAATCGACCGGCCTTCACCGGTCCGCGGGGCGGCACAGCGAAGCAAGAGTTCCGGGGCTCTTACCACCCAAGTTTAGCCGATAGGCGACTTTATCCACCCGCCGTGCCGCCGCGGTCCTTCTTGCTGAGTAAAAGGACTCCGCAAGGGACCGCAGCGGCCTTCGGCAGCTGCTACTCGCCGTCGGCCTCCTCGCCCGGGCGGGAGGTCTGGGTGGCGAGGCTGTCCCAGAAGGAGGTGTCGGCGTCGGCAATGGACCCGTCAGCGATGGCAGCAGCCGTGGCAGTGAGAGTGGTGACCGTCTGCTTGATCAGGTACCCGTTGCTGCGGAGCCCCAGGGCGTAGCCGTCCAGGTAGTGGTCCGACATGCCGCGCATCTCGAACAGCAGGGTTGCGATGCCATATTCGACGGCGATGCCGTTGCGGCTGATGGTTTCGGCGCTGCCGCCCACGTACTTGCCAAGGTGGCCCCAGCCAGTGGAATCGACGTTGTTGAACACCACGGCGCCAAGCTGCTTGGACTTCTGTACAACTGCAGGATCGGCGTTGGGCGTGGTGGGGTAAAGGATGGAGCCGGAGACAAGCTCGCCGTCACGCTCGCTGCGGGTGCCCTGGTGGTGGAGGTCGATCATGTAGTCGACCCCGTACTTGCGCATCACATTGTTGTGCAGCGCCTGGGTTTCGGGCTGGACCTTGTCCACGTGGTCCCGGTTGAGGTCCACTTCTTCGGCGTTGTAGCGGGTCATGTTGCGGTCACCCTTGGCCTGGTAGCCGTCAAGGGAGAAGTTGACGTCACCCATGGCACCGTCTGCGTTCAGCATGGGAACGATGAGGATGTTGACTCCATCCAGGATGTCCCCTGACTTTGCGGTGCCAAGGTGCTTGACAAATTCCAGGGCGCCTTCGGTGGTGAGCTGCTCATTGCCGTGCTGCTGTGTCAGGTAGAGGATGGTGGGCTTGGCCGGATCCGAGATGTACTTGACCAGGTGGATGTCCCGGCCCTTGACCGTCTGGCCGATGACTTCAAGTTCCATGGCCTGCTGGCGGTCGTCCTGGTCTTTGAGGAATGACACCATCTGGTCGTACGTGGCCAGCTTAGAGGTGGTGATCTGGCCGTTCCCGTCGTAGTTGGGCCCTTCGCCTACGGCCATCGCCGGTGCCGGAACGGTCGCTGCTGCCAGGGCCAGGGCTCCGGTTGCGGCGAGGGTCCTGAAAGTTGCCAGGGTTTTTCTCACGGTGCGTTACCTCTTTCGAGTGCATTGGGTGCGTGCAGGCCGCCATGTCCCCCATTGCGGCCTGTGACAAGAGCCAACCAAGCTGGACGAAAGCTGTCAATGGATATAACAGATCCCGGCATGCAGTTATTACGATCCGGAACGTGCGCCATCGCACGCCCGATACTTGCCCCCGGAAGCGCCGGCCCCGCGTTTCGCTTCCCTGGGCTTGCTAAACTGGTCAAGGCCGACCCGGAATCGGCCCACCCCATTTCAACCACCTCGGATGTATTGCGCCATCGTGCGCCCATTTTCGCGGTGGCAGCAACACCAATCCCCGCAGGAGACCCAGCCCTACATGACCGCACTGGCACCCGAATCCTTCCATGAGCAGCTTCTGAGCCGCCGCTACGAACCCAATGTTGCCGCCGTCAACGAGCTGTGCGATTCCCTGCAGGAGGCAAAGCCCGGCACGGTAGTGCCCTACGTTGATCCCATGCACGACGTGGATGAGTGCAGGATCATCAGCCTGTATTCGAATATCGGCGAGGCCGACAAGTCCGGCTTCATCACGCCCGGCGACGCCGACGCCGCCACCCGGATGCTCGGTATCCAGTGGAAACTGGGCCTCCGCCCGGAGTACGTGATGCCCTGGAACGTCCACCCCTGGCACACCCCCGGTGAGCCGAACGGGAAATTCACCCCGGACCAGGTATCCGCCGGCCTGAAGCCGCTGCTCAAGTTCCTGGCCGTGGTTCCCCGCGCTTCGGTGATCGTGGCGCACGGCACCGAAGCCAACCGCCTGGCCAACCTGCTGCTGAAGACCGAAGTTCCGCTGCTCTGGCGCCGCGGCCTGAAGACTTACAAGGTACGCTCCCTCAGCGGCCGCGCCTTCGCCGGTTCGCCCGCACGCCAGGAGGAATACCTCGAGGCCATGCGCGTGGCCTACGCCGATGCAATGGCGCGCACGGGACTCCAGAAGTCCTGACTGTAACGACGACGGCCGGTCACCTTTTCGAAAAGGTGACCGGCCGTCGTCGTACTTAAACAAACGCGGGGTCACATCCGGCCCATCTTTCCGATGGAATTGGGCCGGATGTGACCCCGCGCTGCTGTCTACTTCGCTTCGATGGCTGCCTTCGCTGCCGGATCGGAGTCGTTCAGGAACTTCTCAATCCGCTCCGGCTCTTCTGCCTCGCCGATGGCAGCCGACGCCCGGCCCAGCGAATACAGTGCCCGCAGGAAGCCGCGGTTGGGCTCGTGCTCCCAGGGGATCGGGCCCACGCCGCGCCAGCCGTTGCGGCGCAGCGAGTCCAACCCACGGTGGTAGCCCACGCGCGAGTAGGCGTAGGAGTCGATGGTGCGCCCCTCATCCCAGGCCTCTTCCGCAAGCAGGGCCCACAGCAGCGAGGACGTGGGGTGCTTGGCCACGAGGTCCAGGGGCTCCTGGCCGGCGTCCAGCTGCTGGTTGACCTCGGTCTCGGCAGGCAGGAGCGTGGGCTCGGGGCCCATGAGGTTCCGGCGGAACTCGTCGGACATTCCTAGAAGGTCTTTCCGGCTGAACCGAGCTGCTTGGTGGCCTCGACCACGCGGGCTGCGAGGCCGGCTTCAGCAGATGCACCCCAGACGCGCGGGTCGTAAGTCTTCTTGTTGCCTACTTCGCCGTCAACCTTCAGGACGCCGTCGTAGTTGCGGAACATGTGGTCCGCCACCGGACGCGTGTAGGCGTACTGGGTGTCGGTGTCGATGTTCATCTTGATGGTGCCGTAGGAGACGGCGTCCGCGATTTCCTGGTCCGAGGAGCCGGAGCCGCCGTGGAACACAAGGTCGAACGGGCTGTCCTTGCCGATCTTGGCGCCCACCTGGGCCTGGATGTCCTTGAGGATCTCCGGGCGGAGCTTCACGCCACCGGGCTTGTACACGCCGTGGACGTTTCCAAAGGTCAGCGCCGTGATGTAGCGGCCGTTCTCGCCGGCGCCGAGTGCCTCGATGGTAGCGAGGGCGTCCTCAACCGTGGTGTACAGCTTTTCGTTGATCTCGTTCTCAACGCCGTCCTCTTCGCCACCCACGGTGCCGATTTCGACCTCAAGGATGATCTTGGCGGCAGCGGTGCGCTCCAGCAGCTCGCGGGCGATGCGGAGGTTCTCCTGCAGGGTTTCTGCGGAGCCGTCCCACATGTGGGAGTTGAACAGCGGGTTGCGCCCGGCCTTGACCTCAGCCTCGGAGGCTGCCAGCAGCGGCAGGACGAAGCTGTCCAGCTTGTCCTTGGGGCAGTGGTCCGTGTGCAGGGCGATGTTCACGTTGTAGTTCTTGGCCACTTCGCGGGCGAACGCGGCGAAGCCCAGGGAACCAGCCACCATGTCCTTGGTGGAGGCGCCGGACCAGTACGCCGCACCGCCGGTGGAGACCTGGACGATGCCGTCGGACTCAGCTTCGGCGAAGCCGCGCAGGGCTGCGTTCAGCGTCTGCGAGGACGTCACGTTCACGGCCGGGAATGCGAAGCCGCCCGCCTTTGCGCGGTCGATCATCTCGGAGTAGATCTCTGGGGTTGCAATGGGCATGCTGACTCCTATGCTGAGGTTCGTCTGTGGGCTGGTAACCCTGGAGTACCGCTTACGGCTAGCACCATCCTAGTCAGTTCCGCGCGGAGAGTGCTCCGGGTTACGCCCCACCCGCACCCTCGCCTCGCACGCTCGGCCAGGGAACCCTGCGGGCGTGGGCCCACCACCCGCACCCTCGCCTCGCACGCTCGGCCAGGGAACCCTGCGGGCGTGGGCCCACCACCCGCACCCGCACGCGCCGGCGAAGCTACACGTGCTGGTTGAAGACGTGGCGGCGCACCCAGGCGTGCATGGCGATCGCGGCGGCGGAGGCTGCATTGATGGACCGGGTGGAGCCGAACTGCTCGATGGACAGGGTGGCGACGGCGGCCTCATGCACCTCGGGGGTCAGGCCCGGGCCCTCCTGCCCGAAGACCAGCACGCAGTCCTTGGGCAGTTCGTAGGTTTCCAGCGGCACGGAGTCGGGGAAGATGTCGATTCCGATGATCGCCAGCCCCTCCCCCTGCGCCCAGGCGACGAAATCTTCAACAGTGGGATGGTGGCGGACGTGCTGGTAGCGGTCGGTGACCATGGCACCGCGCCGGTTCCACCGCCGTCGGCCGATGATGTGCACTTCCTTCGCGAGGAAGGCGTTGGCCGTGCGCACCACCGTGCCGATGTTGAGGTCGTGCTGCCAGTTTTCAATAGCCACGTGGAAGTTGTGGCGCCGCGAGTCCAGCTCAGCGACGATCGCGTCGTGCTTCCAGTACCGGTACTTGTCCAGCACGTTCCGCCGGTCGCCGTCAGCGAGGAGGTCAGGGTCCCAGTGGTCGCCTTCGGGCAGTTCGCCTTCCCAGGGCCCGACGCCGACCTCCGCCTTTTCGGGCGCGGTTTCGTCCGGCTCGGGGTGGGGTTCGGACGTCATACCGGGCGTTTGGTTCACCCCTCAACACTAGACTGGACCTTTCGGGCTTTCATCACGGGCGAAGAGGTAGGCATGGCAGAAGCGGACAAGGTTGCAGGCAATCAGGCGGTGTACCGCAGCGGCCAGGAGATCGAGTGCTGGCTGACGGACATGGACGGGGTCCTGGTCCACGAGAACCAGGCAGTGCCGGGCGCCGCTGAACTCATCCAGCGGTGGGTGGACACGTCCAAGCGCTTCCTGGTGCTCACCAACAACTCCATTTTCACGCCGCGCGACCTGGCGGCGAGGCTGAAGGCTTCCGGGCTCGAGGTTCCGGAAGAGAACATCTGGACCTCCGCCTTGGCCACCGCCCAGTTCCTGAAGGACCAGGTGCAGGGGTCCGGATCGGGCAACCGCGCTTACACCATCGGCGAGGCAGGGCTGACGACGGCGCTGCACGAGGCTGGTTTCATCCTCACCGACCAGGATCCCGACTTTGTGGTTCTCGGCGAGACGCGCACATATTCCTTCGAGGCCATCACCACGGCCATCCGCCTGATCCTGGCCGGGGCACGGTTTATCGCCACGAACCCGGATGCCACCGGCCCCTCCAAGGATGGGCCCATGCCGGCCACCGGAGCGATAGCAGCACTCATCACCAAGGCCACCGACCGGGAACCCTACATCGTGGGTAAGCCCAACCCGATGATGTTCCGCTCGGCAATGAACCAGATCGATGCACACTCGGAGACCACCGCCATGATCGGTGACCGGATGGACACGGACATCATCGCCGGCATGGAAGCGGGGCTGCACACTGTCCTGGTCCTGAGCGGCATCACCCAGCGCGAAGAGATCGGTTCGTACCCGTTCCGGCCCAACCAGGTGCTGAACTCCGTGGCGGACCTGAAGAACCAGATCTAGCTAGAAGACCGTCACCCGGGATCCGCCGCGGGGCAACGGGAAGTTCTCGTCCAGGAGCTGTTGCAGGATGGGCCGGTAGACAGTCGGGTTCCAGCCCGGGCTGGCGTGCGCCGGAAGAGCACCCTCGGTCTGCAGATCGCTGGAGACCATGTTCGCCTTGAACGCTACCGCCCAGGCCTCAGCCGCCGTCTGGTAACGGACGGTGCGGTCCCGGGGATTGCCGATGTAGGCCATTTTGGCGCTGCCCAACCTGTCCACGAACCGCGTGCCCTCGAAGTGGTAGATGTACGCGGACTCGGACTGGATGAGCAGGTTGGACGGGGCGATCGGGGACAGCTGTTCGAGCGTCTGGTCAAGAATCTGGCGCCAGGTCCTTTCGTCCTTGTGGATGACCCGCTCCCCCAGTTCGTATCCGCCGCGCAGGGTGGACGGGAACCGGATGCCGCGCTCGTAAAGGAACACCACGCCGTCGAACCAGCTTTGGTCCAGCACGTCATGCTTGCTGTAGGGGCTGGAATCCAGCACGATGAACTCCACCTGCACCCCGTGGATTTCAAGCAGCCGGGCGGCCACCTGCGTCGCCACCATCCCGCCGAAGCTGTGGCCGTAGAAGAACAGTTTGGTGAGCTTTTGCGCTCGGACGTATTCGATGATGGAGATGACCAGCCCATCGACGTCCAGCCCCTGGTTTGAATAGCCGACGGCGGCAAGCCGGGCACACTTGTTCAGCGCGCCGCGGAGGGAGTTCAGGATCCACTGTGCCTCCTCCCAGCTGGTTTTGTACCCGGGGAAAAGGAACCAGCTGGCGTCCGGGTAGTAGGCGTCGGCGAAATCGTCCGGCATAGTGAGGATCCTGTTGGACCGGCGCTGCGACTGCACCTCGCGGGTGAGCAGCATGTCTGCGGCGAGCACGCCGGAGGCTCCGGCGCCGGTTAGGAAAGCCCGCCGCGAAAACTGTTTGAGGGCAGCGGCTTCCGCCAGCAGCCGGGCTCCGGAAGCCCCCCGCCTGTCCTGCGGACTCGTGTCCCCCTCATACGGCACACCCCTACCGTAGGCACAAGGGAAGACGCCGCCGCAAGCAGGCGGCGGTAACCATTCAGTGACGCCTGGTCAGTCAGTAGGGGTGTTCAGCTGGCGGCCTGGCCTTCCGTTGCGGGAAAAGGGCTGAAGGTGTCCTGCTGGCGCCGGGTGATCTCCCGGCCGATGTCCTCGTACCGGCCCAGCAGGTCCGAGCCGGCGAACGCCCCCGGGTTGTCCAACAGGGTGAAGAGTGTGTCGCTGGCCAGCAACAGTTCCTCATCCGAATACTCCTGCAGCGCCCGGCCGCCCCACGCCCCGAGGCCTGCGAGTTCCAGGGACTGCCCCTCATCGAGGCCCGGCATGGCTGCCGCCGATTCGATGGCATCAAGTTCAACAAAGGAATTAGCTTCTGCAAAGGAGAGAACCGAAAGGGCGTCCGTAACCGTCAGCAGTTCTTCATCCGGGGACCCGTCGTCGGAAGGCGAAAGGTCCAGCGATACGCCGGCGCCGTGGATTCCCATCAGGGTGCTGGCATCGATGGCGTTGAGGTCCTGGCGAAGGCCTGCCAGGGCGGAGGACTCTACGAGCACAGCCCGTGACAGCTCAACGCGGATGTGGGAACGGATGCCCATGCTCCGGATACGCCGGACGATCTGGACGAGACCGGGGCGGGAATCCTGGTTGAGAATTCCCTGGACGTCGATGCGGACAACGTCGGCAGGGACATCAAGGTTAACGAGGGCGTTCAGTGCGCGGTCCATAGGTACTCCAAAAAAGGGTGTCTATGGCCGACGGCTCAACCTCCGCAAGCCTAACCTCCCGCAGAGTCCCGCACAAGCGGTGCCCTACGCTGTCTGGTCCGCCTGCAGCTGCCCGGGCTCCTGGAAATGGGTGCGGGTTCCAGTTCCGCCGACGGAATCCACGAGGGACTTGGCGATCTCCCGCAGCTTGGTGTTGCTGTTGCTGGCAGCCTCAGTAAGGATACTGACCGCAGCCTCCTGGCTGCACCGGTTCTGGGCCATGACGATGCCGATGGCAATGTCGATGATGGTCCGGGATTGCAGGGTGGCCCGGAGATTGGCCGCGCTGTCGGAGTGAAGCGAGAACCGTACGGCCAGCCGGAGCGCCTGGGAAATCTCCCGGGTGAAGCCCCGCGCCTTGGCGGTGGCCTGGTCATCGAACTTGCGCGGGACGTCGGAATAAAGGTTCAAAGCCGCCTTGGCCTCGCCCTGGAGGTGGAACGGCAGGGAGAGCACTGACCGCAGCCCGTGCGAGGCTACTGCGGACGCATAGCCCGGTCCCCACCGGTTCTCTTCGAACAGGTCAGGAACATGGACTTCGCGTTCCTCTTTTGCGGCAGTAAGGCAGGGTCCCTGCGACAGCGAGTACTGGATTTCGTCCACTTCCCGGGCAGAATCACTGCTCCAGCCGATGGTGGCAGCCTTCCGGTCGCGCAGCAGGGTGATGCCACAGAGGGCATCGTCACCGCCGCCGGCCACCTGGTGTGCCGAGAACCGGGCGAGTTCGTTCAGGAAGGCCTCGAAGTCGGCGCTCTCGAGGATAAGGTTCTGGACCTGCTCGGTGGCGCTCAGGGGCTGTTCAAGGGGGAGCATTATGCACGTTCTCCGTACGGGAATGAGGGGATAACGCAAATGATAGAGGACACCCAGCCTAGATCCAACAATGCTGCCCGGGCAGTAGGGGTGCCGGACAGCATTGTGGTAGCGCTACGAAAGGCCCAGCTCGTCCTTGCCGAACGCAAACAGGTAGGGCACGCCCGTCTCGGCCTCGATCTTTTCCTTGGCGCCGGTGTCCCGGTCCACGATGACGGCAACCGCCACCACATTGCCCCCGGCCTTCCGGACGCCCTCCACTGCAGTCAGTGCTGACCCGCCGGTGGTAGAGGTGTCCTCCAGAACCAGCACCTTGCGGCCCTCCACCGAGGGGCCCTCCACCTGTCGGCCCATGCCGTAGGACTTCTGGGCTTTGCGGACCACAAAGGCGTCGACGGTACGGCCGGCGTCGCGGGCGGCATGCATCACTGCCGTACCCACGGGGTCGGCTCCCATGGTGAGCCCGCCGGCGCACTCAAAGTCGATGCCGGCGTCGTCCGCCAGGGCCAGCATGACCTGGCCCACCAGCTTCGAGGCCTCGTGGTGCAGGGTGATGCGGCGCAGGTCGATGTAGTAATCGGCTTCCGCTCCGCTGGAGAGGATCACCTTGCCGCGGACCACGGCAAGTTCCTTGATCAGTTCCAGCAGGCGGGCACGGGCGGCTGCAGCGTCTACTGCAGTGTCACTGGGGGAAGTCATGGTCTCCAGTTTAGTGTGGCCTGCCGGTGTGGATGCTTGAGCGCCGTTGACACTGCTGGCTAGGCTTGACCACATGCGCGAACTCCAGGCCAGGATCATTGAAGAAATGGGCGTACAGCCCCGGATCGACCCCGCCGGGGAGGTGCGCAAACGCGTCACTTTCCTGAAGGATTACCTCAAAGCCACCCATACCAAGGGTTTCGTCCTGGGCATTTCGGGCGGCCTGGACTCCTCGCTGGCCGGAAAACTGGCCCAGCTCGCCGTCGAAGAACTCGAGGCAGAGGGCGTGGACGCGAACTTCGTGGCCGTGCGCCTGCCGTACGGCGTCCAGCATGACGAGGAAGACGCCCAGGCTGCACTTGACTTCATCCAGCCCAAGACGGAGTGGACGTTCAACATCTCAGCTGCCGTGGACGGCTTCGAGGACGAGTTCGAAAAGACCGTGGGCTCTGAGATCTCCGACTTCCACAAGGGGAACACAAAGGCCCGCACCCGCATGATTGCCCAGTATGCGCTGGCCGGAGAACACAACTACCTGGTGATCGGCACAGACCACGGCGCGGAGTCTGTCACCGGCTTCTTCACCAAATATGGCGACGGCGGCGCAGACATCCTGCCGCTGTTCGGCCTGAACAAGCGGCAGAACCGTGCCTTGCTGGCCGAGCTTGGCGCCCCTGCCCGAGTGTGGGAAAAGGTGCCCACCGCTGACCTGCTGGATGACAGGCCCGGCCGCACCGACGAGGATGAGCTGGGCCTCAGCTACGACCAGATCGACGACTACCTGGAAGGCCGGGACGTTCCCGAATCGGTGGCCGAATCGATCGAAACGAAGTACCTGCGCACGCGGCACAAGCGCACCGTTCCCGTCACCATTTTTGACACCTGGTGGAAGGGTGAGGGCCCGGAGGAGCCCCGCGCCGGGCTGTAGACCAGCGGAATCACGACGGCGGGCCGTCCCAAAAAGGCGGCCCGCCGTCGTCGTCCCCGGACACAGCCGGGGAGACTCAGCGGGCCCGGCCGCCTGCCGCCTCCGCCCCCAGCTGCTGGGTGAGGCGGTGCGCCTCAGCCATCAGCAGATTGCCCAGCTCTTCCTGCCGTTCCGCCCGGAAACGCGGCTCGATGCCGGTCAGTGACAGCGCCCACGCCGGCCTGCCGGACTGATCGAACACGGCGGCGCCCATCCCCCAGCTGCCCTCGAGCACCAGCCCGGGGTTCACCGAATAACCCTTCAGCCTGGTCTGCGCGAGGTTGGCCCGGACAAGATCCTCCGGATGCCCTGCCGCGAACGCCCCGGCGTGCCCGGCCCAGTCACGCAGCAACTCCTCCTGTTCGGCCTCGGGCAGGAAAGCCAGGATCGCGGTGCCCGCCGAGGCGACCCCCAAAGGGAACCGGACGCCCTCGTGCAGCACAAAAGACCGCACCGGGAAGCTCCCCTCCTCCCGCCGCAGGCACACCGTTTCCGAACCACGGCGGATGGAGAAGAAGGCGCTCTCGCCGGTTGCCTCGGCAAGCCGGCGGAGGCTGGGCCGCGCAATGTCCGCCAGGGGGAAGCGGGCCGACGCCACCGACCCCATCAGGAAAATCTCCGGGCCCAGCACCCAGTTACCGCTGCCGGGATCGTGGTCCAGCAGGCCTTCGGAGGCCAGTGAGGACAACAGCCGGTGGACGGTGGGCCGGGTGAGGCCGGATTCGTTCACCAGGGCGGACAGGGGCATGCCGTCCGCGCTGCGCCCGACGAGCCGGAGCAGCCCTGCGATGCGGCTGACCACCTGGGCGCCCGGTATTGGGGAATTATTCACTTTCCTCCTCGTTTATCCACAATATGGACACCTATTACTCTACCGTCCACACTGTAAGAACGGCTCTTTCCGGTGCCGCTGCGTGTCTTGACAGCCCTCACAACCCGGCCGTAGGGTCCATAACCAGACCCATCGTCCACAAAGTGGACAATATCTGCGGGAACTCAACGAGGAGGCGCCATGTCCAAACTCCAGCCAGCTGCCGCCGTCGCCCTTGAAGGGGCGTTGCGGGATGGAATGACCCTTGCCGTGGGCGGGTTCGGCCTGAGCGGCATCCCGGCGGACCTCATTGAAGCTGTCCGGGACTCGGGTGTGAAGGACCTGACGGTGGTCTCGAACAATATGGGGGTGGACGGCAAGGGCCTCGGCATCCTGATCGAGGCGGGCCAGGTCCGGAAAGTCATTGCCAGCTACGTCGGTGAGAACAAGCTGTTCGCGGAGCAGTACCTCGCAGGAAAGCTGGAAGTCGAATTCACCCCGCAGGGTACGCTCGCCGAGCGCCTGCGGGCCGGCGGTGCCGGTATTCCCGCGTTTTACACCAAAACCGGTGTGGGCACCCTGGTTGCCGAAGGCAAGCCGCACGAGGTGTTCGACGGCGAAACGTACGTCCAGGAGCGCGCCATCCTTGCCGACGTCGCGCTGGTCCATGCCCACACCGCGGACACGGACGGAAACCTCATCTACCGCTACACCGCCCGGAACTTCAACCCGGTGGTGGCCACGGCAGGGCTCCTGACCATCGCCGAGGCTGAGGTGATTGTGGCACCGGGAGAACTGGATCCCAACCACATCGTCACTCCTGGCGTCTTCGTCCAGCGCCTGGTCCAGGCCACGGACCGGGTCAAGGACATCGAGCAGCGGACCGTGCGGCAGCGCCCTGTTTCCGCAGAAGCAGAAGCCCTGGCCGTCTGACCACCGAATACCCAGCGAAAAGGAGTACCCCATGGCCTGGACCAGGGATGAAATGGCCGCCATCGCGGCCGAGGAACTGAACGACGGCGACTACGTCAACCTGGGCATCGGCATTCCAACGCTGGTGGCCAACAACCTCCCCGACGGCGTCCGCGTTGTCCTGCAGAGCGAAAACGGGCTGCTGGGCATGGGGCCGTTCCCGTACGAGGGCGAGGAGGACGCCGACCTCATCAACGCCGGCAAGCAGACCGTCACGGTGCTGCAGGGCGGCAGCATCTTCGATTCCGCCACCTCTTTCGGAATGATCCGCGGCGGCCACGTCAAAGTGGCCATCCTGGGAGCCATGCAGGTTTCCGGCAGCGGCGACCTCGCCAACTGGACCATCCCCGGCAAGATGGTCAAAGGCATGGGCGGCGCCATGGACCTCGTGGCCGGAACACCCCGCGTGGTGGTCCTGACCGAACACAACGCCAAGGACGGCAGCGCCAAAATTGTCCGCGACTGCACCTTGCCTTTGACTGGCCTCGGAGTGGTGGACCGGATCATCAGCGACCTTGCGGTCTTTGACCTCATAAAGCGCGACGGCGGGGAGCGGCAGCTCACCCTGACCCGGCTGGCGCCCGGGGTCACCGTTGAGGAAATCCGGGAGAAGACGGAGGCGGAGTTCACTGTTGCCCTGGACGGATCCGCCGTCGGGGAATCCGGCGTCGGGGAATCCGCCCTGGAAGGAGCTACGGCATGAGCCTGCAGGAACAGTTCGGCAAGGATGTCCTGCTCACCGGCTGGGGACACAGCCGGTTCGGGAAGCTGACGGACGAGACCTTGGAGTCGCTGATAGTCCAGGTTGCCACCGAAGCCATCAGCAACGCCGGCATCGAGCCCGGCCAGATCGACGAGATTTTCCTGGGCCAGTTCAACTCCGGCATGATGCCGCTGGCGTTCCCGTCATCGCTGGCGCTGCAGGTTTCCCCCGATCTGGCCAATGTTCCGGCCACCCGGGTGGAGAACGCCTGTGCTTCGGGATCCGCCGCCTTCCAGCAGGGCACCAAGTCCCTGCTGGCCGGAACTGCGAAAACGGTGCTGGTGATCGGCGCGGAAAAGATGACCCATGCAGGAGCCGATGTTGTAGGCGCCGGCCTGCTGGGCGCCGACTACGACATGGCCGGCAAAGCATCCACCACCGGCTTCACCGGGCTGTTCGCCGAGGTGGCCAAGCACTACGAGAAGCGGTACGGCAGCGTTTCCGACGTCCTGGGCTCCATCGCCGCCAAAAACCACCGCAACGGCGTGGACAACCCCTACGCGCAGCTCCGCAAGGACCTCGGCGAGGAGTTCTGCCGCACGGTCTCGGACAAGAACCCCATGGTCGCCGACCCCCTGCGCCGCACGGACTGCTCTCCTGTGTCCGACGGCGCGGCCGCCGTCGTGCTGTCCACGTCCGCGACCGGCGGCGCGACTGCCCCGGTCAGGCTCGCCGGCTTTGGCCATGCCAACGACTTCTTCCCGGCCGCGCGGCGGGATCCGGTGGCCTTCAACGCCACCCGGGTGTCCTGGCAGCGGGCGCTGGCCATGGCAGGCGTCGGACTCGACGAGCTGGACTTCGCCGAAGTGCACGACTGTTTCACCATCGCCGAGCTGCTCATGTACGAGGCCATGGGCCTGACGGAGCCGGGCCAGGGCGCCCGCGCCATCGAGGAAGGCTGGGTGCACAAGGACGGCAAGCTGCCGATCAACGTCTCGGGCGGGCTCAAGGCCAAGGGCCACCCGGTGGGCGCCACCGGCGTCTCCCAGCACGTCATCGCCGCCATGCAGCTCACCGGCACCGCCGGGGACATGCAGCTGGCCGGCCCGCGCCGGGCCGCCGTCCAGAACATGGGCGGCGTGGGCATCGCCAACTACGTCAGCGTCCTCGAGGCCCTGTAGGGCCGCCGGGTTTCCCCACCTTTCGGGCACGACGACGGCGCGTCGCACCAAAAGTGCGGCGCGCCGTCGTCATTTCCGGCAAAAGGTGGGGAATCTCAGCGGGGCGGCAGCTGGAGGCCAGCCGTGGCTCGGATCAGGGCGGCAATCTCCGCGAACCCCAGCCGTTCGGCGTTCTGCAGGGCCGTCCGTCCCTCGGGGTCCCGGATGTTGGGGTCGGCGCCGGCGTCGAGGAGCAGCCGGACCACCTCCTGCTGCCTGGGCCCGCCGTTGTTCAGCAGGATGGCTTCCTGCATGGCGGTCCAGCCCAGGTTGTTGACATGGTTCACCGGGACCCCGGCAGCGATCAGGATCTGCACCGTTTCCACGTGGCCGTGTTCGCTGGCCGGGATCAGGGCTGTGCCGCCGTAGCGGTTGGTGCTTCTGACGTCTGCCCCCGCGGCCAGCGTCAACCGAAGCACCTCGTTGAACCCTTCGGCGCCCGCATAAAGGAACGCCGAATCCTGGATCGCGTCCTTGGTGTTGACGTTCCCGCCGCGCCCGACCAGCTCAGCGACGAGCGGCACGTTGTTGGCCTTGGCGGCGGTAATCAGTTCCTGGTCGAGCTGCGCCTGTTCTTCCGCGGAGAGGACTGGAGGGGCGGTTGACGGGTCAGGCGGCGGTGCGGTTGCCGGGGTTGGCTCCGCTTCCGTGCTGACGGCCGACGGCGGAGCTGACTGCGGCGGCTGCGTTTCCCCAGGTGCCAGCTGGCACGCGGCCAGGAAGACCGCCATGCCCCCTGCGGCAAGAAGTGCTGCCCCGCTGCGGCTCCACGTCATACGTGCAGCCTACTTTGCAGTCCCGGCAGCAGCGATGGCGTCAGCACCGGCGGTGGCGCAGGCTTCATCCAGGGCCCCGTCAGGAGCGCCGCCGACGCCGATCCCCGCCACGGACACACCGTTCACCTTCAGCGGGACGCCGCCTGCCAGGAAGAGGGTGCCGGGGAGGTCGGCGATGCTGGGGCCGTTTCCGTTGATCCGTTTGGCCAGTTCGCTGGTGGGGGCTCCAAAGGCAGCGGCAGTGTAGGCCTTCTGCTTTGCGGCCTCGATGGTGTGCTCGGCGGCGTTGTCGCCCCGCAGGAGCGCCTGCATGGTGCCGAAACGGTCCACCAGTGCCACAGTGACAAAGGGCAGCTTGTCCGCCTGGCACCTGGCCAGTGCGGCGGAGACTGCCTGTGCCGAGGCGCCCACGGAGATGCGGTTCTGCTGGACCACGTTCTCCGGCACGGGCTGGATGTCTGCGGCAGGGACGGCGCTCGGGGTGGAACTGGTGCCGGCATTGGCGGTGACAGTCGCGGCGGCGGTCAGGGCAAGGGCGCCGGCAGCGGCCACGGCGAATACTTTCGAGGACTTCTTCATGCTGATTCCTTTGGTTCTAAGCCCCAGCGGCGGTTCCGGGCCGGGTACCTTCCCATCCTGTCCAACGTCCGGGCGCCTGCCATCGGGCCTTTGGCGGGCGCCTCCTGCTCCGAAAGGCCAGCCGTATCAGCCAAAAGGCTGAGAGACGGAGCAGGGCCGCGGGCCATAGCATGGTGGCTAGCAACCCTCCTCCCGAACCGGACTTTCCATGCCTCCCCGAGCCACCACCAGCCACGCCGCCCCAGCCCCGGACCAGCGTGGTGCCGGGCCTGCCGGGACTGGCTCCTCAAACAACACCTTCCCGCGCCACCCCCGCCTCGGCAGGATCGACACCGCGGTACACCTTGGCTTCGGCGTCCTCCTGGTGGCATCGCTGGTCCGCTACGTGATGCGCCACAGCCCCGCAGACAACATCCTGGTTTTGTGCCTGGCCGCCGGCGCCTGCCTGCTGTATGTCGCCGTCGCCGTCCAGGCGGGGCGCGGCAGTCCGGGTGCTCCTTGGATGGCCGCCCTGGTAGGCGTATGGGCCGTCCTGGTCATCGCTGCTCCCAGCTTTGCCTGGTGCTCGTTCGCGCTCTTCTTCCTGTGCCGCAGCGTCTTCACTGGAGCTGCAGCTTACGTGGCGGCAGGTGTAACAGCAGGGGCTACCGCCGCCGGCCTGTTCAAGCTGAGTGAGGGCACCGACCTCGCCATGCTCCTGGGGCCGGTCGCCGTGGGTGTGATGCTGACCTTGGTTTATGACCGGATCCAGCACGACGCCGAGGAGCAGCGCCGCCTGCACGCGGAAGTTTCGCTCGCACAGGGACAGCTCGCGGCCAGCGAGCGCCGGGCCGGAACCATCGCCGAACGTGAACGCGTATCCCGGGAAATCCACGACACCGTCACCCAGGGGCTGGCCAGCAGCCTCCTCCTGCTGGAAGCGGCCGGCAGGGCGTGGCCGCGCGATGCAGCGAGGGCGGACCTTGCCCAGGCCACCGCGCTGCTGAGGGGCAACCTGTCCGAGACCCGGAACCTGGTCCATGAGCTCGCCTCCCCCGGGCTGGACGCTTCCCCATTGCCAGACGCCCTCCTGGTCGCAGCCAGGCAATACGTCCCGGCGGCCCGGCTCCTGGTCACCGGCGAACCACGGCCCGTGCCGGCTGACGTCCGGCACGCACTCCTGCGGGTGGTCCAGAGTGCGGCCTCGAACATCAAGCTGCACGCTGCCGCATCCACGGCCACTGTGACGCTCGGCTTCCTGCCGGACGCTGTCACGTTGGATGTATACGACGACGGCGCCGGCTTTGATCCGGCGGCCGCAGCACCGCCGTCGGACGCCGGAGGGTACGGCCTGCGCGCCATGCGGCAACGCGTGGAACAGCTGGGCGGCGTCTTCTCCGTGGAAAGCGCACCCGGCGAAGGAACCGTCGTCGCGGCCCAGCTGCCCGCTGCGGCAGAGCCGAAGAGCCCGGGAGGGGCCCTATGAGTGCCATCACTGTGTTATTGGTGGACGACCACCTCGTGGTGCGAAGCGGGCTGCGGGCCCTGCTCGGCACCCAGGCGGATATCGAAGTGGTGGCCGAGGCGGCGTCCGGCGAAGAAGCGCTGGAGCTGCTGGCGAAGCACCCGGTGTCCGTAGTGGTGATGGACCTCGCCATGGGTCCCGGGATGGACGGAATCGAAGCCATCCGAACGGTTCGGGAGCGCAACAAAAGGCAGGCCATCCTCGTGTTCACCACTTACGACTCCGACGCCGATATTGTCCGGGCAGTGGATGCCGGCGCCATGGGATACCTGCTGAAGGACGCCGCACCTGACGAAATTTTCGCGGCCATCCGCGGCGCCGTGCAGGGCAAAAGCGTGATGAGTGCGCCCGTGGCGTCCCGGCTTTTCCAGCAGCTGCGCAACCCGGACGAGATCCTGACGCCGCGCGAGGCCGAACTCCTCAGCCTCCTGACCGAGGGCCTCAGCAACCGCGAACTGGGGCAACGCCTCTTCATCTCCGAGGCGACGGTAAAGACCCACCTTGCGCACATTTATGCCAAGCTCGGGGTAGACACCAGGGCCGCTGCCATTGCCACCGCGATCCGCCGTGAGGGCATGCGCTGACGACACTTAAAATCCCGTTACCCTTGCAAGGTTGGCGCCAGCCCCGTACGTTGGGGACTGCGGGGGACGTTCTCCGCGCACTTCGGGCCGGTGGCCCGGGGGAGAATCAGAGTCACACGAAGGAATGCAGCCATGGCAACAGGCACAGTTAAATGGTTCAACGCCGAAAAGGGTTTTGGCTTCATTGCCCCCGATGACGGGTCCGCTGACGTTTTCGCCCACTACTCAGCAATCGCCAGCAGCGGATACCGCTCACTCGATGAGAACCAGAAGGTTGAATTCGATGTGACCCAGGGTCCCAAGGGCCCGCAGGCAGAGAACATCCGCCCGCTCTAAGGCTTCGGCTTTGCTCCTGCACCAGCAGGAGGAACCCGCCAGGCAGCGGCCTCCCCAACACATGTTGGGGAGGCCGCTGTTTTTGTTCGCGTCTCCCCCCGTCCGACGCTCTCTCACTTAACGCGCCCTTCCTCCCGACGCTCTCTCACTTAACGCGCCCTTCCTCCCGACGCTCTCTCACTTAACGCGCCTTTCCTCCCGACGCTCTCTCACTTAACGCGCCTTTCCTCCCGACGCTCTCTCACTTTGGGCGGGCGACGGCGGTGCTGCCGCAGTCACGGCGCCGGAGGTCTCCTCCGGGACCCGGGGAGTGATAGAGCGTTCCCCAAAAACCGACGTTAAGTGAGAGAGGGTTCCCCAAAACACCGCGTTAAGTGAGAGAGGGTTTGCGGGGGACTGCCGCCGTGCCAGGTTTGGGATAATTGGGTTATGACCGGACAGCACCCGGACAACGTTCCCGGCAACAACGCAGGCAAGGACCCATGGGAGGAGTTTGACCAGCTCCCGCCCGCCGCGCCGGACCGTGTCCCGGGGCATCCCGGCGGGGAACCGATGGGCTTCGGTTTCCGCACCGGAGTCCGCAGCGCCCGCGTCGCCGTCGGATTTGCCGTCTACACCCTTGTCCTCGGAACCATCCTCGCGCTGGCAGGATGCATTGTGTTTATCGCCGAGGAACAATGGCTGCTCGTGGCCCTGATGCTCCTCATCGAAGCGGTCTTTGTTTATGCGTTCACCCGACTCGTTGCGCAGGCCCGCCGGCGTTTTCCACGCAACCGTCCGCGGCCCGGTTCCCCTCGCCGCCCGTTCCCGGAAGAACCCGCTTGACCTTGACGCTGCGTCAACGCCTACGCTCGGAGCATGGAAGCAACCGGAACTACCGCAGGCATTGACTGGTCCATCCAGGATGTCGCCAGGATGGCCGGCACCACCAGCCGGACGCTGCGCCACTACGACGACATCGGGCTGCTGAAGCCCAGCCGCGTTGGCAGCAATGGATACCGCTACTACAACGGCGCAGCGCTCCTGCGGCTGCAGCGGATCCTCCTGCTCCGGGAACTTGGCCTGGGCCTGCCGGCCATTGCCGAGGTGTTCCAGCACGAGACAGACACCGTCAATGCGCTAGGCCGCCACCTGGACTGGCTCCGGCAGGAGCAGGAGCGGCTGGCGCGGCAGGTCCTGTCTGTACAGCAAACAATTGAAACAGTGAAAGGAGGAGGCGAACTCATGGCCGAGAAAATGTTTGACGGCTTCGACCACACCCAGTACAAGGACGAGGTGGAGGAGCGCTGGGGCAAGGACGCCTACGCGAAGGGGGACGCCTGGTGGCGTGGCATGGGAACCCCTGAAAAGCAGGAGTGGAAGTCCCGGGCCGAAAAGCTGGGCAGGGATTGGATGGCCGCCGCGGAATCGGGACTGGGCGCGGATAGCCCCGAGGCGCAGGACCTGGCACGGCGGCACGTTGAGTGGCTGACCGCCATCCCCGGCACTCCGGCCTCGGAGCCCGGCGGAGACGTCAAAGGCTACGTGGTGGGCCTGGGCGAGATGTATGTTGCCGATCCACGTTTCGCCGCCAACTACGGTGGCGGGAAGGGCGCCGGCTTTGTAAGGGACGCCTTGCGTGCCTACGCCGACAGGAACCTCTAGTAAGGCCTAAAGCACGACGACGGAGGCTGGCTTGCGAGGCAGTACGCCCGGCAGCAGTCAGCCCAGCCGCTTCCGCACGGCGAGCAACGCGGCGGTGCCGATCCGCCGCTGCGCCGTCCGCCGCCGGCCGTGCCATCCGCCCCCGGTGGAAGTCTTCCGGATGCCCTGCGAGGCCTGGTGCAGGTTTCCCGAGGTGACGGGGGCGGACTGCCGCCGGGACAGCTGGCTCGTGTCCACTTGGCGCGCGGTAGCAGCTTCGACGGCGCCAGGGGCCAACTTGTGCTGCAGCACCAGGAGGCGCCCGGCCAGTCCACCTGCGACGGTTTCCCGTCGAGGGTGGTCCACGAGCCCCACGATGGCTTTCGCGACCCGCTCAGCGGTGTAGACGGGAGGCATCGCCTTGGGCCGCCGGCCGGTGTAGTTGGCCGCGTTTTCGTAGAAAGGCGTGTCAATGGTGGCAGGCAGAACGGTGCAGACCTTCACCCCGTCAACGCGTTCGCGGGCCAATTCGGAGCGCAGGCTGATGCTCAGGGAACGCACGGCGGCTTTGGATATGGAATAGGCGGCGGAGTACGGCAACGGGATTTCCGCCACGATGGATGCCACGTTGATCAGGACACCGGTTCCCTGCGCGCGAAGACGGGGCAGTGCGGCCCGTGCACCGTTCACGTACCCCAGGATGTTGATGTCGAGGACCCGCTGGAAATCCCTGGGCGGAATCTCGGTCAGCAGGCCGAAGGCACCCACTGCGGCGTTGTTGACCCACACATCCAGGCGCCCGAACTCCTGTACCGCCCGGGCTGCCAGTTCCTCCATGCCGCCCACGTCGGTCACATCCGTGGGAACGGCGATGGCTTTCGCGCCGCGTTTCCTGCAGGCCCCGGCAACGTCTTCCAGGGATTCCGCTCCACGGGCGGCCAGGACCAGCCGGGCCCCTTTCGCAGCGAAACGAAGGGCCGTGGCCCGCCCGATCCCGCTGGAGGCGCCGGTGATCACCACAACCGGATTCTTGACACGCATTCGGCATCCCTTTCTGTCCACGGACGGCCCTGGCATAAAACTAAGCAGGCTTAGTGTTTGATGCTACCGATCACGACGCGGCGCGACAACGGCCGCGCCCAGCCGGGCAGGCTTCCTAATGAAAGGCGGATTTGCCGGTGACGGCCCTGCCCACAATGAGCGAGTTGATCTCGTAGCTGCCCTCGTAGGTGTAGAGAATTTCGGCGTCGCCGAACAGCTTGCCCATTTCGTAGTCGCTGCTGATACCGTTGCCGCCCAACAGCGAGCGGCCCATTGCCACCGTGGCCCTGGCCAGACGGGTGACAGTGGCCTTCGCCATGGCAGCCTGCACCATCTCCAGTTTTCCCTCCTGCTGGACGCGTGCCAGCTGCGCCATCAGCGCCAACGAGGCCGAAGCGTTGCCCAACATGTCGGCGAGCTGCTGCTGGACCAGCTGGAAGCCGGCCAGTTCCCTGCCGAACTGCCGGCGGCTGAGGGCGTAGGCGCGGGCAACGTCGAAGGCCGCCAGCTGGATTCCCGCGCCCTGCCAGCCAACCCACGCGCGGGAGTCCCGCAGGAGCTCGTTGGTCCTGGAAAAGCTCGTGGCGCCGGGCAGCAGGTTATCCGCCGGGATCCGCACGTCCGCCAGGACAATGTCCGCGTTCTGCATGATCCGCAGGCCGATCTTGTTGGAGATCTTGGTGGCCGTATAGCCCGGCCTGTCGGTCTCCACGATGAAGCCCTTGATCTCACCGTCCGCCTCGTCCCGGGCCCAGACCAAGGCGAAATCGGCGATGGTGGCAGCACCGATCCAGCGTTTGGCGCCGTTGAGGACCCAGTCGCCGCCCTCCAGCCTGGCCGAGGTTTCCAGCCCGCCTGCGATGTCCGAGCCATGGTCCGGCTCCGTCAGAGCAAAGGCCCCGAGGTGTTTGAAGGATTTCAGTCCAGGCAGCCACCGGGCCTTCTGCTCATCGGAACCCAGCTCGCTGACCATCCCAAGAATGAGCTCATTATGGATCCCTGCGAGCGCCGACAGGGACACGTCGGCCCGCGCAAGTTCCACGTACATCAGGCCTTTGAACAGCGCGGAACTGCCATCCAGTTGAAGAGCGCCGAGGCCACGCTTACCCAGGTCCGCCAGCAGCCCAAAAGGGAACTCCTCGCGGTTCCAATACTCGATGGAAGCCTGCCGGACCGAGGACTGGAGGAACGCGCGGATTTCGAAGTACCTGTCCCGCTCCTCGGGCGCCAGGAGATCAACGATGTACATCAGGTCCGCATCAGGAAAAGGCGGTGCTCCGTGGTGTCCTGCGGGCTGCACGGGCATTCGTCCCCTCGCTCTGCCAGACTGCTTTACGAAACCATTGGATGTCCTAGTATATTGCACAGGCCCACCCAACACGTGAGGCGCATCACACGGCGAAAGGCTGGCTATTGGGCACTCCACTCCCCCGTGACCCCATTGCTGACGCCCGCCGGAACTGGGAGGAGCATGGCTGGGCGGACGTGGCCGCTCCCATGGCCGCCATCACCGCCGTTATGCGGACCCAGCAGATTCTGCTCGCCCGGATCGAACTGGTGCTGAAGCCGTTCGGGTTGACCTTCGCACGCTACGAACTGCTCGCCCTGCTGAGCTTCGCCAGGAACGGGTCCCTTCCCATGAAGAAAGCGAGCACGCTCCTCCAGGTCCACCCCACCTCCATCACCAACGCGGTTGACCGGCTGCAGGACGCCGGGCTGGTGCGCCGCTCTCCCCATCCAACCGATGGGCGCACCACGCTGGTTGAGCTCACTCCTGACGGCCGCACCATGGCCAAACGTTCGACGGCTGCACTCAACGCCGAGGTTTTCGGCGCCTCCGGCTTCGGGCCGGAGGACGTTGATCAGCTGATCCGGATACTGGGAGACTTCCGCCGGAATGCCGGCGATTTCACCGACCCCTGAACGGGCCGGCAGTAGGCAACGTCAGGCACGAGGCAGGCGAAGGCCAGCCGGATGCCGGGTCAGGCAGGAGACAGTGCCAGGCAGAGCACAGTGCCAGGCAGAGAGAGCAGGGTCAGCGCGGTGCTTTGGCGCGTTTAATCCGCCGGGCAACCAGCAGGATCACGGTGACGCCCACCGCGGCATACAAGGCGTAGTTCAGGAAGCGGGAGTACTCCTCGATCAACCGGTACTGCGTGCCCAGCAGGTACCCGAGCCCCAGCAGCAACCCGTTCCAGAGCGCACTGCCGGCAAGCGTGTAGATGGTGAACATGCCCAGCGGCATGGCTGCAGCGCCGGCCGGAAGAGAAATGAGGCTCCGCACCCCGGGCAGCAGCCTCCCGAAAAAGATGGACGATCGCCCATGGCGGCGGAACCAGCCGGCCGCATGTTCAAAGTCCTCCCTGTCCACCAACGGAAGCTTGGACAACCCGCGGATGGACCGCTCCAGGCCAAGCTTGGCCCCGAGCCAGTACAGGAACAGGGCACCAAGGTAGGAACCCAGCGTGCTGGTCACAAAAACCAGAACCAGGTTCAGGGAGCCCTGCCTGGCAAGATAGCCGGCCAGCGGCAGGATCACTTCACTGGGGATGGGCGGCACCACTGTTTCCGCCAGGGTGAACAGCCCCACGCCCCATTCCCCAAGCTGCTCGATACCGCGCGCGGCCACGCCCACCAACCCGGTCAGGTTATCCGCCGAGCCGCCCGCGTCCGCTGCCGTCCCCCACATAAAACTCCCTGTCCACGCCGCCGCCATGCTGTCTTCCCGGTTCTGTCTACCTTACGCACCTGTGTAGAAGCTGGGCCCGGAACGGCGGCCGGGACACCGCATTGCCGGCCCAGTCCAGGTAAGGGCCCGGTTCTGAGATCAGGCAGGCTTGGCCCGGACATGCATCCGCTCCCCCTGGGTGCCAAAGAGGCTCAGGAACTCCACCGGGTTGCCGTCGGCGCGGCCAAACCAATGCGGGACCCTGGTATCGAATTCCGCGGCTTCCCCCGCAGAAAGCACCAGGTCCTGGCCGCCAAGGACCATCCGCAGCTTTCCGTTAAGCACATACAGCCACTCGTATCCTTCGTGCACCTGGGGGTTGGGTTCCTCCAGCCGCCCGGCCGGCAGGATGTGCTTGTAGGCCTGGATGCCGCCCGGTTTTTTGGTCAGCGGAATGATGGTCATTCCCCGCACCTGCAGGGGCCGCAGGTGCACCCGGGGATCTCCCGTGGCCGGAGCGCCCACCAGTTCATCCAGCGGAACCTGGTATGCCTTGGCCAGCGGCAGCAGCAGCTCGAGGTTTGGCCGGCGCTGGCCGGACTCCAGCCTGGACAGCGTGCTCACGGATATGCCAGTGGTTTCGGACAATGCGGTGAGCGTGATGCCGGCCGCCTGCCGAAGCACCCGCAATCTCGGACCCACCGCTGCCAGCACATCGTCAATCGGTTCCTCCATGCCCTCCATCTTGCCATTCCGGCAAAATACTTTGCCAGTACGAACAGAGGCCGGACACCATGGGAACCATGACAAACCACAACTTCTCAATGGCCGACGTCCTGATCATCGGCGGCGGCGCAGCCGGCCTCAGCGCGGCACAAATGCTTGGCCGGTCCCGCCGGTCAGTCATCGTGATAGACAGCGGGGACCCGCGCAATTCCCCTGCCGAAGGCGTGCACGGATTCCTGTCCAGGGACGGCATCAAACCCAGCGAACTTCTGGCCATCGGCCGGTCGGAGGCCGAGCGCTACGGAGCGCGGGTGGTCCCGGGCACGGTGGCAGCCAGCCGGGGCGGCCTGGCGGAGGGCTTCGAAGTAACGCTCGACGACGGCACGCAACTGCGCGGACGCCGCGTCCTTGTTGCCACCGGGCTGAGGGACGAACTCCCGGATATCCCTGGCCTCCGGGAGCGCTGGGGCAAGGAAATACTGCACTGCCCGTTCTGCCACGGCTGGGAAGTCCAGGACCAGGCGATCGCCATCCTGGGTAACGGTCCCTGGTCAGTGCACCAGGCCCTGCTCTTCCGGCAATGGAGCAGCCACATCACTCTGTTCCTGAACAATCTGGTTGTCCCATCGGAGGCGGAGGCTGAACAACTGGCGGCCCGCGGGATCAAGGTGGTTGCGGGGCAGGTGGAATCCGTGCGGGTGGCAGATGACCGCGTGCGGGGCATCGCACTGGCCGGCGGTCCGGAGTTTACAGTGGAAGCTGTGGTGGCGGGGCCAACGGCACATGCCCGGCTGGAGGGCCTCGCCGGCCTCGGCCTGGCGGCGTCAGCGCACCCGTCGGGAGCGGGAACGTACCTGGCCACCGATGCGGACGGCGCCACGTCCGTCCCCGGCGTCTGGGCAGCGGGCAATGTGGCCGACCTCAAAGCACAGGTCCTGGCGTCCGCAGCAACTGCCGCCTGGACCGCCGTCATCATCAACAACCACCTGATGGCGGAGGAGATGGCAGCAGATCTGTCCGCGTACCGGCAGTCGTTGGCGCTTAGCGGTGCCGGAATTCAGGCTGGCGCTTCTCAGTGAAGGCCGCCATGCCTTCCTTTTGGTCCTCCGTGGCGAAGAGCGAATGGAAGAGCCGGCGCTCGAACACCACTCCCTGCGCGAGGCCGGTTTCGAAGGCGGCGTTCACGGCCTCTTTTGCCACCATGGCCACTGGTTTGGACTTGGAGGCGATCACTTCCGCAGCCTTGATGGCTTCGTCCACCACATCCTCAGCCGGAACCACGCGGGACACCAGGCCGCACCGGTCCGCTTCCTCCGCGCCGATGAACCTGCCCGTGAGGATGAGGTCCATCGCCTTGGCCTTGCCAATGGCCCGGGTGAGCCGCTGCGATCCGCCCATGCCGGGCAGCACCCCCAGGTTAATCTCGGGCTGGCCGAACTTGGCATTGTCCCCGGCAATGATGAGATCGCACATCATCGCCAGTTCGCATCCGCCGCCCAGCGCGAACCCGGAGACTGCTGCGATGGTAGGAATGCGGAGCCGGGTGAAGTCCTCCCACCCCCGGAACCAGTCCGCGGCGTACATATCCATATAGCCCTGGGCCGCCATTTCCTTGATGTCCGCCCCCGCGGCGAACGCCTTGCTGGAGCCGGTGATCACCACCGCTCCCACCGCGGGATCGGAGTCCATGGCCCGGACGGCCTGCACGATCTCCTCCATGGTGGCCTTGTTCAGGGCATTCAGCGCCTGTGGCCGGTTGAGCGTCACCAGCCCCACCCGACCGCGCTGTTCCACCAGGATGTTCGTGTATTCCGTCATTCAGGGCTCCCATCGTCCTGCGCTGCATGTGTTGATGTCCTGCCCGGGGCGCCGTCGCGTCCAGGAACAGGAACGTTCCCCGCTCCGTCCCGGGCCCCGGACTTATCCCGGATGTCCGTAATGATTCCGGAGAAGTCCCTGCCGGCGCCCCCTTCAGCGGCAAACGTATCGTAGATTTCCGCGGCGAGCGGACCCACCCTTGCCGCCACTCCGGTGCTCTGCAGCGCATTCACGGCAAGTTTGAGGTCCTTGGCCATCAATGCTCCGGCAAAACCGGGCTGGTAATCGCGGTTGGCAGGGCTGGTGGGGACCGGCCCCGGCACGGGGCAGTTGGTGGTCAGTGCCCAGCACTGCCCGGACGCTGCCGATGCCACATCGAACAGTGCCTGATGGCTCAGGCCCAGCTTCTCCCCCAGGACAAACGCCTCGCTCACGGCAATCATGGAGGCACCAAGGATCAGGTTGTTGCAGATTTTGGCAGCCTGCCCCGCGCCGTGGGCGCCACAGTGCACCACGCGTTTGCCCATCACTTCCAGCAATGGACGCACTGCCTCGAAGTCCTCAGGATCACCTCCCGCCATAAACGTCAGCGTCCCGGCCTCGGCCCCCACCACGCCACCGGAAACCGGAGCATCAACTGACCGGTGGCCGGCATCGATGGCCAGCCTGGCTGCTTCGCGGGCTTCGTCAACATTGATGGTGGAGCAGTCCAGGAACATGGTTCCGGGGGCAGCAGCAGCCAGCAGGCCGGGTCCGCCGTCGCTTCCCTGGTAGGCGTCCAGCACGTGCCGGCCGCTGGGGAACATGGTCAAGACCACGGCAGCACCGGAGGCTGCTTCAGCGGCGCTGGCAGCAACAGGAACCCCGTTGGCCCGGGCAGCGTCAAGCGCCGCAGGCACCACGTCGAAACCCGCCACGGTGTAGCCGGCCCTGACCAGGTTCACTGCCATGGGTCCGCCCATATGGCCGAGGCCCAGGAACGCGATGGTGTAGTTCTCAGGCATGGCCCGTCTCCTTCACTCCGAGGTCCAGTTCCCTGCTGCCCAGCGGCTCAAAAAAGCGCTCCACGTCTTCAGGGTGCACCTCGGCGAGAGTTGGCGGGCGCCAGCGGGGTGTGCGGTCCTTGTCCACCACCTGCGCCCGGATCCCCTCGCGGAAGTCGGGCGCTGCCAGGAACCGCAGTCCCACCCGGTACTCCTGCGCCAAGGCCTCATCCAACGTCATCCCCTTGACCCGCCGCAGAGACTCCAGCGTGACCTTCACGGAGGTGGGAGACTTGGCCTCGATGGTCTCGGCGGCGTTGGCGGCCTCCCCATCCCCATCCCCGTCCCGGTCAAAGTTCCGGAGCCGCCGGACGATCTCCCCGGCTTCGTCAGAGGCGTAGCAGCTGTCGATCCATCCCCGCTGCCGGGCAAGTGCCGAGGGCGGGGCGTCCCCGGTGAAACGCACGACGGCGGCTTCCGCACTTTCGCTTTCCAGCGCCGCCAGCAGTTCCGCGAGCCCGGCGGACGGGACGTAGTGGTCGGCCAGCCCGAGGTGGAGCGCATCGCCCGCAGTCAAATGTGCGCCGGTCAGCGCAGCATGGGTTCCCGCCTCGCCCGGCGAGCGGGACAGCAGAAAGGTCCCGCCGACGTCGGGCGCAAAACCAATGGTGGTTTCCGGCATTCCCATCCGGGTGCGTTCCGTCACCACCCGCACGGAGCCGTGGGCGGAAATGCCCACGCCCCCGCCCAGGACCAGCCCGTCCATAAAGGCGACATAGGGCTTGGGGTAGCGGGCGATCAGTGAATTCACCCGGTACTCCGTCTGCCAGAAGCCAGCCGTCTGCCCTCCCCCGGCGGGGAGATCCTCATAAATGGCCACAATGTCGCCACCGGCACACAGTCCCCTGTCCCCGGCCCCGCGCACCACAACCGTTGCGACGCCGTCGTCGTCCGCCCATGTGGTGAGCTGGTCCATCAACGCCTCCACCATCCCGGCTGTCAGCGCGTTTACCGCGCGGGGCCTGTTGAGGGTGACCACCCCCAACTGCCCGCGGCGCTCAAACAGCACTTCGGCACTGTTTTCCGTTCCGGTTTCCGTGGTGCCCGTCATCAGCTTCCTTCCGGCATAACGAAGCTGGCCCCGTGCCGTACCCCTGACGGCCATCGGGTGGTGACGGTCTTCGTCTTGGTGTAGAAGCGGAAGGCGTCCGCGCCGTGCTGGTTGAGGTCGCCGAACCCTGACGCCTTCCAGCCACCGAACGTGTAATAGGCAAGGGGTACCGGGATGGGGACGTTGATGCCCACCATGCCCACATCCACCCTGGTGGCAAAATCCCTGGCGGCGTCCCCGTCGCGGGTGAAGATGGCCACGCCGTTGCCATACTCGTTGTCGCTGCAGAGCCGGAGCGCTTCGTCGTAGTCGGCGGCCCGCACCACGCTGAGGACAGGGCCGAAGATTTCCTGCCGGTAGATGCCCATCTCCGGTGTCACGTGGTCGAAGAGGGTTGGGCCCACCCAGAACCCATCCTTGTAGCCTTCCACCGTGAGGCCGCGGCCGTCCGCCAGCAGGGTGGCGCCCTCGTCCACGCCCGCCTGGATGCAACCCTCGATCCGTTCCTTCGCGGCAGCCGTGACCAACGGGCCGAAATCAGTGCCCTGGTCCAGGCTGTGCCCCACCTTAAGCGACTTAACCCGGTCCTGCAGCCTGGCCACCAGCCGGTCAGCTGTTTCCTGCCCCACCGGAACGGCCACTGAAATGGCCATGCAGCGTTCCCCCGCGGAGCCGTACCCGGCGCCGATGAGGGCGTCCGCGGCATGGTCCAGGTCTGCGTCCGGCATTACGACCATGTGGTTCTTGGCACCGCCGAAGCACTGCGCCCGCTTTCCGTGGGCAGCGGCGGTGGCGTAGATGTACTGGGCAATCGGGGTGGAGCCCACGAACCCGATGGCTTTGACAAGCGGGTCCTCGAGGAGGGCGTCCACGGCTTCCTTGTCCCCGTTGACCACGTTGAACACGCCGTCCGGGACACCCGCTTCGGAGTACAGTTCGGCCAGCCGCAGCGGCACGGAAGGATCGCGTTCGGAGGGCTTGAGGATGAACGCGTTGCCGGCGGCCAGGGCCGGGCCGGACTTCCACAACGGGATCATGGCGGGGAAGTTGAACGGGGTAATCCCGGCCACCACGCCCAGGGGCTGCCGCAGCGAGTGGATGTCTATCCCCGATCCGGCCTCGGTGGAGAACTCACCCTTGAGCAGGTGCGGCGCGCCGGCGGCGAACTCCACCACTTCCAGCCCCCGCTGGATGTCTCCCCTGGAGTCCGCGATTGTCTTTCCATGTTCGGAGGACAGCAGCCGCGCCAGCCCGTCCATATCCCGGTTGACCAGGTCCACGAACCGAAGCAGGATCCTCCCCCGGCGCTGCGGGTTCATGGCCGCCCATTCCTCCTGGGCCTTCGCGGCCGCGGCCACGGCGTTGTGCACCTCGTCCCGGCTGGCCAGCGGCACGCGGGCCTGGACTGCGCCCGTGCAGGGATCAAAGACGTCGCCGAAGCGGCCGGACATGCCTGCCGCCTGTTGGCCGCCGACGTAGTGGGAAAGCTCGCGCACCACGGACGCTCCTTTGCATGTGACCCAGGTCATTGTGGTTGCGAATATACTCGGACTTCCAACTAAACTCCACCGGCCCCCGCACGCCCCGGATACAGCCCGGAAGCGGCTGCCGCAGCATGCTTTACCTGCGGCCGCACCGCCAAGGTAAGTTAGGAACGTGAAGATTGCTACCTGGAATGTGAATTCGCTCCGTGCCCGTGCCGATCGTGTGGAAGCCTGGCTTCAGCGCAGCGACTGCGACGTGCTGGCCATCCAGGAAACCAAGTGCAAGGACGACAACTTTCCCTGGGAGCTCTTCGAACGGATGGGCTACGAGGTGGCGCACTTCGGCGTCAACCAGTGGAACGGTGTAGCCATCGCCTCCCGGGTGGGGCTCGACGACGTGGAGCGGACGTTCCTGGACCAGCCCTCGTTCGGCAAGGCGGGCAAGGACCCCGTGCAGGAGGCCCGCGCCATGGCCGCCACCTGCGCCGGCGTCCGGATCTGGAGCCTTTACGTGCCCAATGGCCGCTCACTGGACGATGAACATATGCCGTACAAGCTCAAGTGGCTGGAAAGCCTGAAAACGCACGCCCAGGAACTTGTGGCGCAGAACCCCGAAGCCCAGGTGGCGCTGATGGGCGACTGGAACATCGCCCCGTTCGACGAGGACGTCTGGGACATCGACCTCTTCGTCAACAACCGCTACACCCACGTCAGCCCGCCGGAGCGCGCGGCCTTCCACGCCTTCGAGTCAGCCGGATTTACCGATGTGGTGCGGCCCTACACTCCCGGCCCGGGCGTCTACACCTACTGGGACTACACGCAGCTGCGCTTCCCGAAAAAAGAAGGCATGCGGATCGACTTCGTCCTGGCCTCCCCGGCCCTGGCCGCACGCGTTACCGGCGCCTCCATCGACCGCGAGGAGCGCAAGGGCAAGGGCGCCTCGGACCACGCCCCCGTGCTGGTGGAACTGGCCGACTGATGACAGAATCCTGGACCCATTCAAGGAGACCGTGATGACGGGAAACCTCTACCGGGGCCAGGCCGGCCTGCCATTCTCGTCAACTTTGCGGGTCTACGAGCCGCTGGATGCCTTCCCTGAGGAGCAGCGCGCTGCGATCCAGGCCGCCGGGGCGCGCTCTGCCTCGCGTGCCGCCGTCGAAAACGCCGAACTGCTGGCCTCGCTGGGCCGCATCACCCGCTCCGGCGGCGATCCCTTCCCCACGGGGCGCACCGACCTGGTCCGCGTCACCACTGCCCCGTCGGCGCCGGCCGGAGCGGACGACGACGGCGCTGACGCCGACCCGGTGCTGCTGTACTGTCCCAGCCAATTGGTTTTGCGGGCGGGCCTGGCTGCCAACGCCCTGATGGAGGGCATCCACGGCCCGCTTGCCGAGCTGCTGATTCCCGAGGAGCAGCGGGACAAGCACCAGGAACGGATCGATCAGGTGAAGGCCCGCGACGGGTCCATCCGCGTCCACACCCGGGCATCCACCTGGGGCATCCCCTTCAGCTGGTTTTCCCTGTTTATGGAACAGGACCACAAGGACGTGGTGGAGGCCGCCGGCCGGATCCTCACCGTCCGCGTATGGGCGCCCATCACCGAAGCCCTGGAACGGGCCCGCTACGCCGTGGCCAACCTGGCACTCGCCGCGCCGGACCTGGACATGCTCGACGACCTCGCCCAGCTCACCGAGTGGCTGGAAACATTCCATGTGGAGTCGATGGTGGAACTGGACTACGGGGCCGTGGCTGACAAGGTGTACCCGGACGATTCGCCCATGGATATCCGGCTGGGCATTGAATGCCTGGCTGAGGGCGACATGACCGGCGCTGCCGCTGCATACCGGCGCCTGGCGTCCCGCTGGATCCCCATCCGGCAGCTGGCCCGCGCGTCCTGACAAGGGCGTCCGGGGCCGCTTCCGACCGGGACTTAACCCCTAGGACTGGGGCGGCGCCGTCGTCCTTCTGACGATCAGTTCATGCGGCGCGACGGCGGACCGGACCGCCTCAGTGTCCCCGTCCAGTTCATCAAGGAGCATCTTGGTGGCCAGCTCTGCCTGCTCATCGGGCCGCTGGCCTACGGTGGTCAGGCCCATGGCGTCGGCGAAATCATGGTTGTCGATGCCCACCACGGAGAGTTCCTCCGGCACCCGGACCCCCAGCCGCGAGGCTTCAAAAATGACTCCCATGGCCATCTCGTCCGATGCGCAGAAGATGGCGGTTGGCTTGTCCCCGCCCTTGGCCCAGAGCCGGCGGAAGGCCTCCTGCCCGCTGCGGACCGTAAAGTCCCCCCACTCGTCCCATTCCGGTCGGGTGGGGAGGCCGGCCGCGGTCATCACATCCTTGAAAGCCAGGATCCGGACGCGGGGAACATCGAAGTTCAAATCAGTTTCGTCGTCGCCATGGAGCAGCGCAATGTTGCGGTGGCCGAGGTCGATCAGGTGCCGCACCGCGGTGGAGGCGGCGGCGTAGTCATCGATACCGATGTAGGCGCACTCTTCCACATGCCCGCCCACCACCACCAGCGGGATGTCGATCTTCTGGAGGTGGTCCAGTTCGTCATGGGACAGCGCCATACACAGGACCAGCAGGGCATCGATCTGCTTGTAGACCATGGTCTTGCTGAAGAGCCGCTCCCGGTTGCTGCCGTGGCCGCCGAGGTTGAACAGCGAAAGGTTGTAGTTCCGGGCGTGGAGTTCCCGGTCCGCGCCTTCGATGGCTTTGGAGAAGAACCAGCGGCTCACGAACGGGGCGAGCACCCCGATGGTCCTGGTTCGTCCCGTTGCCAGGCCGGACGCGGAACTTGAGGCTACATAGCCCAGGTTCCCGGCCACCTCAAGGATCTTTTCCCGGGTGGCGGGTGATACCCGCGGCAGGCCCCGGACGGCGCGGGAGACGGTGGCGGTGGAAACTCCCGCTGCCGCGGCCACGTCCTCGATGCTGACACCACTGTGGCCGCCCCGTTGGGACCTTTCACTTGTGCGAGCCACGGCGCCCCCTCAATACTTCCTGCAGGCCTCCGCCATGCTTCGTGCAATGCCCCCACGCCATAGTATTTGCGGCGCCGGTGTGTATCGCAGTGTTACCTTGGGCCGGATGGCCGACGGCGGGGCTCAGGCGCGTGCCCTACCTCCGGTCCGGCAGCTTGCGGCGCAGACGCACCATCCCGTAGATCGCGAGGAGAATGGCCAGCAGGCCCAGTGCCCATCCCAGTGCCGGCTGCGCGGTCACTTCCATCCAGACAGTGACAACAAGCAGGACCACCGCCCAGAAACCCAGGAAGCCGATGATGATGTCGAAATCCTGCCCCGACCTCACCCGGCGGCGGTCACTTCCCGCCCCCGTGGACCGGGGGCGGGAAGAGCCGTTTGTCACTTGACTGCACCTGCCGTCAGGCCGGCGACGATCTTGCGCTGGAAGACCAGCACCAGGATCACCAAGGGGATGGTGACGATGGTGCCGGCTGCCATGATGGCGGTGTACGGGATCTGGTTCGGCTGTGCGCCGGCGAAGCTGGCAATGGCAACCGTGACCGGCTTGGTTGCTTCGTTCGACAGCTGGCTGGCGATCAGGAACTCGTTCCAGGAGGAGATGAAGGCCAGGATCGCGGTGGTGAAAATGGCCGGTGCCGCAAGCGGCATGATGACCTTCCGGAACGCTTCGCCCTGCGTGCAGCCGTCAACACGGGCTGATTCTTCAAGCTCCCATGGCATCTCACGGAAGAAAGACGTCAGCGTGTAGACGGTGAGCGGCAGGACGAAGGAAATGTTCGGAATGATCAGCGCCTGGTAGGTGCCCATCCAGCCGATATTGGTGAACAGCTGGAACAGCGGGGTGATCAGGGCAACGCCGGGGAACATCGAAGCGCCCAGGATAAAGCCCAGCACCAGGTACTTGAACCGGAAGTTCAAGCGTGCCAGTGCGTACGCTGCGAAGACGCCGATCACCAGCGAGATCACTGTGACAGTAACGCCGATAATGATGCTGTTAATGAGTGCTTGGCCGAACTTGTTGCCGAACGAGGTATCGAAGGCGGTAATGAAGTTGTCCAGCGTTACGTGCGTTGGCCACGGCGTTGTGTCGTAGGTGAAGCCCACCTCGCGGAACGCCGTGACCACCATCCAGTAGGCCGGTGCCAGGCACCAGATCAGGATGACGGCTGCACTGATGTAGGTGCGGACGCTTGCCCACTTTTCGCGGTTCTGGGCATTCTTGCGGCCCTTGTCCTGCCGTGCCCGCAGGTCTGAGTCTGCTGTTGCGGTGGTCATTTCTTCCCCTTACCGGAGGCTCCGCTTTGCTCCACGACATTTGCCCCGAGGAACCGGACAAAGATGAACGCCACCAGGAAGATGATGATGAACGTGATGGTGGACAAGGCAGCGGCCGAGTTGAACCCTTGCCTGATCTGGTTGATGACCAGGATGGACAAGGTGGTGGTGTTGTTGGCACCGCCGGTGAGGATGTACGGCAGGTCGAACATACGCAGTGCATCCAGGGTGCGGAACAGGATGGCCACCATCAGTGCCGGCTTGACCAGCGGAAGCGTGATCAGCCGGAAGCGCTGCCAGGCGGTGGCTCCGTCAACCTTTGCTGCCTCATAGACCTCTGCCGGGATCATCTGCAGGCCTGCCAGGATCAGCAGCGCCATAAACGGCGTGGTTTTCCAGGTATCGGCAATGATCACAGCCCACTTGGCCGGCCACTCGCTGCCGGTCCAGAGGATGGAGACATTGAACAGTTTGTTGATGATGCCTTCGAAGTCGAACATAAACAGCCACAGCTGGGCGGTGACGGCCGTGGGGATGGCCCACGGCACGAGCACAGCTGCGCGGACCAGGGCGCGGCCCTTGAAGGTGCGCGCCATGATCATGGCCATCCAGAAACCGAGCACGGTTTCAAAGGCCACCGTGATAACAGTGAAGAGGAAGGTGGTTCCGGTAGCGCTCCAGAACTGGCCGCCCAGGGTGCCCGGGGGGCAGGCGACGGTGCCGCCGCCCGGGGCAGCACACTGCTGCCCCAGCCAGTTGACGTAGTTCTGGATGCCTGCCGGCCCGCCGGCGGTGAACAATCCCGTGGCGGGGTCCAGTCCCGCGTCCTTCTGGAAGGACATGATGATGGCGCTGATGATCGGGTAAACGATCACCACTCCCAGGGCGAGGATGGTGGGAGCCAGCAGCCAGGATGCCCACTTGCCCTGGCTGAGGATCGCGTTGTCTTCACCCACACCCTTGGGGCCGTGGTGCACATCGGGCGTGCCCGACGCCGGCTTGACCGGCGTCGGGCCCAATTCGGTTGCCATGGCTAAACTACGATCCTGCGCCAGCGGACTCGATGGACTTCTGCATGTCGCTCAGCGCCTGCTTGGCCGGCTTCTCACCCTTGAGTGCCGCGTAGGCATTCTCCTGGATGGCCTGGGTAACAGCGGGGTAGAACGGCGTCACCGGACGCGGAACCGCGTTCTCGATGGACGTCTTCAGAACCGGCAGATACGGCAGCTTGGCAACCAGTTCCTGGTCTTCGTACAGTGCGCCAAAGACCGGAGCCAGCGAACCCTGCGTGGCGAAGAACTTCTGCTGCTCTTCCGCAATCAGGAACTTCACGAAGTCCAGGGCTGTTGCCTTGTTGTCGGAGTAGACGCTGACGGCTGCGCTGTGGCCGCCGAGGGACGAAGCACCCGGACCGCTCTTGCCGGGGAGGGCAGCCATGCCCAGCACATCCTTGACCTTGGAGGATCCCTCAGTCGTTGCCAGGTTGTAGACGTAAGGCCAGTTACGAAGGAACAGGAGCTTGCCGTCCTGGAAGGCGCGGCGGCTTTCCTCTTCCTGGTAGGTGATCGCTTCGGCCGGGATGTTGCCGTTCTTGAAAGCATCAACCAGGTTGTTCAGGCCTTCTTCAGCCTCGGGGGTGTTCAGGTCCGGCTTGCCCTGATCGTTCAGGACGGAACCGCCGGCCGAGTTGATGGCCTCCGAAGCGTTGACGGTGAGGCCTTCGTACTGCTTGAACTGGCCGGAGTAGCAGCCGATGTTGTTCTGCTTGGCGATGGAGCACATGTCCATCATCTCGTCCCAGGTCTTGGGAGCTTCGGGAACGAGGTCCTTGCGGTAGTACAGGATGCCGCCGTCGGAAGAAACGGGAGCCGCGTAGAGGGTGCCCTTGTAGGAGCCGGCTTCAACCGTAGGCTCCAGCATCCCCTTGGTGTCGACAGCCATCTTGTCCTTGAGGGGCTGCAGCCAGCCCTTGGCGGCAAATTCTGCCGTCCAGACGACGTCGACGCTGGCCACATCGTAATCCGCGTTCTTGGCCTGGAAGTTCTGGACAAGGTCGTCGTGCTGCTGGTCAGCCTGGTCCGTCTGCTCCTTGAACGTGACCTTCTCGTCCGGATGGGCAGCGTTCCACTTCTCAATCAGCGGACGGACGACGTTGCTGTTGTCCTTGCCCTGAACGTAGGTGATGGGCCCCCGCTTGTCGAGGTTGGCCTCGGCATCGCCGCCGCCGCCGCCCGTGGTCCCGCCACCGCCGCCGCCGCAGGCGGTCATAGTCAGGGCCAGGATGCCGGCAGTAGCAGCCGGGAGTAGGAATCTAGGGGTTTTCATTGGCTTGAAGCTCCTCGCTGAGTGACAAGTACGTCGACAGTGCGTTTGCTAGTGAGGTTGATGTGGTGACGCTCACACTAGTAAGGTTGCGACGGGTTATGCAAGCGTTTACATCAAAAAGTTATCTGAGAGGAACCAAATGTCCAACCCGGACGTTCCTGGCGGCGAACCAACGCGAACGCCATGGTGGGCCGACGCCGTCGTCTACCAGATCTATCCCCGGTCCTTCGCGGACGGCAACGGCGATGGCATGGGGGACCTTCGCGGCGTGACGGACCGTTTGCCCTATCTGCAGCAGCTGGGCGTGGACGCCGTCTGGCTCTCACCCTTCTACAAATCACCCCAGGCTGATGCGGGCTACGACGTTGCGGACTACCGCCAGGTGGACCCCCTGTTCGGCTCGTTGGAAGACTTCGATGCAATGTTGCACGAAGCTCACCGGCGCGGCCTGAAGGTCATTGTCGACCTGGTTCCCAACCATACTTCCGACGAGCATGCATGGTTCCAGGAAGCGCTGGCTGCACCTCCTGGCTCCCCTGAACGCGGCCGGTACATCTTCCGTCCCGGCCAGGACGATGTTCCCGGCTCCGGAGACGGCAACCGGGCACCCAACAACTGGAAATCGATCTTCGGCGGACCGGCGTGGAGCCGGATCACCGAGGCGGACGGGTCACCGGGCGAGTGGTACCTCCACCTTTTCGACACCAAGCAGCCGGACCTGAACTGGGACAACCCGGAGGTCCACGAGGAGATGCGCTCGGTGCTGCGCTTCTGGCTGGACCGCGGCGCGGACGGCTTCCGGGTGGACGTCGCCCACGGCCTCGTCAAGGAGGCCGGACTGCCCGACTGGGAGGGTGTGGCCGCCATGGTTGAGGGCACGCCGGAAGTGAAGCGGGAGCCTTTCCCTCCCGGCGACGCCCCCGGCGCCCACACGGATGCGGAGGAGCCGCACCGCGCCGTCTCGCCCGTTTATCCGCCCTCGCCGTTTTTCGACCAGGACGGCGTCCACGACATTTACCGGGACTGGCACCGGGTCCTGGCCGAGTACGACGGCGACCGCATGATGGTTGCCGAGGCCTGGGTGGAGCCGGCGGAACGGCTGGCCCGCTACACCCGGCCTGACGAAATGCAGCAGGCCTTCAACTTCGATTTCCTGCTGGCCGGCTGGGACGCCGAGCGGATGGCGGAGGCCATTGAATCGTCGTTGGAAGCCGCCGCCTCAGTAGGAGCGCCGTGCACCTGGGTGCTTAGCAACCACGACACCGTCCGCCACACCACCCGGTTTGGCCTCAAGGACCCCACCACCTTTCCCAAGGGCATCGCCGCGGACGACGAGCAGCCCGAGCCCGCGTTGGGACTGGCGCGCGCCCGTGCAGCCACGCTGATCTCCCTGGCCCTGCCGGGTTCGGCCTACCTGTACCAGGGAGAGGAACTGGGCCTTCCGGAGCACACCACGCTCCCGGCGGAGGCACGGCAGGATCCGACGTTCCACAGGACCAAGGGGGCAGAGATTGGCCGTGACGGCTGCCGTGTCCCGCTGCCGTGGAGACAGGAAGCGCCCGGTTACGGTTTTGCAGTAACCGGGAGTGCAGCAGCACCCTGGCTTCCGCAGCCGGAAAGCTTTGGTCCGCTGGCGGCCGACCAGCAGGAAGGCGTGGAGGGCTCCACCCTGGAGCTCTACCGGGCCGCCCTTGCGTTCCGTTCCGCCCGGCAGCTCGGCCGGGGTTCCTTCAGCTGGGCTGAGGTGCACGCCCCGGACAGCGGGCTCCTGGCCTTCCACAACGGGGACGTGCTGGTCCTGGGCAACCTGGGCTTCGCGTCCGCGCCGGTCCCCGAGGGCTATTCCGTGGTTCTTTCGAGCGGCCTTGAGCCTGCTGCGGACTGGAGCGGCATGGACGAGGTGCCGGTGGACTGCACCGTCTACCTCAGCAAGGATTAGGACCGCCGGTCAGCGGACGCGCTCTGCCCTGCGGAAGCGCGTCCGCGCACCGGCGCCGATATGGATCAGCACGGGAATCCTTTTTCCCACGACTGCCTCCAGCGCGGCCACCAGCGCGTGCACCTCGTCTGCGAGCAGGTGCGGGGCCACCCCCTGGCGCGGCAGCAGGCGGATCTTCAGCGCCGGGGTGCCTTTGACGTCGTAAGTAGTCACGGTGGCCCCCGCCAGGTCCGGCCGGTTTGCGAGGGCGTGCTTCAGGGCTTGCTCAGCCACTCCCCCGCCGATCCGGACGTCGCCGGGCACTTCACCGGGATCATATTCCAGGGCCAGGAGGTTGGCGCGGCCTTTTCCTTGCTGGGCCACCCAGGCCACCATGAGCCCGATCAGCACCAGCAGGACCAGGGCCACCAGGATCCACAGCCAGCTTTCAGACCGCCCCGGGAACCGTGTGGCGCTGAAGGCCTGGTTGGCTCCGGCCCAGACCCCGGCGGACCAGGAATGCCACCAGGATGCGACGGCCGGAACGGTAGCCAGCAGTATCAACAGGACGCCCACAGCCAGCAGTTTCAGGCCAAGGACGGCGATGAGGATCCGGTTGAGCAGGGTGGGTGTGCTGTTCATGCGCCAATAACTCCGGACGGCGCCACATTCACCTGCACCACAGGCGAGGGGTCCAGCGCCATGGCAGCAAGTTCGCTTTCGACGGCGGCGAGCACAGCATCGTGCTCCACGGGGACTCCTGACGTGGGCCGCACATTAACCACCACCTGACGCTTAGAGACAACCACCACGACCTGTTCGGGCGTGACGTTCGCGGCGAGCCGGGCACGCCGGGCCAGCGAGGAGGCAACGACTTCGTCGTCCACCACCACGGCAGGGCCGCCCGCATCCCGGCGGCGGGCCAGCAGGTGCCGGGCACGGCGTCCCGGCAGGATCCCGTTAAGGAAGAAGACGAGGCCGAACATCGCCAGCACGGCTCCGATGGCGCCCAGCAGCAGGGGCGTGATTCCCGCAGGCAGGGCAATCAGGCGTTCAGCGGCCACCTGCGGCTCGATCAGCCACGCGGGTTGGCCGATGGCGTGCACCCCGGCTTCAAGGAGGCCGTAGGCAGCAACAACAATGACGAGGACTGCCGCGGCTGTAGCGACCACTGCACGCGTTGAATGCGTTTCGCGGTACAGGATCCGTCCCATGTCCGGCGACTGGTCCTCCTGGCGCCTGCTCATCGCACCCGTCCCCCTTCGCTGATCTTTGCTCCGCTGATCCTGATGTCCACCCGGCTCAACTGGGCTCCGCTCAGCTCAGCCACTGTTGCCAGGATGCGTGCCTTTGCCCTCACGGTGCGGTCCCGGATGGAGCCGCCGGCAGCGTCCACCCGCGCAGCATCGGCGACCACCGCTTTCAAAGGCGGGATGCTGATGGGAGTGACGAGGGACAGGGCCAGCATGCCGTCGTCGTCCGCCCAGTCAGCCCGGACATCTTCCGCCTCCACACCCAGGAACTGGGCGGCAGCGGCTCTCGCGAGGCTGGTCAACGCCTGGGTGCTGATGCGGTTGTGGCCGCTGAACTCCTGCGCCCGGACCAGCGGGGCGGCGGGGCTCATGAGGACGAGCGCCGGCCGATGATGGCGTCCAGGACGCCGCGGAGGTCCAGTTTTCCTTCCGCGGCGCGGCCCAGGAGTGCCCCAATGGCCATAAACAGCAGGGATATCAGGAAGCCCCACAATCCGAACTGGAGGGACATAAAGGCGACGAAGGCGCCCATGGCGATGCCGGCGACGGTGAGGTTCACAGCAGCGCCTCCCGCTCGGCAGGGCCGGAAAGGCTGGGTTTGACCGGCGGCGGCACGTAGACGTCAGTAATTTCGACGTTGACTTCGATCACCTGCAGCCCCACCAGTTCCTCCACTGCCCGGTACACCGCAGCGCGCACCTCGTTGGCCAGGGAATGCAGCGGCGTTCCGTAGCTGGCCACCAGGCTGATGTCCACGGCCACCTGGGTTTCGCCCACTTCGGCGTGCACCCCGGCGGCATGGTCCGAACTTCCGACGGCGTCGCGGATGGCGCCCAGGGCACGTGAGGGGCCGGAGCCCAGCGAGTACACGCCGGGGACGGCACGTGCGGCGATTCCTGCCACCTTGGCCACCGCGGTTTCGGAGATTACTGTGCGGCCAAGGCCGGGCACGGGAACCGGTACCGGAGCCGGCACTGCGTGGCTGCCCTGGCTGGGTTGTGGGTTCTGGTATTCCATCAGGCACTCCCCCTTCTGTTGATCCCAACCCTATCCCCTGGCCGCATCGATGTGCTGGATACCCTGCCGCCAGTGTTAAAGGGCCCAGGCGGGGACGCCCCCAAGGACATCCCCGCCTGAGCGGTGCCGCCGGTTTCAGCGGCCGTGCGGCAGGTGCCGCAGCCTACTTGTAGAGGCCTTCGCCGCCAACCTTGACGTTGGTGGGCAGGTAGCCGAGCGGGCCGAGGCCGTTCTGGCCGAAGCTGCGGTCAACCTGGGTCACGCCGTTCTTGAAGTTGATCTTGACGGTCGGGGACAGCGAGCCGCCGCGGACGCCGTTGACGTTGTCGATGAAGGACTGCACCAGGCCGCCCGGCTGAACGTAGTGCGAGTAGGCCTGGAACTGCCGGCCGTTCTGCTGGCCCGAGATGGTCCCGCTCGGGTTGTTGGCCGGCAGGTTCAGGTCGGTGGGGGAACCGAGGGCCAGGCCGCTGTTGTTCACCGGCTGGTAGTCGGAACGGACGCCGTCGCCCACGAAGCCGTAGACGCCGTCGGGGCCGCGCATGCCGGCCGCGTACGTGAACTGGTGGCTGATCGTGTACAGGTAGTACTTGTTCTTGCCGTTCTCGTTCTGGATGAAGATCTGCGGGCGCTCAGTCTGGTCGTTCACGCAGTTGGCCGAAAGGATGGGCGGCAGGAAGGACCATTTGGTCAGGTCCTTGTTGTCTGCCACGGCCAGGCCCACGTTGGCGGTCTGGTAGTGCGCGCCGCTGTTCTGGACGTCGGTGACATTCTCGGCCTGGGGGTCGCCCGGCCGGTAGCCCAGGTCTTCGCCCTTGCACTGGTAGTCGCCGCGGTTTCCGGCGGTGTTGCCCTCGAAGACCATATATGTCTTGCCCGGGTGGGCGGGATCAGCGAAGGTGTACGGGTCGCGGAACGCGAAGCCGGGGTTTTGCGCCTTGGTCTGGTACATCTTTCCGTCCGGCTCCAGCAGCTTGGTGTGCTCGAAGCCGTCGAACGTGACGCCGTTCTGGTCAGCGTGGATGTTGCCCAGCGCCTTGGCGATGGCCGCATCCGGTGCGATGCCGCCGCCGCCCGCATTGCGCTCAGCCACGTCGTGGAAGGTGGTGGCGGTGTAGAAAACGTTCACGTGGTTGCCCTGCATCAGGCGGGTGGAGCCGGACCACTCGGTGTTGCCGATGGACGTGTTGTCCAGGAACAGGTGTCCGCCGTAGTTCCACTTGTCCTTGGCGGGATCGGCGTTGGTCTTGCGGAAGAAGTAGCCGATGCGGGCGTTCCAGTGGCGCTGGTCGAAGCCGTAGCCGGCGTGGCGGTCGGCCACCAGGGAGAAGATGACGTCCCAGCCCTTGTAGCTGATCTGGTTGGCGTTCTCGTCCGTCAGGGACCAGGTGTCCCAGACCCAGACGTCGTCATTCATGGCGGGGAAATCCTCAGGGATCTCCGGCATGGTGACGTCCGGACTCATGGAGTTCTGGCCGGGTGCGACGCTGGGATCGCTCTGCGCCATGATCTGCTTGGCGTCGGCGCGGGTCCACTTTGAGGTGAAGTCCGACGCCGGATCGAAAGCCTGCTGCGTGTGATCCGTGGGGAGTGCGAAGCCCGGGGTGGGGGCCGGCAGCTGCTGGCTGGCCGGCGGATCCGCCGGCTCGTTGGCCTGCGCGGAGGGAACGGCCAGGAAGGCCGAGGCCGCTATGGCCATCGCCAGTGCTGCGGCGGCAGGACGCCACCGCAGCAACCGGGGGGTTTGGGGGTGCTTGTGCATTTTTGCTCTTCTCGCGGAGTTGAAACTGTTCGTGGAAGACGGGCTGGTGCCCGGGTCCTCGAACTCCGGCGGTCCCAACAACACTGCAGGCGTCATCAGGGACGCCGTTGTATCGAGGGGAACGGGGTTGGGTGGTCCCCGTAGAAGAAGCCCAGTACGCGGTGCGTTCCCGGGCCGGTCTCCACGCTAGGCAGCCTTGCCGGTGCATTTCAAAACGTGTTGCGTGGGCAGTTTTCTTGGGTGGGCACCTATTGCGCAAGCGCTTACACCCTTCAAAGCGCGCGCGTGCCACAACGGTTTGGCGCGAGTCAAATGTTGCAGATGTCAGTCAAATTTTTTTCTAGCTTTGGAGGGGGCGCGCTCAGGCGCCGTGGGATGTGGGCAACAGCACTTGTATTCCGGGGCGGGCTCCGCAAAGACACTGCTGGGAATGGAGCCAGGCTTGGGACGTGGGGCGGCGAACTTGGCCAACAGAAGCTTGTTCGCGGATCCGAACCACGAAGGCGGGGTTTTGCGAACAAGCTTAGGAACTTCGCGGGCCCAACCCTTAGCGATGCCGGGTCCTGGCCGGATACCGCGTTAAAGAAGAAAAGCACCAGTTCCGAAGAACTGATGCTTCCCAGTGGTGGCTCCGACCGGCGTCGATCCGGTGACCTTTCGATTTTCAGTCGAACGCTCTACCAACTGAGCTACAGAGCCTAGGTGACTAGTCACCATGAGAGCCGGAATTGCTTCCAACAATCAGAGCGACCCTGACGGGACTTGAACCCGCGACCTCCGCCGTGACAGGGCGGCGCGCTAACCAACTGCGCTACAGGGCCTTGCGTTTCTTGCTTCACAGTATCTCTACTGCTTTTTTCAAGGCTTCCAGCCTACCAGACATTTTTTGTCTGTTTGACCAGTTCCTTGCGTACCCCCAACGGGATTCGAACCCGTGCCGCCGCCGTGAAAGGGCGGTGTCCTAGGCCGCTAGACGATGGGGGCCAGAACCCGTTCGGAACAAAATAAAAGGCGTAAAGCTTGGCTTTGCGTCTTTGTCCTTTGCGTTTCTCCGAACTGGACTCTAAAACTATAGGGCCTACTCAGGAATAATCCAAAATCGGCTATTTCAAGCCCCAAAGACGGGGAAGAACAGGTGAAGATGGACTGATGGATGCCGTTGCAGCACTCAACGAGATCGCCTTCTGGCTGGAGCGCGGCCGCGCTGCCACCTTCAAGGTCCAGGCCTTCCGGAAAGCCGCGGCGGTGATCGCCCCGCTGACGCCGGAGGAAGTGGCGGCCCGCACCCGGACCGGCCGGCTGAAATCCATGAAAGGCATCGGCGACCGGACGTACCAGGTCATCCAACAGGCCGTGGCGGGCGAGGTCCCCGACTACCTGGTGGACCTCCGGGACAAGGGCGCCCAACCGCTGGCTTCGGGCGGCTCCGATCTCCGGGCGGCGCTACGGGGTGACCTTCACAGCCACAGTGAATGGTCCGACGGCGGCTCCCCCATTGAGCTGATGCTGGCGGCCGCCGGGGTGCTGGGGCGGGAATACCTGGCACTGACGGACCACTCCCCCAACCTCACCATCGCGAACGGGCTCTCGGCCGAACGCCTCCTCCAGCAACTGGACGTGGTGGAGGGCATCAACGCCGGTGATCATCCGGTCCTGGACGGTCAGCCGGACCACAAGCCCCAGCTGCTCACCGGCATCGAGGTGGACATCCTCGAGTCCGGTGAGCTGGACCAGGCTCCGGAACTCCTGGACCGCCTGGACATTGTGGTGGCGAGCGTCCACTCGAAGCTCCGCGCCGACTCGAAGACGATGACCCGGCGCATGCTGGGCGGGATCCAGGACCCGCACACAAACGTTCTGGGCCACTGCACCGGCCGCCTGGTGGAGGGATCACGGGGGACGCGGCCGCCGTCGGACTTCGATGCCAGGGAGGTGTTCGCCGCGTGCGCCGAACACAACGTGGCCGTGGAGATCAACTCCCGGCCCGAGCGCCAGGACCCGCCGGACGCGCTGATCCAGCTGGCGCTGGACGCGGGATGCCTGTTCTCGATCGACAGCGACGCCCACGCGCCGGGCCAGCTGGATTTCCTGCAGTACGGCGCCGAGCGGGCCGAGCGCAACGGTGTCCCCGCTGAACGGATCATCACCACCTGGCCGGTGCAGCGGCTGCTGGAATGGGCCGCCGCAAAATAGAGCCTTACTTGGCCGCGTCCGCGAGTTTCTGCCGGAAGTCCGCCTTGGTGGTGAGGGTCAGCTTTTCCCCGTTCAGGAAAAAGGTGGGTGTCCCGCTCACTCCCAGGGCCTTGCCGTCCTCGATGTCCGCCAGGATGCGCTCCTCCGTCTGCGGATCCGCGACGACGGCGTCGAATTTCGCCAGGTCCAGCCCCAGCTGCCCGGCATAGGTGCGGAAGAGCGGCGCCTGGGACTGCTGGCTGCCGGCCCACTGGGACTGGGTCTCAAACAGCTTGTTGGCCATCTGCTGGTACTGCCCCTGCTGGGCTGCGGCCTCGGCAGCCAGGGCAGCCTGGCCCGAGTTCGGGTGAGCGGCCAAGGGGAAACTCCGGTGGACGAACGTGATCCTGTCCCCGAACTCGGCCTGGAATTCCTGCACTACGGGGTGGATGGAGCCACAGGAGGGGCATTCGAAGTCAAGGAATTCCACCAGTTGCGCCTTCTCCACCGCCGGGCTGGTCAAGCGGTGGCTGTCTTCCCGCACGAGTTGTTCGGCACCCGCAGCAGGCGGCGCTGGTTGCTCGGATTTCCCCAGGGTCAGCACGGCGTACCAGGCCATGCCGGCCACCACCACGGCAGCAAGGACCAGCCAGATGATTTTCCGGACCAGGCGTGCCGTATCACGGGGAGGAGCAAGGTTTGAGACCATAACCGGCATCCTAACCGGCTCCATGATCCCCAACGGCCCAACTTTGGCGAATATTTGGCAGGAACTTGGCTAGACGTGGCCGATTTCCGCCAGCCTGCCATCCCTGTCCCCGGCTACATTGGCAGCATGCCATCAACCACCGCCGCCAGCATAAGCGGCACCCCGTCTCTTTCGTCCCGGATCAAAGCCCTCGGAGTGGCTGCCATGGTCACCACCGTGGTGCTGTGGGCGTCCGCTTTTGTGGGCATCCGGGCCATCGGCCCGCACTTCTCCCCAGGCTCGCTGACGCTCGGCAGGCTGGCGGTTGCCGCCGTCGTGCTGTCCCTGCTGGTCCTGCCCCAACTGCTGAAGAGCCGGCTCCTTCCGAAGGGACGCGAGTGGTGGCCCATCCTCGCCTACGGCGCCATGTGGTTCGGCGGCTATAACGTGGCGCTCAACGCAGCGGAGCACGTGCTGGACGCCGGCACCAGCGCCCTGCTCATCAACGTCAACCCCATCCTGGTGGCCGTTATGGCCGGCATAGTCCTCAAGGAAGGCTTCCCCCGCTGGCTCATCATCGGGAGCCTGGTTGCCTTTGCCGGGGTGGCGCTGATCGCCGTAAGTTCCGGCCAGCCGTCCCAGCCGGGGGAAAGTCCGACGGCGGATGTTGCGGGTGTGCTGCTCTGCCTCCTTGCCGCCGTGCTCGCCGCAGTCAGCGTCATCATCCAGAAGCCTGTGCTGCGCAAGTTTCCGGCCGCCCAGGCCACCTGGTTCGGCATCCTGGTAGGCGCGCTGTGCTGCCTGCCGTTTGCCGGCCAGCTGGTTTCCGAGGTGCAGGCCGCACCGCCGGAAGCGACGCTGGGCCTGGTCTATCTGGGCGTCTTTCCGACGGCGATTGCCTTCACCACCTGGGCCTACGCGCTCTCCCTGATCGATGCCGGCAAGCTCGCCGCCACCACATACCTGGTGCCCGGCACCACGATCCTGATTTCCTGGCTCCTCCTGGGTGAGATCCCCACCGCACTCGGACTGGTGGGCGGCCTGGTCTGCCTGGTGGGCGTGGGACTGACCCGGCGCAGGTCCCGGACGCTGGTCCGCCATGCCACTCCGGCTGGTACTGCCGGGCAAACTCCAGGGCAGGCCGCTGCGGGACAACCTGCTGCGGGAGCAGGCGCCAAGCGGAGCGCTTCCCGCTAGAGTCGGAGTATGCCAGCCAGCCTGCCGCCGGGCCTGCCCATCATTCCCGAAGGCCCCAGCGAGCCCCTGCACGCCAGCGGCCCGGTCCACTTCTCCCAGCCCCAGGCCTTCAGCATGTCAGCGGACGAGTTCGAGGCGGCCGTCCAGGACGCGCTGGACAGCATCCCCGGCAAGCTGGCGCAGGCCATGGACAACGTGGCGGTGTTTATTGAGGACGACTACGTGCCCCGGCCCGGGGAGGACCCGGACACGGTCCTGCTGGGGCTTTACGAGGGTGTGCCCCTGACCGAACGGGACTCGTGGTGGGACGCCGGCTCGCTGCCGGACCGCATCACGATTTTCCGCGAACCCATCCTGGAAATCTGCGGGTCGCGCGAGGACGTGATCCACGAAGTGGCCGTCACGGTGGTCCACGAGATCGCCCACCACTTCGGCATAAACGACGACCGGCTGCACGAACTCGGCTGGGGCTAGCCTTGTAGGCATGGGACACAACCACAGCCACACGCATGGCGTCACCGCAACAGGCCGGCACCGCAACCGGCTGGTGACCGTCCTCGCCATCACGCTGGCCGTGGTGCTGGTCCAGGTGGCGGGTGCCGCCCTCTCGGGGTCGCTGTCACTGCTGGCTGACGCCGGGCACATGCTCTCGGACGCTGCCGGGGTGACCATCGCGCTGCTCGCCGCCTGGATCGCCGGCCAACCCGCGAGCGACCAGCGGACCTACGGGTACCAGCGCGCTGAAGTGCTCGCCGCCCTGGCCAACGCCCTGATCCTGATCGTGATCTCCGTGGTGATCTTCACTGAAGCCATCCGGCGGATCGGGGCAGCACCCGAAGTCCAGACGGATATCATGCTTTTCGCCGCCATCCTGGGTGCCGCTGCGAACCTGGTGTCACTGCTGATCCTGCGGGGCGGGCACCGGGAAAGCCTCAATGTCCGGGGCGCCTACCTCGAAGTCCTGGGCGACCTGCTGGGCTCCTTCGCCGTGATCGCCGCTGCCGTGGTGATCATGGCCACCGGGTTCCAGGCCGCGGATACGATCGCCTCGGTGCTGATCGCCGTGCTGATCCTCCCCCGCGCCTGGACCTTGCTGCGCGATGTTGTGGACGTGCTGCTGGAAGCCAGCCCGAAGGGTGTGGAAGTCCAGATGATCCGGGAACACATCCTTTCGGTCGAGGGCGTCTCGGACGTGCACGATATCCACATCTGGACCATCACCTCCGGCGTCCCCGTCTTTTCCGCCCACGTGGTGGTGGAGGACGGTGTGCTGACCGCCCGGGGCGCGGACCAGTTGCTGGACAAGCTGGTCACCTGCCTGGGCTCGCACTTTGATACGGACCACTGCACCTTCCAGCTGGAACCGGCCACCCACTCCGAACACGAAGCCCACCAACACGCATAGACCGGCTTGTTTTTTCGGCTCGTCCCGCCGTTGGAGCCTCCGGGCGCTTTCGGGGCAGCGACCCGCCCTCGCGACACGCCGTGCCCACCTGCAAAACTGAATGCCTCCTTGTGGTTAGTGTTACTGACGTGACTCTTGTTGCCAAAGTGCAGTAAGTCACGTAGCCTCGGACTGCTGGGGAGCAGGCCAAGGGCATAGCCCTGCCGCGGTCAGGACCTCCCGGCCCTACCGTTTCGAGGTTTCAACAGATGGTTTTGACTGGATCCGGCCGCAAGGCTGCCCTCCTGACTGCCGCCGTCGTACTGGTCACGGCACTGGCGACGCCGGCAGCGGCGGTTTCCGCGCCGCTGTCCCCGGCCGTTGCCGTTCCTGCCGCTCCGGAAATACCTTCGCCGGAGGACATTGCCGCGGCCAAAGCCAACGAGGCCGCCACAGCGGACCAGGTGGCCAACATCGAGCGCATCCTGGAGGCCGCGGCGAGCGCCCAGCAGGCTGCCTTCGCGGCGGCCATGCAGGCCAACAACGCCTACAGCGAGGCCGTGGTGGAGCTGGAGCAGCGCTCATCAGCGGCGGCAGTTGCGTCAGCGAAAGCTGCAACTGCCAGGGAGCAGCAGGACAAAACCAGGAAACAGGTGGGACAGCTCGCGGGCGACCTCTACCGCAACGGCGGGCTGAACCCCTCCCTGGGCACCTTCGTCAGCGGTAACGGGGAAACCCTTCAGCAGGCCGCAACCCTCCAGGCCATTTCTGCCAGCCGGAGCCGGACATTCGAGGCCGCCGATGCTGCCGCCCAATCATCAATCTCGCTGACCGCGGCGGCGGAGGATGCCACCAGGGCGGCCGACGACGCGGCGCGTACAGCCGAAGCACGGAAAGTCAGGGCCGAGGAGGCCAACGCAGCCGTGGCCAAAACGGTGACGGATGCCAAGGTCCAGCGCGCCGTCCTGGTGGACCAGCTGGCCGAACTCCGGAACACCACGGCGGCACTCGAATCGGCGCGCGTGGATGCACTCGACCGGCAACGGGAAGAAGCCCGGCTGGCGGCGGCTTTTGCAGCTGCAGAGCGGGCTGCCCGGGAGCAGCCGGCCGCCCCGGCTGACACTCCCGCCGCGGCAGCGCCTGCCGCTGCGGCTCCCGCTCCGGCTGTTGCAGCCCCTGCACCGGTTCGAGCACCCGCGGCGCCTGCACCGCCTGCCCCGGCCGCGCCAGCACCCGCGCCCGCGCCTGCTCCTGCGCCTGCTCCTGTCCCTGCCCCCTCAACCGGCGGCGGAACCTACGAGGCCGCCATTTCGGTAGCCCTCAGCAAGGTGGGCGCGCCCTACTACTACCAGTACGGCGGCACCGGGCCCTACGGTTTCGACTGTTCGGGCCTGGTGCAGACATCCTTTGCTGCGGCCGGAAAGTACCTCCCGCGCACCGCCGGCCAGCAGTATGCTGCCGCGCCGGTCCACGTTCCCATCTCACAGGCCCGGCGGGGTGACCTGCTGGTTTGGGGATCGCCGTCGAACTTCTACCACGTTGCCATCTACCTCGGCAACGGCCAGGTGGTGCAGGCACTCAACCCGCAGGAAGGCATCGGAGTAACGCCGCTGAGCGCCATGGCCGGCATGGAACTTTATGGCTATGCGGCCCGCTACTGACCCTGCCTGCCATCGGGACAGTCCGCCGGGCGAACGTCAGCTCAGGACGTCCTTGGTGACAAACCGCCCGTAAGCGAGCGCTCCGAACACGGCCACGTAGCCTCCTTGGAGCCACGCGTTGTCCGTAAACGAATCCCACAGCACAGGCTGGCGGAGCAGATCCCCGAATCCCAACCAGTAGTGGCTGAAAAGCCAGGGGTGCAGCCACTCCAGCTGCGGCAACTGGTCGAGGACCTGGGACACCACCGAGACCACCACTGTGGCGGCCATGGCACCCACGGGGACCACCGTGAGCGTGGACAGGAACAGGCCCACGGCGGAAAGCCCGGCCAGGGACACGGACAGGTACGCGGCGATCAGCAGGATGCGCAGCGCCGCTTCCGGAGGCTCAATGACGTCTCCGGACAGCAGCGTCACGGGGCCGACCGGGAAAAGCGCTGCCCCGATCGCTGCTCCGGCCAGTCCAACCGTGAGGGGCGCGGCGAGGCAGAAGGCCAGCGCCGCGGCGTACTTCACCAGGAGCAGCCGTACCCGGCCCGTCGGGGCAACCAGCAGGTACCGCAGCGTTCCCATGTTGGCTTCCCCCGCGATGGTGTCCCCTGCCACCACCCCCACCGTGAGTGGCAGGAACAGGGGAACGGACACCAGCATGGCGGTAAAGGCAACGAACAGGCCGTTCTGCGTGATCCGGTCCAGGAATGCCGGCCCCCGCCCGGCAGGAACCGCCGACGAGATCCGGACGGCAACCGCAATCAGCACGGGGATCGCGGCGAGCGCCAGCAGCAGCGCCCAGGTGCGTCGGCGCCCAAACAGCACCCGGAGTTCCGAGCGCAGGAGGGAAAGGCCCGTTCCGCGCGGCCTCGCCGCCACCGCCGTCGGTCTGGCTAATCCGGCGCTTTCCGAATGTGCGCTACTGGGCAACGTCAAACCCCTCCCCCGTCAAGGCGACGAACCTGTCCTCAAGGCTTTCACGTTCCACAGCGAACCCCCGGACCCGGACTCCGGCCTGCACGAGGGCGGCCACAATGTCCTCCGGCGCGGTGTTTCCCCGGGAAGTGTCCAGTGCCGCCGTCAGCACCTGGCCCTCCGGCTGCCCTGCTGTTTCCTCCGGCACCAGCCCCAACCGGGCAAGGACTGTCAATGCTGCGCCGGCGTCAGGCGTAACGAGGCGGATGCGTGCCGTGCCGGACCGCCGCAGCTCCGCCAGCGGACCCTGTGCCACCAGCCGGCCCGCGCTCATCACGGCCGCGTGGGTACAGATCTGTTCCACCTCAGCCAGCAGGTGGCTGGACACAAAAACGGTGGTTCCGTCCGCCGCGAGGGAACGGACGAGGTTGCGCACTTCCCGGGTCCCTTGCAGGTCCAGCCCGTTGGTGGGCTCGTCCAGGACCAGCAGTTCGCGGGGCGAGAGCAGGGCGTTCGCGATGCCCAGCCGCTGCTTCATGCCGAGGGAATAGGCGTGGACCCGCTTGCCTGCGGCATGTCCGAGCCCTACCCGTTCCAGCGCCTGGTTTACCCGCGCCTTCCGGGTGGCGGGGGCTGCATGCCGGGTGGCAGCGTCGAGGCGGTGCAGGTTGGCAGTGCCGGAGAGGAACGGATAAAAGGCCGGGCCCTCCACCAGTGCGCCCACACGCGGAAGGACTTCCTGGAACCGGCCCGGCATGTCCATCCCCAGCAGCCTGACACTTCCGGCGGAAGCCGCGGCGAGGCCCAGCAGCATCCGGATGGTGGTGGTCTTGCCCGAGCCGTTGGGGCCCAGGAAACCAAAGACCGCGCCTTGCGGCACCGCAAGGTCCAGGCCGTCCACGGCCAGCTGCTGCCCGAACCGCTTGGTCAGCCCCTGCGTCTGGATGGTCAGCCCGGACGTCCAGGACCCGGAGCCCTGCGCAGCCGCAGTCACGGAGCCGTGGAAGCGGCTTGCAGCCTCTCCGGCGGGACCATGCCCGCGAAGATCCGGCCGTCGTCGGTAAGCAGGATGTTGAACAGTGCGGTGGAAATCAGCCGGCCGCCAGGAACGGCGGCAGCAGCCTGGGCCAGCAGCGGGTTGCGGGTCAGCAAGGCGCTGAGGGCGGACCCGGCGCCGCTGTCCGCAGGGACTTCCGCTACTGTCTCCCAGCCGGAGCCGGACAGGTAGTGCCGGGCGTTCTCCTGGACGTTCCTGCCCAGGCCGTCAGGAGTGATGTACGTTCCGGGCGTTTCGGGGAACCCTGCTCGGGCCGGATGGTGGAGCTGCAGTTCCTTCACGGTACTGCCCGCCGGCGGGGAGAAGTTGAACAGTGCCGCCTCCGGCGCTTCCAGGGAAAGGCTGGTGAATCCGGTGCTGAAGGCAGGCCCGGCAGCGCCGCGTGCAGTGACCTTGACGGAGAGCGGCATGCCGTTCTCCGCGTCGACGGCGACTGCTATCTTTCCCACGAGCGTGCCGTCAGTGCGGGGTTCCAGCACCAGGCTGTACGCACGGCGGCCGGCGGTTTCAACGTCGGGACCCACAGTTACCGCGGTGGTGCTGTCCGCTGCTGCCAGGAATTTCTCCGCCAGCTCCTCAGGCGTGGGCGGAACCTTCATGTGGTTATGGTGTCCGTCCGCCGGAGGCGTTCCGATGGCGCCCGGGTCGGTCAGGGGCCCTGCCTGGGACGGGTCCGCCAGCGGCAGATCGCGGGCGTAGGCCGGCAGCGTCAGGTGCGCCGTGGAGTTGTCCTTGGACGAGTAGAACCAGACGTCGTTGCCGTGGCGGATGATGTCCCGTTCCGCGAGCCGGTCCACTACCTGGATGCGCGCCTTGGTGGTGCCGTCCATAAACACCCGTGCGGTGTGCTCGCCGCTGAGGAACTCCATCAGCGAAGCCACGCCGTCAGGGGATGCCGGGCCGGAAGCAGGCGGCGTTGCCGGCAGCTCCGGCAGCCCCAGCTCCGAGACCTGTTCGATGGTGCCCGAGAACGTGTGCGTTTTGTGCGAGGCGAGGAGGGCCATGACTTCGGCCGGGGTCTTGGCCGGCAGGGGGTCGCCGGCGCGTGCGGGGATGGTTCCCGCCAGTGCCCCGGCGGCGATCACAGCAGGTACCGCCACCGCGGGAACCCAGCGCAGCCACGGCCTGCCCATGGCGTGCTTCAGGCCGCGGTCCCTGGCCCTGTTGCTGGCCAATTCGTTGGTCCCGTGGCTTGTCCGGTTGCTGATACTCCGGTTCATCGCCGGCAGTCTCCGTCGTTGGAGCCCATAGTCCAAGGGTACGCCTCGGCGGCGCGCCCTACACCTGCCGGGGCAACCGAGAGGGGCTAGGCGGGAAGCACGGTTCCCGCGCCGCCATCGACCGTTATCTGTTGTCCCGTGGTCAGCCGGAGGGTGGCTTCAGGAACCCCCACCACGGCCGGAATGCCATATTCCCTTGCCACTACGGCACCATGGGAATTGGGCCCGCCCATCTCCATGACCAGGCCGCCTGCAGTCAGGAACAAAGGCGTCCAGCCGGGATCGGTGGACGGCGCCACCAGGATCTCCCCCGGTTCGAGATGGGCCCCGACCGGATCAAGGATGACCCGCGCCGGAGCTGTGACGGACCCGGCTGAGGCGGGGCTGCCGGTCAGGGCCCCATCCGCCGCCGCAGCACCGCGTGCGGAGAGCACTTCCGGCTCGGTGCCGTCCGAGAGCAGGACCCGGGGGATGTGGCGCCTGCCCAATTCGCTGGAGTACGCGGCCCGCCGCTCCATCACCAGTTCACGCAGGTTGCGGTGCCGGCCGGCCCCGCCCGCACTGGTGCCGGCACTCGTGCCGCCACTGCCGCCCAGTGCCTGCCGGAGCTCATCAAAGTCGAGGAAGAAGACGTCCTCCCCGCTCTCGAGCCGGCCGTCGGCGGCCAATGCGGCTCCCACGAGCGCAAGTTGTTTCCGCACTTCAGCAAGTCCCAGGACCAGCTGGTACTTGGGCAGTTCCCGCAAACCGGCGAACAACCTGGTGCGTTCCAGTGCGGCGCCTACCAGCAGGCCCCGCACCCTGCCGCGCCGGCGCGCCTCGGCTACAAGCCGGCCCACAGCCGCTTCTGCCTCCGCCTCGGCCCGGCTGAACTGCGCGTCCGGGGCCATGGCGGGATCCTCCAGGCGGAGGTAGTTGGCCAGGACGCCCAGGATATACGCGGGCTCGTCCTGCCAGCGCGGCATCCCCACATCAATCTCGGCTACAGCACGGTGGCCGTACCTCTCCAGGAAGCGGGTCAGGCCGGCATGCAGCACGGGAGGCAGGTTACCGCCGCTGAACTCCGCCGCAAGCCGGGACGGCTCGCGCGTCTCGAGGGCCTCGCGCGATTCCCTGTCGTCCTTCATTGCCGACGCGAGGCGCCACAAATCGAGGTCCATCTCTGTGGTCACATTCTGCGGCAGGCCCCGGAGCACTTTCTGCAGCTCTTCTCCCCGGCCCGGGCCGCCCAGTAGCTTTCCCACCGCCCACAGCGACGCAAAGGCCAAGGCCGGCAGGGGCAGGATGGCCGGAACAATCGTAAAAAGCCGGCTGCCAAGGAGCCGCTCGGCGTGGTCCAGCCGTTCAACGGGGCCCGCTCCTGCCCCCAGCTCCAGGTTGTCCGTAAACTGCCGGGTGAAACGATCGAGGCGGCGGAGGGCCGACCTGGGCATCAACACCCCGCGGAGCAGCGTTTCCGGAGCCCTGGCGCGCACCGCGGCGGGCAGGACGTGGCGCAGCAGTCCAAACGGAGTCTTCCGGGTCACCGAAAACCGGGGGTCCGCAAAAATCTGGCGCAGCACCATGGCGGAGCGGGCCTCCATAACGTCGAACACGCGCGGCAGGATGCGGCGGCCAACCGTACTCCGGACCGGCGTGGTGACGTCGACGTACATGCGCTGCGCCGCCTCGGCATACGGCGAAGGCCCGCGGCGGGGGTCAGGGACGTCGAACCCCGCCGCGTTGGCTACGGAGGAGCCAATGAGCCGCAGTGATGCCAGCCCCATGGGAGTAAGGGGGCGGGTAAGCCCTTGGGCGAGGCTGAAGCACAGGTACACCCTGGTTCCCCCGGCCGCCGCGGAACGGCTTTCGGGTATCGGGTACAAGGTGGTGACAGGCCGGGACTGCGTCAGCCAGAACGCGCCGCCGGCGTCGATGGCCCACTCCGTGTCCTGCGGCGCGCCGAAATGCCGCTCGGCCTGCAGGCCAAGGGCGGCGAGCTCCAGCGCCTGCGCATCGGTCAGGCTGGAAGCGTCCGTCCCGTCCTGGACGGTTCTGGTCTCGGTTCCACCGCCAGGCAGGCTCCGGACGGCCACGCGCTTATCGCCAAACTTCCGGTCAAGGACCCGGTTTGTTGCCGTGTCCACGACGAAATGATCCGGGTTGACCGCGCCCGAGACGACCGCTTCGCCAAGCCCCGGAGCGGCATCAATGACCACCTCCCGGCGCCGTCCGGTCAACGGGTTGGCGGTGAACATCACCCCCGCCGCTGCGGCGTCAACCATCCTTTGGATCACGACGGCGAGGGCTACTTCGTGGGGCGCGATGCCCAGTGCCGCCCGGTAGGCCACAGCCCGGTCGGTCCAAAGGGACGCCCAGCAGTTCCGCACTGCCTCCACGAGCGCTTCGATCCCAATCACATTCAGGTAGGTGTCCTGCTGGCCGGCGAAACTGGCGAACGGGAGGTCCTCGGCCGTGGCGGAGGAGCGCACCGCCACAGGAACGTCATGCCCCAGCGCGGAGTAGGCCTGTTCCACCGCTGCGGCGATGTGCGGCGAAACCGGTATGCCGCGGATTGCTTCGCGTACCTTGCCGGCCATGGCGGCCAGTTCCGCGGCCCGGTCCGTGGTTCCCTGCGATGTTCTTTGGACGTCCCCGAGCTGCCTGAGGGCGCCGTCACGGATCCCGGCCGTGGCCTCTTTGTAGGCCTCGGTGGTCAGGCAGAACCCGTCCGGCACGGGAAGTCCTGCCGATATCAGTTCCCCCAGATTGGCAGCCTTGCCGCCCACCAGCGGAAGCATGCTGCCGTCGAGGTGGCTGAGGCGGACCACCAAAGTGTGGCCATTCCCGCCGCCCGGCAGGCGGGGCTCGTCCCCCGCCCCTCCTCGATAGTCGGCAGCCATGGTGGCGTTCCGAAGCGGCCGGGCCGGATCAGGCTGCGCCGAGGATGGGCCCGAACCGGGCGCGGTCCGCCAGCCGCGGATCCTCACGGTCCGGGACCACCATCACGGGGCCCTTCGCGTGGTGGAGGACGCCGTCCGACGTGGAACCCAGGAGCATCCCCGTGAAGCCGCCGCGGCCGCGCGTTCCGACCACTACCAGTTCCACATGGCGGCTGGCTTCCACCAGCACATCCACCGGAGAGCCGTCCAGCAGTTCACATTCCGCCGAAAGGTTGGGGTAGTGGTTCCTTAGCCAGGCCATACCTGCGTCCAGTGTCACCTGGATGTCTGCGAAGAGCGCCTTGCGGTCCATGGGAGCCGGCACCCACGCGAGTGAGCCGCTGTATTGAGGTACGGCGCACACCACGCGGAGTGACGCGCCCAGCCGTTCGGCCTGGTCCGCGGCTTCAAGGACGGCGACCCGGGCCTGCTCGGAGCCGTCAACGCCTACGACCACCACATTGTCCACGCGCTGGTGCCCGGCCTTGGCCTGCTCGGCCCGGACGCGTTTGTCCTCGGTGGTTTCGCCGAGGCGGTCCGAACACACCAGGGGCACCGTGACGGTGGGGCATTGTGCATGGGCCGGCAGCGCACTGCTGACGGAACCCAGCAGCCTGCCCACGAAGCCGCCCCTGCCCCTGGTGCCGAAGACCAGGAGTTCGGCCGTCCGCGACATTTCCAGCAACACACCCGAGGCGTCGCCGTTCTCCACGGAGGCGCTGACGTTGATGTCGTAAGTGGAAACCTTCTCCAAGGCCTGCTTGACCACTGCTTCCGCGCCCTCGCGGATCACCGAATCGTCCACTGTGGCGTATCCGCCGTCCAGCCCGGAGGCGGCAAAGATGGGCACGGAATAGGCGGTGACTATGTGCAGGGGGCGGCGGCGGCGCTGGGCCTCCCGGGCCGCCCAGACCAAAGCGCACTGGCCGTGGTCCGAGCCGTCGACGCCAACAACAATGCCGTCGGGAGCGGCAGGAGCACCACCGTTGTCCCGTGCCGGGTCCGGATGCAACTCTTGTGCGCCCATGGGGCCGCCTCCTCGCGATACTGCCGTATGTTGCGGCTATTCTGCCAGAAACCGGACCCTTCCCCGTGCACCCGTTCAGCAGCAGCCGCTGCGAAGGAAGGCCTGCTTCCAGTTCTCACTATTCTCCGTCCGCCGTCCCATAGCAAGCCTGTTCAGGGCCGGATGGGCCAGGTTATCCACAGGTTTGCAGCGGCCCCGTCGGGGGGCGCCAGAGGGTACCTTCCCGTGCCACGAAGCACCCTCAAGCCCGCCCTTGCGGCGTGGTCGGGGAAAGCGCGTTCAGCCGCGGGAGAATGTTTCCGGATTGGGCTATCCAGCACTGGAATTGTTCTGTAGTCTTCAGGACATTGTTGGTCCGGGACGCCTGCTTTTATTCGAGTGGGCCCTGCCCGGGCCATGCACTGCGGCCGGACTTTGGGGGTAACGGGACGCGCGCGGGCGAGGACGCCTGCACCTGCCGAATCTTCGAAGGAGGGAAACTGTAGTGTCAAGCATGCCTGGGAATGCCGGGACCGAGCAGACCACCACTGTGATCATTGGCACGGGCCTGTCCGGCCTGGCCGTGGCTGCCGAGCTGTGCCGCCGCGGGGTTGATTCGATAGTGGTGGACGGACTGGACCTCCTGGGCGCGGCGCAGCCGGCCAACACAGCATCCCTCCAGCGCTGCGACGCGGCAGACCCTGTCACCCTCCGTGAACGGAACGAAATCCTGCGCCACCTGCGCAACTATGCCGCGAGCCATGACGTGGATGTCCGGAACACCACCAGGGCCGTGCAATTGACCATGGTGGAAGGCCTGGGCGGGGGGACAGCTGTTCCGCAGTGGGAAGTGCACACCCCCACCGGCATCCTGGTTGCCGACCACATCGTTTTGACGCGGTGCGCCCACAGCCAGTTGCGGCGGATGATCCACGAGTTCGGCATTGCGGTGGGCCGCAACGTGGTCGCTGCCATGCGGGCCATCGGCATCTACCTGGTGGGTGTGGGCGAACTGATCACCCCATCCCCGAAAGAAGTGCTGCGCCAGGCCAAAACGGTGGGCCATGCCATCTCCGCCAAGGTCCACCCGGGCGGCGTTGCGTCCCCGTTCACCGGAACCCTGGCGATCCTGCCCTGCTAGGGCCGGTCAGCGATCGTCGTCCGTGCCCGCCGTGAGCCTGCGGCGGGCCAGGATGGCGAGGGTGGCGAGCAGCCCCACCGCAGCCGCGGCGAAGATCACGATGCTCCACTGGAACGGCTCGCCCGTGCCGGCTGAATCCGGCGCTGCTGTCTGTCCCGGCTGGGCGGTGCCGATGGCTGGGACTGTTGCCGCCGCCGCCGTACCCGCCGGAGCAGCCCCGCCCGCAGCCGCGGCGGCCGTAAAGCTGAAGGTCCCCTCGATGGGGTGCGAGTCTGAACTCACCACCCGCCAGGCAACGGTGTATTGCCCCGCCGGCGCGCCGGCCTTGAGCTTCTGGCTGGCCACGTTGTCCACAATCTCCACGGGCCCGTCCGCCCACTCCGCGCCTGCGGCGTCCCTGATGGAAAAGGATGAGCCAATCCCGAGCGGGTTGTTGTTGAAGGTCACGGACACCTTCTCCGGCACTACGGCCACGGAGGCGCCCTGTGCGGGGCTGCTGGATTCGGCGGCGTCGTGCGCGGCGGCCGGACCGGCCAGGCCCAGGACTGCGGCGGCGCAAACGAAGGACACGAGCACAAAGCTCAATAGCTGGCGGCGGATGGAACCCATGCGTGGACTGCTCCCTTGGTGTTGGCTTCCTAACAGACTAGGCGAAATTGGCGGGCATCCCGCCGGGGCCGCCATAGGATTCAGGTATCCCCACAGACTTCCCCGGAGGACTAATGCTTAAGCAAGGCTCTGCCCTGGACCGGTATTTTATGATCACCGAACGCGGCTCCAACCTCTCCCGCGAGATCCGCGGCGGCTTCGCCACCTTCTTCGCCATGAGCTACATCGTGGTCCTGAACCCCCTGATCCTCTCGGGCCCGGACTCCAGCGGCACCACGCTCGGCTTTCCTGCCGTAGCCGCTGTCACGGCCTTTGTTGCCGGCATCCTCACCATACTGATGGGTGCCTGGGCCAAGCACCCCTTCGCACTGGCCACCGGGCTGGGCGTCAACGCTTTCGTGGCGGTCACCGTCGCGACGAACCCCGGCCTGACCTGGCCGGACATGATGGGCCTGGTAGTGATGTCCGGCGTCACCATGCTGATCCTGGTCCTCACCGGATTCCGCACCGCCGTGTTCAAGGCGGTTCCGGAAGGCCTGAAGACCGCCATCGTGGTAGGCATCGGGCTGTTCATTGCCCTGATCGGACTGGTCAACGCAGGCTTTGTCCGCCGCATCCCGGACGTGGCAGGCACTACCGTCCCGGTTGGCCTCGGCTTTGAGGGCAAGCTGCTGGGCTGGCCCACGGCCGTGTTTGTGTTTGGCCTGGTCCTGACCATCGCCCTGGTGGTGCGGAAGGTCAAGGGCGCCATCCTGATCGGCATCATCTCCTCCACCCTGATTGCCGTGATCGTTGAGATGACGCTGCACATCGGCCCCAGCGTGCAGCCCGGCAAGCCCTTCAACCCGCAGGGCTGGTCGCTGGTGGCCCCCACGTTCAGCGAATGGGCCGCTCCGGACCTGTCCCTGATCGGCAAGGCCAACCCGTTCGGCGCCTTCGAGCACCTCGGCTTCGTGGCCGCCACCCTGCTGGCCTTCGTGATCCTGCTCAGCATCTTCTTCGACGCGATGGGCACCATGGTGGGCCTGGCCAACGAAGCCGGAACGGTGGACGAGCACGGCAACATCCCCGACGTCGACCGGGTCCTTCAGGTGGACGCCCTCGGAGCGATCGCCGGCGGCGGCGCGTCCGTGTCCTCCAACCAGATCTACGTCGAGGCCGGCGCCGGCATCGGCGAAGGCGCCCGCACAGGTATCGCCTCGATCGTCACCGGCCTGCTGTTCCTGGTGGCCATGTTCTTCACCCCGCTCATCAACCTGGTGCCCTTCGAAGCCGTGGCTCCTGCCCTGGTAGTGGTGGGCTTCATGATGGTGTCCCAGGTGGGCAAGATCGACTGGCAGGACTGGGGCATCGCCATCCCGGCCTTCCTGACCTTCACGCTGATGCCGTTCACCTACTCCATCGCCAACGGCCTGGGCGCCGGGTTCATCGCGTACGTCCTGATCCGCACCGTCCAGGGCCGGGTCAAGGACATCCACCCGCTGATGTGGGCTGTAGCCGGGGCGTTCCTGCTGTTCTTCGCGATCGGCCCCATCGAGGCCGCCGTCGGAATGTAGCGGTAGGGCGGCAGCAGCCGGCCTACACGGGCGTGTTGGGGGCCAGGCCCTCGTCGCCGGACACGGCACGGGCCCTCCGCACGCGGAGCTTGTCCAGCCGGTTCATCAGCGGTGAAGTGGTGGCGCCATGGATGACAATCGACAGCGCCACCACCAGCCCCACGAATGCCCACAGCCACTCGGCCTGGCCGGCGAACTGTCCCTTGCCCAGCGCGTAGGAAAGGTAATACAGCGAGCCGATCCCCCGGATCCCGAAGAACGAGAGGGCAATCCGTTCCCGCGGGCCCGTCTTGCCGCCCAGCAGCCCCAGCCACCCTGCCAGGGGCCGCACCACCAGCAGGAACGCGAGCGCCACCAGCACCTCGGCCCAGCCGATTCCCGCCAGCAGTCCGCGGGCAATGGCGCCGCCCAGCAGCACCAGGATCACCACGGTGAGGAGCCGTTCCAGCTGCTCCACGTACGAGTGCAGGATCCGGTGGTAGCCGTGCGTGCGCTCCGCCGCGCGGATGGTCACGGCGCAGACGAACACCGCGATGAACCCGTAGCCCTCAACCATCTCGGTGACGCCGTAGGCCAGGAACGTGGCCGCGAGCGCCACAAAGCCTTCGGAGTGGTTGGACAGCCGAAGGCTTTCGGCCCGGGCAGAGAAGAAGAGCCGCGCCAGTACCTTCCCGGCCAGGAATCCCAGCAGCAGCCCGATGGCGAGCCGCCACAGCACGTCCACGCCAAACCACTCGGGAAACCATGCCGATGGGGACGAACCAACAATGCTGATCGCGATGGCAAGGTACACGAACGGGAACGCCAGGCCGTCGTTGAGGCCTGCCTCGGAGGTGAGGCCAAACCGCACCTCGTCCTCCTTGTCCGTGCCGCCGTCGGCATCCGCCGGCTCGCCCACCTGCACCTCAGAGGCAAGGACGGGGTCCGTCGGGGCGAGACTGGACGCCACCAACAGGGCGGCGCCCAGGCCAAGTCCCAGGAACCACAGCCCCAGCAGAGTCAAGCCGATGATGCACAGTGGCATGGCGATCCCCAGCAGCCGCCAGGTGGTGGACCACAGCCGAAGCCCCACCGGCCGGTCCAGCGCCAGCCCCGCACCCATCAAGGAAATGATCACGCAGACTTCCGCGAGGTGCAGGACAAAATCGCCGTGCGCCACCGGGTCCGGATCCGGAAGGGTTGGAATAAGGGCGAACGCGCCCATGCCCGCGCCAAGGAAAACCATGGGCATGGAGAGGGGCATATTCCGCAGCAGCTTGGGGAGCACCGCGGCGGTGAACACGGCAAGGCCGGCAGCGGCAAACAGGATGTTGGGGGCTTCAAACACGGTGCTGTTCTCCGGCCTGGATCGAGTGCGCCCTGGAGGCGCGGCAAGAATGCATGGTCCCGGAAGGGATTGCTCCACCTTAGCCCCTCCGGTTTCCGCCGGCAGATTCTTGAATTCGAGACACCACGACGGCGGCGTTGCTGGTTTTCGTCCCGGGCATGCGGTGAGCTTGAACCATGCCTGACTCAATGCCTGCCGTCGACGTCCCGCCCCAGCCCTGGAACGGCAGGTTCGACGGCGACGGTGCCGAACACCGCCGCTGGTGGCAGGCCGTGGAAGCGCACGACGCCGGAGCGGCAGCTGGATCCGCAAAGCAACCTGCTGCGCTGCTCGGCTTTTGCAGCGACGAGGGGGTCCGCCGGAACAAGGGCCGAACGGGTGCGGCCGCCGCACCGGCGGCACTGCGGGCCGCGCTGGGCCCGCTGGCATTCCATCTGGACCGTCCTGTCGCGGACGCCGGTGACGTGGTGGTGTCCGGCTCCGGACTGGAGGCCGGCCAGGAACGCGCCGGACGCGCTGTGCAGGAGATGCTCGACGCCGGGCAGCTCACCGTGGCGCTGGGCGGCGGCCACGAAACCGCCTATGCCAGCTACTTGGGCGTTGCCGCTTCCGCCGCCGTCCAGGGCGGCCGGCGGCTTGGCGTCCTGAACCTCGACGCCCACTTCGACCTGCGCGACGACCCCGTACCCAGTTCCGGAACGCCGTTCCTCCAGATGGCCCGCGCGGAAGCCGCCGCCGGGCGCGAATTCCGGTACGCCGTCATCGGAATCTCCGAACCCAACAACACCCGCACGCTGTTCAGCGCCGCGCAGAAGCTGGGCGTACGGTACCTGCTGGATGAGGACTGCGGCGCGGAGCGGGTGCAGGACTTCGTGGCAGGGTTCCTCGCGGACATCGACGTCCTCTACCTGACCATTGACCTCGACGTGCTGCCGGCAGCAGTGGCGCCCGGAGTCAGTGCTCCCGCTGCGTACGGTGTGCCGCTTCCGGTCATCAGCGCCGTGTGCCGCCAGGTGGCGCGGTCCGGGAAGCTCCTGCACCTCGATGTTGCGGAGCTGAACCCTGACTTCGATGTCGACGGCAGGACGGCGAAGGTTGCCGCCCGGCTGATCGACACCCTGCTGCGCTGACGTGTTGCTGCGCCGCCCTCAAATAAGTAAGTATGCTTTCTAATACTGGCTTTTGATAAAGAGGGAAGGGAGACAGCCGGATGCGCCGTCGAGGATGTGTGGCAGGAACGCTGCTGGCTTCCCTGCTGCTGCTCACCGGCTGTGGGAGCACTTTCCCTGCAGACCCCCAGGGAACGCTCGACAGGGCCAGGGACGGGACCCTGCGCGTGGGTGCGAGCATCAACGGAGACTGGGTCCGGCTCGCCGGGCCCGCCAGCGGCGATGTCCGCAGTGGCGATGTGCCCGCCAGCGATGTTCAGGGAAAAGAGGCAGAGCTGGTGCGCGACTTCGCCACGCAACTCGGCGCAGAGGTTCAGTGGGTGGCCGGAACGGAGCAGGTCCTGGCCGACGAGCTCAAGCATGGCGGGCTGGACCTGGTGATCGGCGGCCTGGACGACAAGACGCCATGGGTGACGCATGCCGGCATCACCCGCCCCTACGCTGAATCGCGCGACGACCGCGGCAACCTCCACAAACACGTCATGCTGGTGCCCCTGGGCGAAAACGCCTTCCTGCTTGAGCTGGATCAGTTCCTGACGGCAGCGAAGGAGCAGAAATGACAAACGTCAGGAGCAGCGGCAGCGTCCGCTTCGGGCACACCGAACTCCCCGCGGAACAGCGCGACGCGCTGCACAAAGCCATCAGGCTCGAATGGGCCACCTTAGTGTTCCTTGCGGTCTCCACCACCATGGTTTTCCTGGTCCTGGGCAACTCGCAGGCCATGAAAGCCGCATGGATCGAGGACCTGCTTTCCTTCCTGCCGCCCCTCTCCTTCCTGGTGGCAGCCCGCATCAACCGGAAACCGCCCTCGGTGGACCACCCCTACGGCTACCACCGCGCTACCGGTGTGGCGCACCTGGTAGCTGCCGTGGCCCTGACCGCGATGGGCGCGTACCTACTGGTGGAGTCCGGCCTGGGGTTGCTCACCGCGGAACATCCCACCATCGGCGGCGTTGAACTTTTCGGCAACACCGTCTGGCTGGGTTGGCTGATGATGGCTGTCATGCTGCTGACGGCGGCTCCTCCTGTTTTCCTGGGCAGGGCCAAGATGAAGCTCGCCGGGAAACTCCACGACAAAGTCCTGTACGCGGACGCGGATATGAACAAAGCGGACTGGATGACAGCGGTCGCCGCGGTGGCCGGCGTGGCCGGAATCGGGCTCGGGCTGTGGTGGGCCGACTATGCGGCGGCGTTGATTATCGCCGCCAGTATCCTGCGCGACGGTGTCCGCAACACGCGGGCCGCCGTTTCCGCGCTCATGGATAAGCGGGCAATGACCTACAACGACGCCGAGCCGCACCCGCTGCACCGGCAGGTGGACGGGTACCTTCGCAACCTTGACTGGGTTGCGGACGCCCGCTCCAGGATCCGCGATGAGGGGCACGTCTTCCACGCCGAGTCTTTTGTTGTTCCCTTGAGCGGCACGACGCCCACTTTCGAGCAGCTGGAAACAGCGCGCGAAGCCTGCGTTGCCATGGACTGGAAGATCCATGACATGGTCATCGTTCCGGTGGCCGTACTGCCGTCGGAATTCGTTCCGGGCAACACCTCCGGAGGCGAACGCTAGGTACTGCCGCCGCATTCGCGGCTTGCCGCACTACTTGCCCTTCATCACGTAGCGACGCTCCGGGCGTCCCACCCCATACTTCAGTCTTACGTCCAGCGTTCCTTCGTCGTGCAGGTACTCGAGGTAGCGGCGGGCACTGACCCGGGACGTCCCCAACTGTTCGGCCACCTCCGCCGCGGACAGGTCACTCTCCGCGGCGTTGAGCGCGGCTTCCACCAGCTTCAGCGTCTCGATGCTGCAGCCCTTGGGCAGCGGGCGCTCCGTCCGGTCCAGGCCGAACACCCGGTTCACGTCCGACTGCTCCGCCACATCCTTGGCCGAGTCCAGGCCCTGGTACGCGCTGCGGTAATGCTCCAGGCGCTCCTGCAGGTCAGACTGGGAAAACGGCTTGATCAGGTAGTGCACAATCCCGCCCCGCAGCGCCTTGCGCACGGTTTCCACCTCGCGGGCGGCACTGATCACCAGCACGTCCAGCTCCGGGGCAACATCGCGCAGCTGGTGCATAAGATCCAGGCCGTTGATGTCCGGAAGATGGATATCCAGCAGCACCAGGTCCGGCTGCAGCCGCTCCGTTTCGATGACGGCCTGGGCGCCGGTATGGGCAGCACCCACCACGGTGAACCCGGGCGTGCGCTGGATGAAGCCGGCGTGCACCTTTGCCACCATAAAGTCGTCGTCAACGATCAGCACCTTGATCATGGCTTCGTTGCACCCCTTTTGAGCTGGCTTGTACTTCTGGTGAACCGTGCCGTGAATACTGCTCCGTTGTTGTTGGCCACGGTGAGGTCGCCCCCGGACCGCCGGCAGACCACGCGGGAAAGGGCCAGGCCGAAGCCGCGCCCGTCCGCGGGCCCCACCTCCTTGGTGGTGAACCCTTGGCGGAAAATCTCTTCCACCGCCTCCTCCGGGACGCCCGGGCCGGTATCACGGACGGTAACGGTGACCAGGCCGGCACCGGTGCGCCCGTCCCTGCCCTCTTCCACCAGCACCCGGACAGCAGCGTCCGGAAGTCCGGTCACGGCGTCGAACGCGTTGTCCACGAGGTTCCCCACCACCGTAGTGAGGTCGCGGGACAGTTCGTCGCTGACCGGATGCAGGGCGGACTCGGGATCCAGCTGCAGGGCCACGCCGCGTTCGGTGGCGAGGCTGGATTTGGCAATCAGGAGGGCAGCGAGGGCGGGGTCCTGGATGCGGCTGGTGACTTCATCGTTGAGCCTGGTCCGGTCCACGGTGGCGCCATTGACGAACTGCACCACGGAATCGTATTCGCCGATCTGGATCAGGCCGGAGATCACGTGGAGCTGGTTGGCGAACTCGTGGGCCTGCGCGCGGAGGGTATCCGTGGCGGTGCGGGTGGTGCCCAGCTCACGCTCAAGGGAGGACAGCTCGGTCCTGTCACGCAGCGTGGTGACTGAGCCGATGTCACGGCCACGCGAGCGAATGGGGACCCGGTTAGCCACCACCAGCCGCTCCCCCACGAGCACCAGCTGGTCCGGATCCGGCTGCTCGCGCGTGAGGACTGACTTGAGCGCAGGGTCCACGTGGAGGGAGGCGACCTTCTTGCCCACACAATCCGCCGGCAGGCCCAGCAGTTCCCGGGCGCTGTCGTTGGCGACGGTGATCCGCTCGTTCGGATCGAGCGCCACCACCCCTTCCTTGAGCCCGTGCAGCATGGCCTCCCGGTTTTCCACCAGGCCGGTAATCTCACTCGGCTCCATGCCCAGGGTCTGGCGCTTAACCCGCCGGGACAGCAGCAGGGAACCGGCCACCCCGAGGACACTGGCTACACCAAGGTAGGTGAGCAGGTTGGGAACCGCGTCCCCCAGCCGTTCCAGGGTGGTGGGATAGTTCCGGCTGATGGCGGCGATGCCGATCATTTTTCCTGCGTCATCGAGGACGGGCACGTGCGCGGACAGGACGGCAGCGTTGTTTTCTGCCACCACGCCGGTCCAGGCGCGTCCTTCCATGACCCGACTGGCCCCGATATCCAGCTTCCCGCCCAGCAGACCGGGATCGGAGGAAGCCACCACGGTGCGGTCCAGTTTCGCCAACGCCACCTGGGACGATCCGGACAGCGTCCGCACCGCTTCCGCCACTGCGGGAAGGGCTGCTCCCACCCGGGGCTGCGCGTCCGGCAGCAACGAGCGCACAGCGGGGTTGTTGCCCAGTGCCTCTGCCGCAGCGAGCGCGCGCCGGCCCTCCACCCGCTCAAACGTGGCGGCGGACTGGGCCAGGGAGATGGCAACCACCGCAACCAGGACCGCCAACACAATCAGCAACTGCAGCACGAGGTATTGCCCCGCGAGGGACATCCCTCTTCGTCGAGTCACAGTGGCGGTCCTTTGGATGGTTCAGCGTCTGTCTCCGGCCAGGCTGCGGCATTTTGGCCGCCGGGCGGAGGTACGGGAACTATACCGCAGGCAGCGCCGGAGCCACGGCTGCGGGCCTCTTCGGCCCCACTGCGCCAGCCGCGGTGGGATCGGCGAAACGTGAACGCAATGAACTTAACTTTCTCTGCGTACATAAGAGTGACCGGCATCACCGCCGAACCTAGCATCGAAACACCAAGTCAGTCTTGCTGATCATTTTTCATGAGAAGAGGAACACCATGCGCCAGATCCGCGCATTGCGTATTGCCGCCGTCGCTGCCGGCATCGCCCTGATGGCCACCGGCTGCGGTGCCACCGGAAAGAGCTCCACCGGTACGGAAAGCTCCGGCGCTGCCGCCGGACCCCTCACCGGCCTGCAGATCATGGTCCCCAACACTCCCGGCGGCGGTTATGACACCACCGCCCGGGCAGCAGCAAAGGTCCTCGACGACGAGAAGATCTCCACCAACACCGAAGTCTTCAACCTCGCCGGCGCCGGCGGCACCGTGGGCCTGGCCCGCGTGGTGAACGAGAAGGGCAACGGGGACCTCACCATGCTGATGGGCCTGGGCGTGGTGGGCGCGAGCTACACCAACAAGTCAGAGTCCAAGCTGACCGAGACCACACCGCTGGCCCGCCTGATCGAAGAGCCCGGCGCCATCATGGTCAGCAAGGACTCCCCGTACAAGACCATCGATGACCTGGTCAAGGCCTGGAAGGCCGATCCCGCATCCATCTCCGTGGGCGGCGGCTCCTCCCCCGGCGGCCCTGACCATCTCCTGCCCATGCAGCTTGCAGGCGCGGTGGGCATTGACGCCACCAAGGTCAACTACGTCGCCTACGACGGCGGCGGCGACCTGCTCCCTGCGATCCTTGGCAACAAGCTCGGCTTTGCCGCCTCCGGTGCCGGCGAGTACCTGCAGCAGATCCAGTCCGGCGAAGTGCGTGTCCTGGCCACGAGCGGTGACAAGCGCCTTGAGGGCGTGGACGCGCCCACGCTGAAGGAATCCAACATCGACCTGGTGTTCACCAACTGGCGCGGCATCGTGGCCCCTCCCGGCATCAGCGACGAAGACAAGGAAAAGCTGATTGCCGCCCTGGAGAAGATGCACGGCACTGCAGGCTGGAAGGAAGCGCTGAAGACCCACAGCTGGACCGACGCCTTCATCACCGGCGACGAGTTCAAGTCCTTCCTCACCGAGCAGGACAAGCGGGTGGCGGACGTCCTCACCAAGCTTGGGTTGGCGTGAGCTCCCTGACCACAGGCCTTAAAGGCCGCGCCGAGCTGGGAGTTGCACTCCTGCTCGGCGCGGCCGGCGTCCTGGTCTTCGTGGACGCCAACCGCCTGGCTACCCCGTACTCCCAATCCGATCCGGTCGGTCCCAAAACCGTTCCCTACATCGTGGCCGGCCTGCTGGTGGTCTGCGCCATCCTGCTGGCCATCAACGTGCTCCGCGGCGGCCAGGGCGAGGCCGAGGGCGGCGAAGACGTGGACCTCACACACCCTGCCGACTGGAAGACCGTCCTGCCCCTGGCGGGCGCTTTTATCCTGAACATCCTGCTCATCGACTGGGCCGGCTGGGTCATCTCCGGCACTGTCCTGTTCTGGGGCTGCGTCCTCGCTCTCGGGAGCAGGCACTACATCCGCGACGGGCTCATCTCCGTGGCCCTGGCCCTGCTGACCTTCTACGGCTTCTACCTCGGCCTTGGCATCGCCCTTCCGGCCGGACTCCTGGAAGGAATCCTCTAAATGGACGTCTGGTCCTCACTGATGGACGGTTTCGCCACCGCCCTCACCCCCATGAATCTCCTGTACGCCGTCATCGGCGTCCTCCTGGGCACCGCCGTCGGCGTCCTTCCAGGCCTCGGCCCGGCCATGACCGTGGCCCTGCTGCTTCCGGTCACCTACGCCCTGGAGCCCACCAGCGCCTTCATTATGTTCGCCGGCATCTACTACGGCGGCATGTACGGCGGCTCCACCACCTCCATCCTGCTGAACACACCGGGCGAATCGTCATCGGTGGTGACGGCGATCGAAGGCAATAAAATGGCCAAGGCCGGCCGGGCGGCGCAGGCGCTTGCGACGGCGGCCATCGGCTCATTCGTTGCCGGCACCATCGGTACCGCCCTCCTGGCCGTCTGCGCACCGATCGTGGTGCAGTTCGCCGTCAGCCTGGGCGCCCCCAGCTACTTCGCCATCATGGTCCTGGCCCTGCTGGCCGTTACTGCTGTCCTGGGCTCGTCCCGGCTCCGCGGGTTCGCCTCGCTGGCGCTCGGCCTGGCCATCGGCCTGGTGGGCATCGACTCCGTCACCGGCCAGCGCCGCCTGACGTTCGGCCAGCCGCTGCTGGCGGACGGCCTGGACATCGTGGTGGTGGCCGTTGCCATCTTCGCGGTGGGTGAAGCCCTTTGGGTTGCCGCCCACTTGCGCCGCACCCCGCTGCATGCCATTCCCGTGGGGCAGCCCTGGATGGGCAAGTCCGACTGGAAGCGGTCCTGGAAGCCATGGCTGCGCGGTACCGCCTTCGGCTTCCCCTTCGGCGCACTGCCGGCAGGCGGCGCCGAGATCCCCACCTTCCTCTCGTATGTCACGGAGAAGCGCCTCAGCAAACACCCCGAAGAGTTCGGCAAGGGTGCCATCGAAGGTGTCGCCGGCCCGGAAGCCGCCAACAACGCTGCCGCCGCCGGCACCCTGACACCCATGCTGGCGCTGGGCCTGCCCACCAACGCCACGGCCGCCGTTATGCTCGCCGCCTTCACCTCCTACGGCATCCAGCCGGGCCCGCAGCTCTTCAGCAGCCAGGGTCCCCTGGTGTGGGCGCTGATCGCGAGCCTGTTCATCGGCAACCTCCTGCTCCTGCTGATCAACCTGCCGCTGGCACCGATGTGGGCCAAGCTCCTGCAGCTCCCCCGCCCCTACCTGTACGCGGGCATCCTCTTCTTCGCCACGCTGGGCGCCTACTCGGTGAACCTGCAGGCGTTCGACCTGGTGATCCTGCTGGTGCTCGGTGTACTCGGGTTCATGATGCGGCGCTTCGGGCTGCCGGTGCTGCCGCTCATCCTCGGCGTGATCCTTGGCCCGCGCATCGAAGGCCAGCTCCGAAAGACGCTGCAGCTCAGCGCCGGTGACCCCGCCGGCCTCTTCAGCGAGCCGATCGCCGTCGTTGTTTACATCATCGTGGGGCTGATCCTGCTGTGGCCGCTGGTCTTCAAGCTGATCCGCCGGAACCGGGCGGCCCGCAAGCCGCTGCTTCCGGCCAATTCCGGCGCAGCCGACTACAGCGACTGAACAACCGCCAACCCTGACGCATCAAGCCTTACAGAAAAGAGAAAACCATGACCATCGTGGTGGGATACGTCCCGACCCCCGAGGGTGAAGCAGCCCTGACGCAGGCCATCGCCGAAGCCCGGAAGAACAACACGAGGCTCCTGGTCATCAACTCGTCCAAGGGCGACGCCCTGGTGGACAACCGCTACGCCCAGGAGCCGGAGATCCAGAGCATCGAGGACCGGCTGGCCACCCAGGGCATCGACCACGTGATCAAGCAGCCGGTCCGTGGCCACGATGCCGCCGCTGAAGTCCTGGACGCCGCGGAGGAGAACAACGCCGAGCTGATCGTGATCGGGCTGCGGCGCCGCACACCGGTGGGCAAACTCATCATGGGCAGCGTGTCCCAGCGGATCCTGCTGGAAGCCGACTGCCCCGTCCTGGCCGTAAAGGCCTAGCTGGACTGAAGCTGTCCCTGCGGCGCCTGCACCCCAGGCGCCTGCCTGGCCGGCCGGGCGCTTGCTGGACGTGCGCGGAACAGTTCCTGGCGCTGGCGCCCCAGGCCTTCAACCTCAACCTCCACCACGTCCCCCGGCTGCAGGTAAGGGAAGCGGCCGCTGAGCGCAACACCTTCTGGAGTCCCGGTGATGATCACATCGCCGGGCTCCAGCCGCATGTACTGGCTGCAGTGATGCACCAGAGTGGCGACGTCGAAGATCAGCCCGGCGGTGGACGAGTCCTGCCGGGGTTCACCGTTCACCAGGCTGCGCAGGGGCAGGTTGCCGGCGTCGATCTGCTCCGCCGGAACCAGCCACGGGCCCAGGGGCGTTGAACCGGGCATGGATTTGCCCTTGGTCCACTGGCCGGCCGCACCGGGAATCTGGTATTCACGCTCAGAGAAGTCGTTGGCAGTGACGTATCCGGCGATGCAGTCCCGGGCCGCCTCCACGGACTCCAGGTAGCTGGCCTCCCGGCCGATCACAATGCCCAACTCCACCTCCCAGTCGTACTGGGTGGAATGCGGCGGAACCGGGGCAGGGTCAAAGGGACCTGTGACGGTGTTTGTCGGCTTCAGGAACACGACCGGAATCTCAGGTGGTGCCGAGCCGGACTCCGCCGCGTGCGCGGCGTAGTTCATGCCGATGCCCACTACCGCACCCGGACGCGCCACCGGAGCGCCCACCCGCAGCCGGGCGGCTCCCTCAAGAACCGGCAGGGTGCCGGCATCGAGGGCTTCCCGCACCTTCGCAAGGCCGCCGCCGGCGAGGAAGGCGCCGTTAACGTCGCCGGTCAGGGGCAGCAGGCTGAAGTACTCTTCCCCTCCGTCGGCGGACCGTGCCAGAACGGCCGGCTGTTCCTTGCCGATGTCTCCGAGGCGCATGATCTTCATACAGGATGTCCTTCTCTCCGCAGTCCGGCCGCAATCCGGTTGATGATGGCTTACCACCATGGTGTCCGAGCCGGACGGGACTTCGCCAGCGCGCCGATTGTGACTGCGCCTGCGGGGGCAGGTTCACGGAAGTTTGGAACGCCTGCCGGCTCCTTCCTCTTCGACGCACAAACAAAAGTTCCCGCCCTGCAGCACGCAGGGCGGGAACTTTTGGTTGTATTGCCTAAGCTGTCAGCCGCGGCGCACCTGAACGCCGTCGGACTTCAAAAAGAGTTGCTTCTCGGCGGGACCAGAGGGCACAAGCCACAAAACGTTGCCGCTCTGGGAGACTTCCTCCACCTCCCCGGTGGCCACCACATGCGCCTGCTTGATGATCTCGACGCGTTCCCCGGCCCGGAGGGTCCTCCAGTCGGAAACAGCGGCGGAATGGGCATTGCGCCTCGATAAGACTGCCCCACGTGCTTTCATTTGAACTTCTACCCCTTTGTATATGTTCTTCCGCCACAGCCTCTTTGATGTGACTTTCACTACATCTTCAGTTCTACTACACTCCCCGCCCGCCCGATGACCGTGTCGGCGTAAATTTCACCAGGCGGACGGTTAGTGATGCGGTTCCGAAGATTCTTCTTCCTTACGCCAGTGAGCCGACGGCGGATTCGGCCGCCCGGCGCACCTCACCTGCTGCGACGAACTGGTCAGCCGCTTCGAGTTCGGGCGACAGGAACCGGTCCGTCCCCGGCCCGTCCACCACTGCGCGGAGGGCAGCGACGACGGCAGTGCCCGCCGGTCCCGGAGTCAGCACACCGCCCGAGAGCTGCGTGCGGATGTCCAGCGCCCGCGCCGAGGTCACCAGTTCGATGGCCAGGACGCGGCGCAGGTTCTCCACTGCCTTGCGCAGTTTGCGCGCCGCGTGCCAGCCCATGGACACATGGTCTTCCTGCATGGCCGAACTTGGGATGGAGTCCACGGACGCCGGAACGGCCAGCCGTTTGTTGTCGGACACAAGCCCTGCCTGGGTGTACTGGGCAATCATCAGGCCCGAATCCACTCCGGGGTCAGCGGCAAGGAAGGCGGGAAGGCCGTGGGAACGCGCCGGATCCAGCATCCGGTCCGTCCGCCGCTCGGCGATTGAGCTCAGGTCGGCAACGGCGATCGCCAGGAAGTCCAGGACGTAGGCCACGGGGGCTCCATGGAAGTTGCCGTTGGAGCTCACCCGCCCGTCCGGCAGGACCACCGGGTTGTCGATGGCCGCGGCCAGTTCGCGCGATGCCACCAGGGCAGCGTGGTCCAGCGTGTCCCTGACCGCGCCGGCCACCTGCGGTGCACAGCGGAGCGAGTAGGCGTCCTGCACCCGCGAGTCCCCCACCTTGTGGGAGGCCACGATGGGCGAATCGGACAGCACGCGCAGCATGTTGTCCGCGCTGGCCGCCTGTCCCGGGTGGGGACGGAGGGCGGCGTGCAGCTCGGGCAGGAACACCTGGTCGGTGCCCAGCAGGGCCTCGACGCTGAGCGCGGCGGTGATGTCCGCCGTCGTCAGCAGCTGGCGAAGGTCGGCAATGGCCATCAGGAGCATGCCCAGCATGCCCTCGGTGCCGTTGACCAGGGCCAAGCCTTCCTTCTCGGCGAGGGTGACGGGTCCGATGCCGTGATCGGCGAGCAGCTCCGCTACGGTGCGCTGACCTGCGGCGCCCACCAATTCGCCGTCGGGCCCTTCCGCCTGGCCCTCGCCCATCAGGACCAGGGCGCAGTGGGACAGCGGGGCGAGGTCCCCGGAGCAGCCCAGCGACCCGAACTCGCGGACCACGGGGGTGATGCCGGCGTTGAGGACGTCCACCATGGTCTGCAGGACCACGGGGCGGACGCCGGTGCGGCCGGACGCGAGGGTCTTGGCGCGCAGGAACATGATGCCGCGCACCACTTCGCGTTCCACCGCCGGGCCCATGCCCGCGGCGTGGCTGCGGATCAGGCTCTTCTGGAGCTGGGTGCGCAGTTCGTTGGGGATGTGGCGGTTGGCGAGGGCGCCGAAGCCGGTGGAGATGCCGTACGCCGGGACGTCGCTGGAGGCGAGGTCGTCGATGTGGGCGCGCACCTTGGCGACCGTTTCGAGCGCTTCCGCAGAGAGTGCCACCTTGGCGTTGTGGCGTGCGACGGCGACAACGTCCCCGGGCGTGACGCCGGCGGAGCCGAGGGTGACGGTCAGCGGTTCGTGGGTTGTAAGAGTCACTTGTGGTTCCTACTTCTCGTTCATGGGGATGCGGACGCCGCGTTCTTTGGCGACGTCGAGGGCGCGGTCGTAGCCGGCGTCGGCGTGGCGGATGACGCCCATGCCGGGGTCGTTGGTGAGGAGGCGTTCGAGTTTCTGTGCGGCGAGGTCGGTGCCGTCGGCGACCGAAACCTGGCCGGCGTGGATGGACCGGCCGATGCCGACGCCGCCGCCGTGGTGCAGCGAGACCCAGGTGGCGCCGGAGGCGGTGTTGAGCAGGGCGTTGAGCATGGGCCAGTCGGCGATGGCGTCCGAGCCGTCGGCCATGGCCTCGGTTTCGCGGTACGGGGAGGCTACGGAGCCCGAGTCCAGGTGGTCGCGGCCGATCACGATGGGCGCCTTGACCTTGCCTTCCTTCACGAGCCGGTTGAACAGCAGCCCGGCCTTGGCCCGTTCGCCGTAGCCGAGCCAGCAGATGCGTGCCGGCAGGCCTTCGAACTCGACCCGGTCCTGGGCGGCGTCGATCCAGCGGTGCAGGTGCTTGTTCTCGGGGAACAGTTCCTTGATGGCCTCGTCGGTGACGCGGATGTCTTCGGGGTCCCCGGACAGGGCCACCCAGCGGAACGGGCCCAGGCCCTCGCAGAACAGCGGACGGATGTAGGCCGGAACGAAGCCGGGGAACTCGAACGCCCGGGTGTAGCCGCCCTTGCGTGCTTCGTCGCGGATGGAGTTGCCGTAGTCGAAGACCTCGGCGCCGGCGTCCTGGAACTCCACCATCGCCTGCACGTGCCGGGCCATGGAGGCCTGGGCCTTCTTGGTGAAGCCCTCGGGGTCGGCTTCGGCCTCGCGGTGCCACTCGGCCACCGTGATGCCTTCGGGCAGGTAGGACAGCGGATCGTGGGCGGAGGTCTGGTCGGTGACGATGTCCACGGTGAGTTCCCCGGCCTGGTGGCGGCGCAGGATCTCGGGGAACACCTCGGCGGCGTTGCCCACGTAGCCCACGGACCAGCCGCGGCGCTCTTCCTTGGCCGCCAGGACCTTGGCGATGGCGGCGTCGAGGTCGGTTTCCACCTCATCGAGGTACCGCTTGCCGGCGCGGCGGCGCAGGCGGGTCTCGTCGACGTCGACAATCAGGCAGGCGCCCTCGTTCAGGGTGACGGCCAGCGGCTGCGCGCCGCCCATGCCGCCGCAGCCACCGGTCAAGGTGAGGGTTCCTGCCAGGGTGCCGTTCTCATCGCCGGTGAGCTTGCGCGCGATCGCGGCGAACGTTTCGAAGGTGCCCTGCAGGATGCCCTGGGTGCCGATGTAGATCCAGGACCCCGCGGTCATCTGCCCGTACATCATCAGGCCTTCGGCCTCCAGACGGCGGAACTCGGGCCAGGTGGCCCAGTCGCCCACGAGGTTGGAGTTGGCCAGCAGCACCCGCGGGGCCCACTCGTTAGTGCGGAACACACCCACAGGCTTGCCGGACTGGACCAGGAGGGTCTCGTCCTTCTCCATGGTTTCCAGGGTGCGGGTGATCGCGTCGAAAGCGGCCCAGGAACGGACGGCCCGGCCAGTGCCGCCGTAGACCACCAGGTCATCCGGACGCTCAGCCACCTCGGGGTCCAGGTTGTTCATCAGCATCCGCAGCGGCGCTTCGGTCTGCCACGACTTGGCAGTGAGCTCCGTGCCCCGGGCAGCTTTGACCGGGCGGGCACCGGTGGTGAAATCGGCGGGTGCCATGATGGCTCCTTTTCGTTGTGTCTGTTATTTCAAAGAAGTTCTGTATCAACTAAAGCCCTTGGCGGCGGGCCTTTACAGTGGTTTCGGGAGGGTGCTGTCCGGTATTCCAGACGCTTCCAGCCCTCCAGTTGCCCCGTCGCTTTTGGCTGCCAAAACCCCCGGTTGCGACCAAAGGTGATGGGGAAAAGTGAGGAGGCGCTACTTGACCGGGCGGCCGTGGAGCCGGAGCGACAGTTCGTCGGCGACCTTCTGGACCCGGCCGGCCAGCACCGGCCATTCCTCCACGGGCAACTTGTCCTCGAGGAAGGTCACGGCCACTGCCGCCGTCGGCCATCCCAAGTGATCCGTGACGGCGGCGGCGATGGAGCCGAAACCCGGGGTCACTTCGCCGTGTTCAGTGGCATAGCCGCGCTGCCGGACCTGGTCCAGGTGGGAGGACAGTGCGGAGTACTTCATGATGGCGCCCTCCACCTCGTGCCGGGCCGTGAAGGCGGCGGCATTAGGGTACAGGGCGCGCACCTGGGACTTGGGCAGCGCGGCGAGGATGGCCCGCCCGCTGGCGGTGAGGTGGCTGGGGAGCCGGACGCCGACGTCGGTCACCAGGGACGGCCGGTTCTTGGCCCGTTCCTCGACGATGTAGAGCACGTCGCGGCCATGCAGCACGGCCAGGTGGGCACTCTCGCCGAGGGCGTCGACGAGGCTTGCGAGCAGGGGCCGGCCGAGCCGGGACAGCGGCTCCTGACGCGAGTAGGCAGAACTGAGCTCGAATGCACTGATGCCGAGCCCGTACCGCTGCTCCTCATGCAGGTGGAGGACAAAGCCGTTCGCCTCCATCACGCCGAGCAGGTGGTAGACGCTGGACCGGGGCAGGCCCAGGGTGGAAGCAATCTGCGACGCCGCCATCGGCCCCCGCCTCGACGCGAGCAGCTTGAGGATGCGGAGCGTGTTTTCCGCAGCGGGCACCTTCGATGCCATCTTCGAGGCCGCTTTTGATTCGACGCCGGCCTGCGGCACTGCTTCCGTAGCTAACACCGGAGCCTCCTTCGTATTTCGCTCTGCATCTCATTGCTATCCGGGATCCCGTACTTAAGCTTGCGCCCTCCTCCGGCTCGCAAACTTCATCCAAACACGCCTGCTGTCTGGAATACGAGACATACACGCACGCCCCCGGACCTACTGCCCAGCCGCGGCAAGACCGTTATTGGGTAGAGTCCCGCTATGGACGAAAAAGAGACGCTGCACCGCTACCTCCGGGCCAGGCGTGACGACCTGCTCGGCAAACTGGACGGCCTAGGCGAGTACGACGTCCGCCGGCCGCTTACGCCCACGGGAACCAACCTGCTGGGCTTGGTCAAACATGTGGCCAGCGTGGAGGTGGACTATTTCGGCGTGGTGTTCGGCCGCCCCAGCGGACGACACCTTCCCTGGCTGGACGAGGCCGCTGTTCCGGATGCGGACATGTGGGCGACCGCTGACGAGTCCCGTGAGGACATCATCGAGCTGCACCGCTTCGCCGCTGCGCACAGCGACGCGACCATCGAAGCATTGCCCGCCGACGCCCCCGGAGTGGTCCCGTGGTGGCCGGAGGACCGGCGCGACGTCACCCTGCACCAGATCCTGGTCCACATGGTTGCCGAGCGTTCCCATCACCTGGGCCACGCAGACATCCTGCGTGAACTCATCGACGGCAGTGCCGGGCAGCGCCCGGGTGATCCGAACCTCACCAGGCGCAGCGCCGAAGAATGGGCGGCCCACCGCGCCGCCATCGAAGCTGCGGCGAGGCAGGCATGATTTCGATCAGATCCTGACGACAACCTTGCCGCGCGCCCGCCCTTCGCGGAGGTACCGCATGGCGGCCGGCGCTTCGGCAAGGGGAAAGACCTTGTCCACCGCGGGCCTGACGCTGCCGGCTTCCATCAGCGACGCCAGGGCCTCGAGATCCAGGTGCGTTTCCTTGGCGACGAGCCCCTTGAACTTCCGGCGGGCAAACAAGGAGGCCAGCGGCGCACCAAGGGACCGCTGAAACCCGCCGGTCAGTTTGCCGCCGCTTTCGCCGCCAATGATCACCAGGGTGCCCTTGGGGAAGAGCAGCCGGCGCAGGAGGGACAGCGGCCGGTTGCCGGCTGTGTCAAGGATGACGTCGTACAGCTTCCCGACGTCCGCAATATCGGTTGTGGTGTAGTCGATGACGGCATCCGCCCCGAGGGAACGCACCAGCTCCACCTTGCCGGTGCTGCAAACGCCTGTCACCTCTGCGCCGAAGGCCTTGGCGAGCTGGACCGCGAAGGACCCCACTCCCCCGCCCGCGCCCAGGATCAGCACCTTCTGGCCGACCGTGACCTGGCCCGCGTCGCGGACAGCCTGCAGGGCGGTGACACCGGAGATCGGCGCAGCCGCCGCTTCTTCGAAGGACAGGCCGGCGGGCTTGCGGGCCACCTTGTCCTCCTTGGCACAGGCATACTCGGCAAAGGACCCGTCGCAGGTTCCAAACACCTCGTCTCCGGGAGCAATGCGGGCCGCTCCACGGCCGACTGCTTCCACAACACCGGCCACTTCCCGGCCCCGGACGGGGACTTTCGGCTTCTTCAGCCCGTAGCCAAAAAGCCGGACGAGGTACGGCAGCCCGGTCATCAGGTGCCACACACCCTGGTCGACGCCGGCCGCCCGCACGCGGATCAGCACCTCGCCGTCGCGGGGCTCAGGCCGGGCAATTTCCCGTAGCTCCAGCACGTCCGCCGATCCGTAAACGTCCTGCACGATCGCTTTCACCATGATCTCCTTATGGGGCTGGTACGGGAGCGCAACGTCACGCAGCTCATCCGCCCGGTTACCGGCGGCCCCTCAAAGTAAGGAAAAGCCGGGGTCGAGTCAAGGGTTCTTCAGGCGCGGACCGGAAAAGCACACAAATCAGCGCCTCGTCTGGAATCAAAGACACCAAGCCCCCGTGAGGCTCATCACGTCAGCCGCGGAAGTGGTCTGCTGGTTACCGGCCCCCTCCCAAAGACGAGAAGGTATTTGTATGCAACAAGCACCAAGCCCCACCCGGAACGAAAGTGCCGCCGGAAATCAGAAGCCGGCTGCCGCCGTCGGAAGCGTCCTGAACCGGGGGCTGAACGTGCGCCACATCCGGTTCATGGCCCTCGGCTCGGCAATCGGCACCGGCCTCTTCTACGGTTCAGCCTCCGCAATCCAGAAGGCCGGCCCGGCCGTACTGCTGGCCTACATCATCGGCGGCGCGGCAGTTTTTATGGTGATGCGCGCGCTCGGTGAAATGGCCGTCCGGCACCCGGTGTCCGGCTCCTTCGGCCAGTACGCCAGCCGCTATCTCGGCCCGCTGGCCGGCTTCATCACCGGCTGGACCTACGTGTTTGAAATGGCCATCGTGGCTATCGCCGATGTCACAGCGTTCAGTATCTACATGGGCTTCTGGTTCCCCCAAGTGGAGCGCTGGGTCTGGATCCTGGCGATCATCTTCTTCCTGGCCGCCCTGAACCTGCTGAGCGTGAAGGTCTTCGGCGAACTCGAATTCTGGTTCTCGCTTATCAAGGTGGCGGCCATCATCGCCATGATCGCCGGCGGCGCCGCCATTATCGTCTTCGGCTTCCAGGCTGCCGGTACAACTGTCGCGCCAGGCCTGGGCAACCTCGTGGAGCACGGCGGATTCCTCCCGTTCGGCTTCGAAGGACTGCTCGCATCCTTCGCCGTGGTGATGTTCGCCTTCGGCGGGATCGAGACCCTCGGCATCACCGCGGGCGAGGCAGCCGACCCCAAGAAGGTCATCCCCAAGGCAGTCAACACCGTCCCCGTCCGCGTCCTGCTGTTCTACGTCCTCACCCTGGGCGTGCTCATGAGCCTCTTCCCGTGGAACGAGATCGGCAGCAACGGCAGCCCCTTCGTCCAGATTTTCAGCGGGCTGGGCATCCCCGCCGCCCCGCATATCCTGAACGCCGTGGTGATCACCGCCGCACTCTCCGCCATCAACAGCGACATCTTCGGCGCGGGCCGCATCCTCTTCGGGCTCTCCCGCCAAGGTCACGCCCCGGCTGCTTTCGGCAAGGTGTCCCGGCATGGGGTGCCGTGGATGACGGTAGTGATGATGGCGGGCATCCTCCTGGTGGGCGTGGTCCTGAACGCAGTCATTCCCGAGGACGTCTTTATCCTCATCGCATCCATCGCGACGTTCGCCACCGTCTGGGTCTGGGTGATGATCCTTGCTTCGCATGTGGCCATGAAGCGGGAAATCGCGCGCAGCGGCCTGCCGGCGTCGGAATTCCCTTCGCCGTGGTGGCCTGCCGCGTCGGTCCTCACCATCGCCTTCATGGCGTTGGTGATCGCCGTCCTCGGCGCCTTCGAAGACACCCGCATCGCCTTGTATGTTGGCGGCGCCTGGCTTGCGCTCCTCGTCCTTGCGTACCGCTTATGGATCAAGGGTGACGGACGACGGCGGGCCGAACTTGTGGACGAAACGTCGCCGCTGCCGGTGGTCACCACCGCTGTTTCCACCGGCAGCTAAGCATCGACCCCCTGCCGGGGCCAGGGCTATCATCAGGCATGGTTCCGTTCCCCAACGTCCTGGCGTTTGCCCTGACCTCGCTGGTCCTCATCGCCATCCCCGGCCCCAGCGTGCTGTTTGTCATCGGCCGTTCGCTCGCCCTCGGACGCAAGGGCGGACTCCTGAGTGTGCTGGGCAACGCCCTGGGGATGGTGCCGCAGATCATCGCCGTGGCCCTTGGGGTTGGTGTAGTCCTGGCACAGTCGTTGGTGCTGTTCACCATCATCAAAATCGCCGGGGCAGCCTACCTGGTGTACCTCGGCATCCAGGCGATCCGGCACCGGGGCGGAACGACGGCGGCGGCCGGCCCGGTGCCGCCGTCGTCCACCTGGCGCATGGTGCGGGAGGGTTTCCTGGTGGGTGCCACGAACCCCAAGACGATCGTGTTCTTTGTGGCGGTGCTCCCCCAGTTCGTTGACTATGCGGCAGGCAGCATTCCGCTTCAACTCGCGTTGCTGGGTGTCATTTTCCTGGTGATAGCACTTGTTTCGGACAGCATCTGGGCCCTGGCCGCGGGCACCGCCCGGCACTGGTTCGCCCGCTCCCCGAAGCGCATCGCCAGCCTCAGCGCCGCAGGCGGAGTCATGATGATCGGCCTCGGCGGAACACTGGCACTGACGGGCAGCAAGTCCTAAGTGCCCTCGTCACCGCTGCGCCGCGGCCGCCCCGGTGGCGGCCAGCATGTCGGTGAATGTCGCCGTCAGCATCCTGTCGATCAACGGGCCGGTGAAGCGGCCGATGACGCCGCCCCGGGGAACATACCGGTAGTTGAAGGTGGCCAGAGTCCCGTTGCCGTCCTGCTCGAGCCTGAGCGAGGAGGCGGCCCGCTTGAACGGCACCAACGCACTCGGCTGGTTCCCGGTATCGATCCGGCGGCCTTCCTCCCAGACGGTGACGGTCTCCTCCATGCTGCCTATCGGCTTCAGGTCCACGTGACGGCGGGCGCCCACGCCGCTGGTCTGGTCACCGATAGCTCTCGTGGCCCTCAAGCCACTCCAATGGTTCCCGAGGTTCGGGAAGTCCGCGTAGAGCGCCCATACCGAACCCGTGGACGCCGCCATGCGGCGTTGCACCATGATGTGACGTTCCGGCATGATCATCACTCCAAGCGTTCGGCTGCCTGCAGGGTAACGCGCTGCTCCGCCTATCATCACGCCGGTGGATGCAGCGGCGCAATGCGGTTGGACCGCCGGCTTCGGTCCTGGTTGGCCTGCAGGCAAGGCCGGGCAACCAGGACCGTTCCGTCAAGCTTCGACCGTCAGGCTTCGACGACGCCCGAGCGTACAGCTTCAGCCAATGAAGTGGCCGGCCGCCCGATCAGCTTGCGCAGGTCACCGGTGCTGACCAAGAGGTCGCCGCGGGCGATGCCAAGATCGGAATCGGCGAGGATGTCCGCGAATGCTTCCGGTACTCCGAAGCCGGCCAGCATTCCGGCATATTCCTGCGCCGGAAGGTCCTGGTAGGAAATGTGCTTTCCTGCGGCAGCGCTGATCTCTGCGGCAAGCTCCGCCATGGTGAACGGCTCGTCGCCACCCAGCTCGTAGATCCTGCCCGCCTGGCCGTCGGCAACCAGGACAGCGGCAGCGGCGTGGGCGTAGTCGGCCCGGGCAGCGGCGCTGACCCGGCCTTCCCCGGCGCTTCCCGCGATGGCACCCTGGGCAAGAGTGCCGGGCAGCTGGTCCATGTAGTTCTCGAGGTACCAGCCGTTGCGCAGAAGGACGAAAGGAACGCCGGATTCCCGCAGGATGGCTTCCGTGGCCTGGTGCTCGGCGGCCAGCTTCATCCCAGTGGTGTCCGCGTTGGCGATACTCGTGTAGGCGAGCAGTTCAACGCCCTCCGCCTTCGCGGCGTCAATCACGGTACGGTGCTGCTCCACCCGCCGGCCCACCTCGCTGCCTGAAATGAGCAGGACCTTGGAGGCACCCTTCAGCGCCTCAGCCACGGAGGCGGGATCACCGTAGTCCATGCCCTTTACCTGGACGCCGCGCTCCGCGAAGTCCGCAAGCTTTTCAAGCGAGCGCCCGGTGGCCACGATCTCCTGTGCGGGAACATTGCGCTCCAGCAGTGCCTCGATCACGTGACGGCCAAGCTGGCCGGTTGCGCCGGTAACAACGATGCTCATGAATCTTCCTTCCGTAGGGGTTGTTCATGGGACACAACCACCGGGCTGCGAGGATACTTCCCGAAAGAGAGTACGCACTTTGAGGTAAGGTACTGACATGAAAGTAAGTACCGCCGCTCCTGCGCACGCCGAACTCCTCCCCGCAGCGCTTGCCGACGGCGTTTTCCCTGCCGGGTGCCCCAGCCGGACGGTACTGGACCACATCACCAGCAAGTGGGGCCTGCTGATCCTGCTGGCCTTGTCGGAGGGTGAGCAGCGCTGGAGTGAACTGCGCCGGCGGGCCGAAGGTATCAGCGAGAAAATGCTTGCGCAGACCCTCAAGACCCTTGAGCGCGACGGCCTGGTCAGCCGGAAAGCCCAACCCGTCATTCCGCCGCGGGTGGACTACAGCCTCACCGAACGCGGCTACGAACTGAGCGCACTGCTGGTTCCGCTGGCTGCCTGGGCATTCGAGAACGCGGAAGAGATCGTTAACGGCCAGCGCTGACGGGCAAGAATCACGTGGGCACTTAGCACAAACAGCAGGTATGCCCGCCTGTCAAAAGCGAGTACATGTTACTGGTGTGACTGGTGTGAATAGCGCATAGCTTTGGCGTAAGGTGCCGACCGGAATAGGAGGGCCGCCCTCTGCTGGGAGCGTTCCGGTTAACTGCACCGCCAGTGGGTGGCTGCACTGCCGCCCGCAAGGAGTTGGTACGCATGGTGAAGACTGCAGTTTCCGACCCGGCCGGCCTGGGCCAGCCCATCAGCCTTGCCACGGCGGCCGGGAGAGCGTGGGACCGCGTAGTGGCCGCCTTCAATCCACGGTCCCCCTACAGGATCGGGGACGCAGTGGTGGCTGATGATCCCTTCAACGGCCGGCGCGAGGGCGTGGTCATCTCGCAACGAAGAACGGCGGTGGGCGTGCACACGGCCCATGGTGTCTTCTTCTATGACCACCGGCAGCTAAGGCAGCTGGACTGAGTTTTTGTCCAGATATGCAGGGCTGGAGAGCGGAAAAATCTGCATATCTGGACAAAAACTCCAGGGGGACGGAGATGCCCTAGCGGGCCGACCAGCCGCCGTCCATGGTGTAGCTGGCGCCGGTGACCATGCCGGCGTGGTCGGAGGCAAGCCACGCAACCAGTGACGCGACCTCCTCGGGCTCCACCAGGCGCTTGATGGCAGATTCGGTGAGCATCACCTTGGCGAGCACCTCGGATTCCGGAATACCGTGCACCTGCGCCTGGTCCGCGATCTGCTTCTCCACGAGGGCGGTCCGGACGTAGCCGGGGTTGATGCAGTTGGACGTAACCCCGTGGTCGCCGCCCTCGAGTGCCGTTACCTTGCTCAGCCCTTCCAGGCCATGCTTGGCGGAGACATAAGCACTTTTGAACGGCGAAGCCCGGATCCCGTGCACGGACGAGAGGTTGATGATGCGCCCGAACCCGTTGGTGTACATGTGCGGCAGGGCCGCCCGGATCAGCAGGAACGGTGCCTCCAGCATGAGGGCGATGATCCGGCGGAACTGCACCGGGTCAAACTCCTCGATGGGGCTGATGCGCTGGATCCCGGCGTTGTTCACCAGGATGTCGCAGTCCAGGCTCAGGGTGGCGAGCGAGTCCACGTCCAGCAGGTCTACGGTCCAGGAGGTGCCCCCCACCTCGTCGGCGAGCGCGGCGGCTCCGGCGGAGTCGACGTCGGCCACCACCACTTTCGCTCCGCGTGCGGCCAGTTCGCGGACGCACGCGGCGCCGATCCCGCTGGCTCCGCCGGTGACCAGGGCCTTGCGGCCGATCAAAGTGTTGTCCATTGCAGTTCCCTTACCCTCGTCCATCAGACTATCCAGCTGCTGGAGCAGCTCAGCGGGTCCTGGCGGGGAGCAGGCCTTCGCGGGCGGCGTCGGCCTTATCCACGTCCTCCAGGGCGATGCCCTTGGTTTCCCGCAGGCTCAGCACCGCCACTGAGGTGATGGCGCAGGCGACCACCAGGTAGATGGCGGTGGGCACCCACGAGCCGGTGTCCTTCAGCCACTGGGTGGCGAGCAGCGGTGCGAGCGAGCCAGCGAAGATGGAGGTCACCTGCGAGCCGAGTGAAACGCCTGAGTACCGCATGCGGGTGGGGAAGAGTTCGGCCATGATGGCCGGCTGGCCGGCGTACATAAAGGCGTGGAGGCAGAGTCCGATGGTCACGGCGGCCACGATCACCACCGGGCTGCGGGTATCGAACATCGGAAAGGCGAAGAACGGCCACGCAGCCCCGGAAATGGCACCGAACAGGTACACCGGTTTGCGTCCGAACTTGTCCGCCAGGCGTCCCACCTGCGGGATGACCAGGAAGTGGATGACGTGGGCGATCAGGAGCGCCAGCAGGAGCGAGGAGGTGTCGTACTTGTGGACGGTCTTGAGGTAGACGATCGCGAAGCTGACCACCAGGTAGTACATGATGTTCTCGGCGAAGCGCAGGCCCATGGCCTGGAAGATGCCCTTGGGGTACTTGCGGACCACTTCGAAGACGCCGTAGCTGACGGCCTGTTCCTTCTCCACCAGGGCCTTGGCCTCCAGGAAGATGGGAGCTTCGGTGACGTGGGTGCGGATGTAGTAGCCCACGAAGACGATCACGGCGGAGAGCCAGAAAGCTACACGCCAGCCCCAGCCCAGGAAGGCTTCGCTGCTGAGCACGGAAGACATAATGAACAGCACCAGGGTGGCCAGCAGGTTGCCCACCGGCACGGCGGCCTGCGGCCAGCTGGACCAGAAGGCGCGCGACTTGTTGGGGCTGTGCTCGGCAACCAGCAGCACGGCTCCGCCCCATTCGCCGCCGAGGGCGAAGCCCTGGATGAAGCGCAGTGCCACGAGCAGGGCCGGTGCGAGGTAGCCGATCTCCGCGAAGCCCGGCAGGCAGCCCATGAGGAACGTTGCCACGCCCACAATCACAATGGTGAGCTGCAGGGTGGGCTTGCGGCCCAGCTTGTCGCCGATCTGGCCGAACACGATGCCGCCCAGCGGACGGGCAACGAAGCCGACGGCGTAGGTGAGGAAGGCCTGGATGATGCCGTCCAGCTCGTTCCCGGTGGCCGGGAAGAAGTATTTGCCGAACACCAGGGTGGCGGCGGTGGCGTAGAGGAAGAACTCGTACCACTCCACTACCGTGCCCACCATTGAGGCGGCCACGATTTTCTTCAGTCCGGATCCTTTGGATGCAGGTCCGGCAGTGTTATCCGCCGGGCGTTGTTCAACGCTCATGGGGTTTCTCCTTAGTGTCCACGATGACACGTGCTGTGATCTCCAGCACTGATGGCTTCACTGAGTATTACTGCACAGACTTGGAGCTTCAATACCCAAAGAAGCACCACGTATGTGCAGAATTGCAGATATGAAAGCCAACCCTGACGACCTGCTGGTACTTCTTGCCGTGTCCCGGTCCGCAAAATTTACGACGGCGGCGCAGGCTTTGGGACTCAACCACACCACCGTCTCACGCAGGATAGCCGCGCTCGAGAAGGCGCTCGGCGGCCGCGTCCTTGCCCGCGCCACCGGCGGCTGGGAGCTGACGGACCTCGGCGCCCAGGCGGTGCAGGTGGCCGAACAGGTTGAGGCTGTGGTGGGCACGCTGGGAGCTGCCGGCCAGGCACCCGACCCGATTACCGGCGTCGTACGCATGACCGCCACCGACGGGTTCAGTGCCTACATCGCGGCACCGGCCGTGGCCCGGCTGCGGCGGGACCACCCGGGGCTCAGCGTTGAGGTGGTGACCATGACCCGGCGGGCCCTGCAGCAGCGCTCGGGCCTGGACATCGAAGTGGTGGTGGGCGAACCCCAGGTGCACCGGGCAGAGGCCGTGCGGCTGGGCGACTACATGCTGGGGATGTATGCCTCCCGCGCCTACCTGGCCGAGCACGGGACCCCGGCCACCGTGGCCGAACTCAACGCGCACCCGCTGGTCTACTTCGTGGACTCGATGCTCCAGGTGGACGACCTCGATGCGCCCCGGCGGCTGGTGCCCGCCATGCGCGACGGCCTGACGTCCACCAACGTCTTTGTCCACGTGGAAGCAACCCGGGCCGGCGCCGGGATCGGTTTCCTGCCCTGCTTTATGGGCGATCTCCATGACGACCTGGTGCGCCTGCTGCCCGCCGAAATCGCCGAGCTGTTGCCATACTGGATGGTGCTGCGTCCGGACTCGCTGCGCCGCCCGGCCGTGGCTGCCGTAGTCCAAGCGCTCCGCGAGCAGATGGCGGAGCACCGGGACTGGCTGCTGGGCCGGGGCAAGGTTGCGGCCGGATGAGCTACTCAGGAGCGGGGTCGTGGCGGACCGGTATTCCGGCCGCGAAGGCACGGACCTGGGCGTCGTCCCAGAGGTGCGCGGGCACGGCTCCGCCCAGGAGCCGGCGGTGCAGCTTCGGGTCGTCGCCGAAGGGGACGTCGCTGCCGGCCATTACCATGTTCCCGTAGCGGCGGCCCTTGAGCATGGCCGGGTCCGCGATGATCACGGTGTGCTTGAAGGCAGCGGCGATGGTGGCCGCGTCCTCGCGGGCGTTCTTGAGATCGGGGGCGTCGCCGGAGTTCACCACGTAGAGCCCGCCGGGCGCCAGGACACGCTTGACGTGCTGGTTGAACTCGGCCGTGGTGAGCGAGCGCGGGGTGAGGGCGCCGGCGAAAACGTCCCGGATGATGAAGTCCCGGGTTTCGGCGGTCAGGGTTTCGGTGACCTCGCGGGCCTCCCCCACCCGCAGGCGCAGCAGCGGGGCTTTGGGGAGATCGAACCAGTTGCGCACATGTTCGGCGAGCTTGCCGTCCAGTTCCACCACCACCTGCCGGGCCTCCGGGTAGACGGCATGGAAGTAGCGGGCCAGCGAGCAGGCGCCGCCGCCCAGGTGCAGGCCGCGGAGTTTGGGCCTGGTCCCGGAAACGCCCGACGGCGGCCAGCGCGACTCAATCAGCGCGGACATCCACCGCATGTACTCGAAGTCCAGGAACAGCGGGTCCGCGAGGTCGATGTGCGAGCTCATCACACCGTTGATCTTCAGGAGCCAGCCGGTGGAGTTGTCCTGGTCGGCGATCAGTTCGCAGTCCCCGGTGTCGATGTAATACACACCTTCGACAGGTCCGCTTTGGCGGGAACCGGCCGGCACCTCCACAACTCCGGCCACCGCGCGCAGGCCGTTCCGGCCCCCTGACCTTCCGCGTTTTGCCATTACCCGTGCCACGCTTCAGTCATGCTTCAACCTTAGCTGCCGGGCACCGCCCCTTCGCCCTCGCGGATCCGCTTCACCACGGCGGAGGTGGACCGCTCAGCCACGTAATCCAGGATGGCAACCCGGCCGCCGTATTCCTCGACGGCGGGCGTCTCCGCCAGCATCTCCGGCGTGTAGTCCCCGCCCTTCGCGTACACCTCGGGCTGGAGCTGCCGGATCAGCGGCGCCGCCGTGGGGGTGTCGAACACGGTCACGTAGTCCACGCAGCTCAGGGCTGCCACCACGGCGGCACGGTCCGCGGATGAGTTGATGGGCCGGCCGGCGCCTTTGAGTTTCCGCACGGAGTCGTCGCTGTTGAGCGCCACCACGAGGACGTCGCCCAGCTGCTTGGCCTGGTTGAGGTAGCGGGTATGGCCGCTGTGCAGCACGTCGAAGCAGCCGTTGGTGAGCACAATGCGCTGGCCCTGGGACCGGTGCAGTGCCAGCTGCCGCTCGAGTTCATCGGCACCAAGGGCGGTGTCGGCGAAGGCTTTCAGGTACCGGCTGAGCTGGCCCGTACTGCAGACGGAGGTGCCCGGCTGGTGCACCACCACGTCCGCTGCAGACTGGGCAAGGTCGAGGCTGGCCGTGAGCGGCAGCCCTGCCGAGCGCGCCAGCGTCAGCGCCGCCACGAACGTGTCGCCGGCGCCCGAAGCCTGTTTCTCGGCTGCCGGGCGGGCCCAGGTACGGTGCGTGACGCCGTCGGGCCTTAACAGCACGGTGCCGTCACGGTCCAGGGTGACCACTACGGCGCCCGCGCCCGTCGCTTCCAGCAACTGCCCTGCGTGCCGGCTGACAGTTTCCACCCTGTCCTGGCCGTCCGGAAGGCGGAGGTCCAGCATCCGTGCGGCTTCCTGGGCGTTGGGCGTCACCAGGTCCGGGCGGAGCGGGGCCCAGGGGCGGGGATCGTGGGAGTCGACCACCAGCAGCGGGCGGTCCCCGCGGCCAGCGGGGGCCTCCCCCAGCGCTTCGATCAATCCGTTGCGGACGGGATCGGCAAGGACGCCGTTGCCGTAGTCGCACACCAGCACCGCGTCCTGGCGTTCGACGGCGGCGCGTACGGACGCGGCGAGTGCGGCCAGTGCTTCAGCCGGGACGGTCTTGGCGGAGTCGTCGAGGCGGAGCATCACCTGGCCGCCGCTGCTGATCCGGATTTTGGTGGTGGTCACCATGTCCGGGTGGCTGTGCAGATGGGTCACGTCGATGCCCGCGGCCACCAGCTGGCTGCGCAGGTCCTCGCCGGCGTCGTCAGTTCCGATGATGCCGGCCACGGAGACCCGCGCACCAAGGGCGGCCAGGTTCATGGCGGTGTTGGCTGCCCCGCCGGGAACTGATTCACGGATCTGGATATCCACCACCGGAGCCGGGGCTTCCCGGCAGAGCCGCTCGATGCTGCCGCTCCACCAGCCGTCCAGCATCAGGTCGCCGATCACGAGGATGGCCGGTTCCTCTGCGGCCAGCCTGCCCGGCAGCCATTCGGACAGGGCGCGCTGGCTGGACAGGTCCACCAGGGCGGGGTCCACCGGCACGTCGCCGGGATGGCCGGGCAGGTCGTCGGGAATAAGGCTCATGACTTGTCCTGTCCAGCGGCGGCTTCCGGGCCGAGGCCATCAGCAGCGCCTGCATTGTGCTTGGCAACTGCCGGCGGCGCCGCAATGTGCACCACTTTCACCCGGCTGAACTCGTCCAAAAGCTCCGGGCCGTAGCCAAAGCCGGCACCGCTTTCGCCGCGGGGCTGGGCCGCGCCGCCCGGGGCGCCGCCGAACACTTCGTTGATCTTGACCGTGCCCACCGGGAGGGCGGCCACCGCCTGCTGGATGTGGGCGATGTTGGCGCTCAGGACGCTGGCGGCCAGTCCGTACCTGCCGCTGCACGCGAGCCGCAGCCCGTCGTCGAACGATTGCACCACCTGCACCGGCGCGACGGGCCCGAAGGTTTCCTCCGTCATGATCTGCATGCTGTCGGTGCAGCCGAGCAGGACGGTGGCCGGGTAGAAGGAGCCCGGGCCGTCCGGAAGGGCACCGCCCTCCAGCGCCCGGGCGCCCTGGGCGAGCGCGTCGGCCACCTGGGCGTGGACCTCGTCGCGCATCCTCAGATCCACCAGCGGGGCTACGCTGCCGTTGTTGTTGCGCAGGGCCGCTTCGGCTTCCAGGGCAGCGCAGAACTCGTCCGCAATGTCCTTATGGACGTAGATCCGCTCCACCGCCACGCAGATCTGGCCGCTGTTGCTGAAGGCACCGATGGCCGCCTGCTCCGCGGCCCACACGGGGTCCACGTCGCGGTCCACCAGCAGCGGATCGTTGCCGCCGTTCTCCCGGATAACGTGGGCTCCCGTGAGCGCCCCGGCCCTCGCGATCCGCGCGCCGGCCGCGCTTGAGCCGACGTGCGCGATCACGTCCACCCCGGACTTGGCCAGGAGCGCGCCCACGGCCGCGCCGCCGAACACTGTTTGGAACACGCCGGGCGGGAAGGCCGGAGCGAGCACTTCGCCCAATGCCTCACCCAGCCGGGGGCAGCGCTCGCTCGGCTTGTGCACGGCCGTGTTGCCGGTGACCAGCGCGGCGCCGATCAGGCCGCACGCCACGGCCACCGGATCGTTCCAGGGGGTCAGGAGGACAGCCACGCCGCGTGGTTCGGCCACGGTGTAATCGGCGGCGAGCCGGTTGCCGCGCAGGCTGTGGCCGCGGTGGACGGGACCAAGCTCCGCATACTGCTCCAGGGTGGAAACCCCCGCGCCGATGCCGGCAAGGGACTCCTCCACCGGCCGGCCCGTCTCGCTGAAGTTGAGTTCAGCCAGTTCCTGCGCGGCTGCCTCGAGCGCCTTCGCTGCTTTCCGGAGCGCGGCGCCCCGCTCCGCCGGTGCCGTGGAGGCCCAGTCCGCCGCAGCGCTCCGCGCCACCTCTACGGCATGGTTCACGGCGGCCGGTTCCGCTTCCGGCACAGTCCACAGGACGTCGCCGGTCCTGGGGTTCCGGATGGTGATGCCGTTGCTGTCCGTTGTTTCCGGTTGTGCAGTGGAGTCGGGTGCAGTGGTGTCTGTGGCAATGCTGGGCATGATGTTCCTCCCGTCGGTTCCGGCGTAAGTCGTTTGGCGTTTAGGGCCAGGAGCCCTCTTCCTCGTGGCAGATCAGCATTTCGCGGACCTCGCAGCCGGTGGGCTGGGACAGCGCAAAAAGGATCGCCTGCGCCACGTTGGACGGGTCGTTGAGCCGTGAATCGTCCTGGGGCTTGTACTGCTCGGTGCGGTCGTCGAAGAAGCGCGTCTTCATGCCGCCTGGGATCATGGTGGTCACCCCGATTTCGCCGCCGGTCTCCGCGGCGAGCGCGTGGCTGAAGCCCACCACACCGAACTTGGACGCGCAATAGGCGGTGGCATCGGCCACCGCACGCTTGCCCAGCGTGGAGGCGACGGTCACCACACGGCCGTGCGAGGACTTGAGGTAGGGCAGGGCCGCCCGCACCACAGAGACGGTGCCCATCAGGTTGACCCCAATGACCTTCTCCCATTCCGTGGCCTCGACGTCGGCCAGCTTGCCGCAGCGGTCGATGCCCGCCGCGGTGACCACGGCTTCGAGGCCGCCGAGTGATTCGGCGGCTTCCTTGACGGCGGCCTCCACGGCCAGCCGGTCCGAGACGTCCACCTCGAAGGCCTTCACGGCGGACACGTTGCTGATGTCGCGGTCCAGCACCACGGGAGTGCCGCCCGCCTTCAGGACGGCGTCGACGACGGCGGCCCCCAGTCCGGAGGCACCTCCGGTCACGAGCACGCGTCCGGGTGTTTTCAACTCTGCGGTCATGGTGTTCCTTTCGATCGGGAAACTAACAATTGTTGGGCTGGTCAAGCCGCCGTGCCGGGCAGGTGCGGGTCAGCTCACCTTGGCGAGCGCATCGGCCAGGCCTGTGGTGGAGCGGGCCGGGTGGTAGGGAACGGTGACGCAGCGCCCGCCCCAGCCCTCCACCAGCGCAGCCTCGGGCAGGTTGGCGCCCTTGTAGTCGCCGCCCTTGACCCAGATGTCCGGGCGAAGGCGTTCCAGGGCAGCTTCGGGAGTGTCTTCGTCGAAGACCATCACCGCGTCCACGCATTCCATCGCGAGGAGCAGCTCGGCGCGGTCGTGCTGGCCGATGATGGGCCGCTCCGGGCCTTTGAGCCGGCGCACCGAATCGTCCGAGTTGAGGCACACGATCAGGCAGTCCCCCAGTTCCCGGGCGGCCGCCAGGGAGCGCACGTGCCCGGCATGCAGCAAGTCGAAGCACCCGCCGGTGGCCACCACCTTGCCGCCGTTCTCCCGCACGGCGCGGGCCAGCAGCAGGGGGTCGCTGATGCGGGGCTGGACTGCCGCGGGTTCCCCGGCATCGGGGAGGGCGGAAACCCCGCCGCCGGCAAGGAAGTCGGCAGCGTCGTGGACTGCGAGCACCGCGGCTTCGTCCAGTCCGCGGCCGGCGAGGAGGTGCACGGCAAGGCTGGCCGCAAGCCGGTCCCCGGCCCCGCAGGGATCACCGGCTTCCACCCGCGGGGCCGGAACGGCTTCCGGGGTGCTGCTCCGGCGGCACAGGACAGCGCCCTGTTCGCCCTTGGTGACCAGGACAGCCTGGCTGCCCCATTCCTCCAGCAGGACAGTGCCTGCCTCGGCGGCCGGGTCACCGCTGTGGTCGGGATCCGGTGCAGCGGACAACCGGTCAGCCGCAGGCTGCTGCCGGGTTTCCTTCCGGCCGCGGGACTGAACGGCTTTCTGCGCCTCGGCCAGGTTTGGAGTCACGACGGCGACGCCGGGCACCGGATCCGGCCCGGCCGGGTGCGGGTCCCACACAATGGGCACCTCATCCGCCAGCCGGGCCAGGAGCTCCCGCAGCTGCGGGTTCGCGGCCAGGCCGCGGCCGTAGTCGGCCACAATGATCACGCCGGCTTTCTCCACCGCGCGGAGCATGGCCGGGCTGACCTCCGGGACGGGCGTCTTTTCGCAGCCCTGGTCGAAGCGGACCACCGGATGCGATCCTGCCCGGACCCGGGTCTTGACCGGGGACGGATAACCGCTGGGACCTGAGACGAGCCGCACTCCGGCAAGCTGCGCTTCGAGCTGCCGGCCGGCGTCGTCATCGCCCAGGACTGTCACCAGCGTGACAGGCCAGTTGTCCCCGGCCAGCATCCGGGCCACCAGGCCTGCTCCCCCGGCGCGGCGCTTGACGCCGGACACGTCCACCACGGGCACGGGCGCGTCAGGGCTGAGCCGCGTGGCCTCACCGGACAAGTCCACGTCCAGCATCACATCGCCCACCACCACGATCCTCATGCCACACCGCCCCGCTGCTGCAGGCCCTGGTTCTGCCGGCCAAGGTTCGTCAGGGCGTGGGCGTCGGCCGAACCGCGCCGGGCGACTTCCAGGTCGAAGGCGCGGCAGACGGCGTGCAGGGCGATGAGATGGCCTTCCTGGGCGTTGGCGTTGAGCGCGTCAACCATGACCGCCTCGTCGCAGGCGTCGGCCAAGGGATTGGGGCCGCTCCCGGTGAGCGCCCAGGTGGTGATGTTCAGGCGGGAGGCAGCTTCGGCGGCACGCAGCAGGTTCCGGCTCTTGCCGCTGGTGGAGAGCAGCATCAGCACGTCCCCGGACCTGCCGTGGGCGCGCACCTGGCGGGCGAAGACGTCGTCGTAACCGTAATCGTTGGCGATGGCGGTCATGGCCGAGGACTCCGCGTGCAGCGAGATGGCCGAGAAGGGCACCCGCTCGCCGTCGAACCTGCCCACCAGCTCCGCCGTAAGGTGCTGGGCTTCCGCCGCTGAACCGCCGTTTCCGGCGGCGAGGAGACGCTGGCCGCGGAGCAGGCGCTGGGCCAGCTCCACACCCCAGGCAGCGAGCCTGCCGGACTGGCTCCGCAGCGAATCAAGGGCCGGCACCACATTGTCCAGGTGGATCCGTACCGCCTCCGCGCTGTCCGGATCAACAAAAGCGGCGCCGGGCAGCACCGCGGGCAGGGGGGCCGGCCGTGCCAGCACCGGCAGGTCGGCTTCACGAAGGGACCATTCGGCAGTCACAGTGCCGCTCCTTCCATCGGGACAACGCCGGCGGCAGCCCCGGCCACCGCCAGCTGATAGGCCTTCTCGGTCTCGCCGGCCACCCGGTCCCAGGAGTACCGGGTGCGGGCGCGCCGCTTGCCTGCAGTGCCCAGTTCTGTCCGCAGGGCGGGGTTTTCCAGCAGCAGGGCCAGGGCGGAGGCGATGGCCTCCGGGTCCTGCGGCGGCACGTGCAGCCCGGTCCCATGGTCAACCACTGTGTCCCTGAGCCCGCCCACGGCGGCAGCAACCACGGGGACGCCGCAGGCCATGGCCTCGAGCGGGACGATGCCGAACGGCTCGTACCAGGGCGCGCACACCACGGCATCGGCACTGCGGAAGATGCCGGGCATCTCACCGCGTGACACCTGGCCCTGCAGGTTCACCTGGTCCGCAACCCCCAGTTCCTCGGCCAGCTTCAGCAGGCGGCGGACTTCCGCGTCGGCGTGGAGCACGTCAGATTCTGCGCCGCCGCCAACTATCAAGAGCTCGACGTCGTCGAAGCCGGCGTCCCGCAGGTAAGGCAGGGCCCGGATCACCAGGTCCACCCCCTTGCGCGGCACCAGCCGGCCCACGGAGAGGATCCGGTGCTTGCGCTGCCCGGCGGCCGCCGGACCGTCTGCGGAAAAGAAGCCCAGGTCCACACCGCAGGGGGCGATCGAAATCTTGCCCGTGTCGATGCCCATGGCTTTGAGTTCAAAAACTTCGTCGGAGCAGGTGGCAACGATCCGGTCCACGGAGCGCCCAACTCCGGGCTCGAGCCAGCGGCGTTCGGCCGGGCTGGTGTCCTCTGCGCCCTGGTGCCGCCGCTTGACCGTGCCCAGGGCGTGGAAGGTCTGGATGACGGGAACCCGGTAACCCTGCTCCGGGCGCCGGGCGGCGTCCAGGGCCGCCAGGCCGGACATCCAGAAATGCCCGTGCACCACATCGGGCGGCCGCTGGCTCCAGTCCCTGGCAACACCCTCGGCAAGCTCACCCATGTAGGGCAGCAGTTCATCCTTGGGGACATGGCGGGCAGGCCCTGCGTCCACGTGGACCACTTCGAAGCGGGGGCCTACACGGACTCTCGCAGGAAGCTCCGTTGAGTCCCGGCGGGTGTAGACAGTGACGTGGTGGCCCCGCTTGGCAAGGGCTTCGGACAGCGCGGCAACGTGCACGTTTTGTCCGCCGGCATCCACGCCGCCCAGCGCCGCCAGCGGACTGGCGTGCTCGGAAATCATGGAGATCTTCATGGCGTCTTCCTCTCTCGCGCCGGAACAAGGATCTTCTCTTCCAAGCGACCGTTATCGGAGTGCCGGAGCCGGCCGCCCAGGTCCGCGAGGAGCTCGTCCCAGCGGTCCTGGAACCTGCCCAGGCTGTAGCGTTCCAGTGCCGCCTCGCGGGCGGCAACTCCCCGCCGTCGGGCTTCATCCGGATCGGCGACCAGCCGCTGCGCGCAGCGGAGCAGCTCATCGATATCGGCGGAGACGATGCCGGCCTCCGGCGGCACCGCCCGCGGCGCTTCGGTGGTGGCCAGGGCAACCACCGGCATTCCCAGGTGCATGGCTTCCAGCAAGGACAATCCCAGGGAAGTCCAGCGCATCGGATGCACATAGACACGGCAGCGGGCCAGTTCCCGGTGCAGCTCACGGGTCCGGAGGTCGCCTCGCACCGTGAGCCGGGACGCGTCAATCCCAGCGGCGGCGGCCAGGCCATCGGTCTTCATGCCGAAGACGTGCAGCGGAGCAACCGCAGCAAAAGCGGGCAACAGGTCCGTGCCGGTGACGCGGCCACGCCGGACAGGTTCGTTCACCACCACGCCCAGCTCCGGCAGCTCCCCCGTGTAGAGCTGGCCCGGGTCCGGTATCCCGTGTTCGACCACCAGGCTGCGGGCGGATCCGTTGTCCCACGCCAGCTTGTTGAAATGCGTGACGTGCACCAGGGGAATGGTGCGCTGGTCCGCGAGCGGATGCCGGGTAAACGGGAAGTCGCCCTTGGGAGTGTTGTGCTCCACATACACGGCCGGCAGGTCAACGCCCGGCCTCCGGCCCAGCAGCCGGGCAACCTCGTCGATTTCCTCGGGGCGCTGCAGGACGACGGCGTCAACGGCGTCGGCGTCCAGCGAGCCAAGGTCCACCTCCCGCACTGAGGCCGGCCAGTCCCTGCCCGCACGGCCCAGTCCCCAGGCACCACCTCCCGGCAGGACCGGAAGGAGGTACTCATGACGGCCGCGGACGAAGGCGTCCGTCCAGGAACCGTGGACATGCCAGAGCAGGATTCTCATCTGTTGCGGGCCTTTCTACGGGTGCTGACGTGGGTGCTGAAGGAACTCACTCCGCCGATCAGCCGTTCGACGGCCGCCACCACTTCCTCGGGTGATACGGAGTCAAGGCAGGGGTGGCCCGGGACGGGACAGACCCGGGCCCGGGACATCCGGCACGGGGCGTTCTGGTCGCCGAGCAGCTCCAGCGAGACTCCATACGGCGCCCAGCGGATGGCCGGCACCACCGGCGAAAAGAGGCAGGCCACCGGAGTTCCCACGGCTGCGGCGAGGTGCGCCGGACCGGTGTTGCCCGTGACGACGGCGTCAGCCCCCGCCATCACTCCGGCGAGGGTGTGGAGGTCCGTTTGTCCGCCGAGGTCCAGTGCGGACGGTCCGGCTACAGTGGCGGTAAGGGAGGTCTCCCCCGGGCCGCCGGTAACCACCACGCGGCGCCCCGCGCCCTGAAGGAGTTCGACGGCGGCGGCATGGTGGAGCGGCGGCCACGCCCGGGCAGGGACCGCGGCTCCGGGGTGTACCACCACATAGGGGTCCCCGCCCACGAGGTCCCGGACGTCAGGTACGGATCTAAGGCGAAGCTTGCCGTCGTCGCTGGCGGGCAGCCGGAACCCTCCCGCCTCCGCGATCCCCAGCGCGCGCTCGGCTTCGGGCTGGTCCTCGGGAAAGTCTTCGCCCGGCTTAAGCCGCACATCCAGCAGGGAGCCGGCGTAATCGGTGGATGCGCCGGTGATGCGTTCCACGCCGGCCAGCCGGAGCAGCAGGGCCAGCGGCAGGGGCGACTGGTGGAAGGAGGTGAGGATCACCGCTTCGGTGATCCTGGAGTTCCGCACGTACTCGATAAGCCTGTCAGCATGCGGGCCGGTCATCCGTGGGGCCGGGTTCATGATCCATGGGCTGTCCCAGCTGTAGACCTCCGACGCGCCCGGCAGCATTCCTGCCGCCGCTTCGCCCTGCCGCCCGCAGAGCACCACCACCTGGTTTGGCCGGCTGCCGTCAGGGAACCGGCCGTTGGCGACGGCCCGTACAGCCGGGCCAGCCAGGAGGACGTCGCCCATGCTGTCCAGGCGCGCCACCAGGACGCGGCCCATCAGGGCTGCCCCACCAGCAGCGAGACGGCCTCTGCAAGGTCCCGGGCCACCAGTTGGGCCTCGGCCACCTCTTCCGCCCGGGTCACAGGAGTTGGGACCAGGACGCCGGTTGCTCCGGCGGCTTCGGCGGCGCGGACGTCAGCGCCGATATCACCGATGAGCGCTGCTTCCGATTCATCGATGCCGAGCTTCCGGCAGGCGCTATGGACCATGCCCGGCGCCGGCTTGCGGCAGGAGCAGCCGTCCTGCTCGGAATGCGGGCATACCTCCCACACATCAAAGGGCCCCAGCAGCTCCTCAACCCGGGCGTTGACGTCGGCCACGTCGGCGGCGGTGATCAGGCCGCGAGCGATTCCGGACTGATTGCTGATGACTCCGGTGGCTATCCCGTCTGCCCGGAGGGCATCCAGGACTGCCTTGGCGCCCGGCATCGGGGTGACCCGCTCGGGGTCCCCGTTGTAGGGCACATCGACCACCAGGGTCCCGTCCCGGTCGAACAGGACAGCACGGAACTTCGAGGTTACGGAGCTTCCCATACCCCCTCCCTTCCCCACTGCTGCTGCTCCTAAACACGGGCTGCTGCTTTTCTCACCTTTCGACAGGTAACGGGAGGGCGGTTTGAACAGGCAAGATAGGGCTTCGCTGGCTTTCCGGCCGTGCCGGCGCGGCCGCCTCCACGCCGCGGAGGCTATCGGCCGCCGGTCCCCGAAGCCGCCCGGGACGTGTTCCTATGGGAGTTCACTTTGCTGGAAACCGTGTGTGAAGCCACCGGCGCGGCCGTGCCCCGCAGGGACCGGCCGTAGCCGGCGGCTCCAGCTGCAGGGTCCGGTTCCGTCCGGATGCTGTCCATCTGTCCGTTGTTCAAGATGCGCCTCTGAAGTTCCACGAGCACTCGGGCCAGCCGCCGCGAAACCTGCATTTGAGACATCCCCAGCCGCTTGCCCAACTGGACCTGGGTTTCTTCGCAGAAATAGCGGCGGTACAACAGCTCCCGGTCCGCGGCGTCCAGGTCCTGCATGGCATCACGCAGGCAGGCCAGGTCCTCAAGCCGCTCCAGGGGTGTTTCCGGGCAGGCGAGCAAGTCACCGACGGATGGGGCGTCGCTATGCGGGTTGGCTGCGTCGAGGGAGTCCGGGTGCATGCTGCTCGACGCCGAGATGGCCTCCCGCACATCCGAGGCATCCGTTCCCAGCTCGGTTGCCAGTTCCGCCACGCTTGGGTTCCTGCCCAGTGCCTGCACCAGCTCCGGTTCCACGCGGAACATCCTGGTGCGGAGGTCCTGGATATGCCGGGGCGGCCGGACAACCCAGGTCCGGTCACGCAGGTACCTCTTCAGTTCACCGGCAATGGTGGGTGCGGCATAGGCCGGGAAGCTTTCCCCCTTGGACTGGTCGAAGCCGCGGGCGGCCTTAACCAGACCAAGGTACGCGACCTGGTTCAGGTCCGCACGTTCCCGGCCGCGGGCCTCGAAACGGGCAGCGAGGGCTTCGGCGAGGTCCAGGTAGCTCAGGACCAGGTCGTTTTCGAAGGTCTCCCGGAGCCGCCCTTGTTGACTGGCGGCCCGGTTTTCCCGCGGAATTTCCGGGATTTCCTGTAGAGGTTCTGGGCGTGGTTCCTGGACGGGCGTAATATCCACGGCAAGCGCGGCGAAGGATTCGGGCATTGTCGTTGGTTCCCTCGGTCGGGGTCCGAAAGCCTGCGGCAAGACTTAGCAGTAGGAAATCATAAGGTTGCTTATAAAACAATCCTTCGCGGCATTAGGCTCGGCATGTAAGACGAAACCGCACACCCCTGCCAAGGAGTTCCTGCCATGCGCATTGCGATCACCGGAGCCAGCGGAAACGCCGGGACAGCCCTGCTGCGCAACCTGCAGCGCCAGCTCGCCAGGAAGCCGGGCAGCCTGCAACTGACAGGGATCAGCCGGCGCCTTCCGGACACTTCACGGGCCCCCTACGCCGGGGTGGCGTGGCACACGCTCGATATAGGCCTCGACAGCCATCGGCCCCGGCTGGAATCCGCACTGGCGGGCGTTGATTGCGTGGTGCATCTCGCGTGGCAGATCCAGCCGAACAGGGACCTGGACCAGCTGTACCGGACCAACGTCACAGGCACGGCGAACGTGGTGGAAGCAGCCCGGAGGGCAGGGGTAAAGCAGGTGGTCTGCGCATCATCGGTGGGCGCCTACAGCAAGGCCCCGAAGGACCGCCGGTCCGATGAGTCCTGGCCGGCCACCGGAATGGCGGGCTCGCACTACAGCCGCCACAAGGCCGCCCAGGAAGAGGTTCTCGACAAATTTGCGGCGGCCGAGCCGGGCATCGCCGTGGCAAGGCTCAGGCCCGGACTGATCTTCCAGCATGATGCCGGCAGTGAGATCGGCAGGTACTTCCTGGGGCCGGCCATCCCCCGGCTCCTGCCGAAAAGGCCATGGGTTCCCCTGCTGCCTGCGCCGGACAACCTCATCTTCCAGGCCGTCCACGCCGACGACGTGGCCGAGGCCTACTGGCGCGTGATCGACCAGCGGGCGTCCGGCGCTTTTAACATCGCAGCGGAGCCCGTGCTCACGCCGCAGGAACTTGCCCGGATAGTTCGGGCGCGCAGAATCTTTCCGCTCCCCATGGGCGTGCTCCACAAACTCGTGGGATTGGCGTGGCGGCTCCGCCTTCTGCCGACGGACTCCGGATGGGTCGAAATGGCGGCCGGCGTCCCCGTGATGGACACCGATCGTGCGCGCCGGATCCTGGGGTGGGAAGCGGAACACTCGTCAGTGGAGGCAGTCCTGGACCTGTTGGAGGGCATGGGAGCGGGGGAAGGAGTAGCCCCTTCCCCCGTCCTGAAGCCGCGCCAGCCCATCCGGGGATGAAGCGGAGTCCGGTGTACTGGATACCGATTTACTAGATGCCGGAGCGGGGATTCTCCCGGTCAACATGGCTGCCGTCGGCCGGACTGGCATCAGCGCTGCCGTCCGTGCGGCCACCGCTGTCGCGGACGCCGTCATTGCGAACACGGTCGTTCCGGGCGCCGTCATGGCGGGTTTCGGCATTGGCGACGCGGTCGTCGCGCATGCCATCGTGCGCAGCACCCGTGCCGCGGGCCGGGTCTGCCATCCGTCCGGAAGCGCCATCGCCGTGGGCGCCATCGCGTGCGCCCCGGTCACGGCGGTCCGTAGGGACGTCAGGGTCGAGCTCGTCCGCCCTCCGGCTTCTTTCGGAGACGTCATCACGGAGGGACTTCGCCTCGGTTGCCTGCTGGTCCGCGTGCTGGCGCAGCCGCGCCGCCTCAACCTGCGCCTGCTCGGCGTCTGCCCTGGCTCGCGCCGCTTTGGCCTCACGCTCGCGGGCATCAAGCTCCCGGTTTTCAGCCTCGCGGCGAATTTCAGCGGCCTTCTCACGATGCGCGTCGTCGCGCTTTTGCTGGATCGCCTTGCGGCGCCGTCCCGTCGCCAGAAGCAGCAGCACAATCAACACCACCACCACAACGGCAATTACTACCCAAACCCACGGAGCTATTTCCAAAATACCCACCACTTCCACCTAGATGTGACCGGGCCGGCGGAGGCCATTCCGGCTGACTTTTTTGGAACCGTTTATAACTCGCTTAGCAAGCGTACTTACCTTTTATTAGTAATCATGCTTATTATTTTAGCGCCAGTATCGCTGGTTCTTGATCAACAACCGGCCTTCTTGGAAAGAGAGAGCGAAGATGACAGAGAACCAATGGCCCGAGGATCCCGCTTACACGGCTCCGCCGGCCTCCACAGGAATTCCGGGCGAGCGAAGCGCCACTTTCCCGTCCGCCGCTACTCCCCCATATGGCGAGGTACCCGCCGGTGACGCCTCCGGGACGTCCCGCAAGGAAGCAGCGAAGGAAGAAGCCGCAGACGTAGCCCGGACAGCGAAGGGCTCCGCACAGAATGTGGCCCAGACGGCGAAGGAAGAAGTTGCCAACGTCGCTTCCGAGGCGAAGTACAGCGCCCAGGATCTGCTGGCGCAGGCAAAGTCAGGATTGACGAGCCAGGCCGGCACGCAGCAGCAGAAGGCCGCCGAAGGCCTCCGGACCATGTCCAGCCAGCTGCACAGCATGGCAAGCGCCCCCGATCAGCAGGGCATGGCCAGCGACCTTATCCGGCAGGCCGCCCAGCGCAGCGAGTCCGTGGCTTCCTGGCTTGAGAACAAGCAGCCGGGCGACCTGCTCGGCGAGGTGCAGCGGTTCGCACGGAACCGGCCCGGCACCTTCCTCCTGCTCGCGGCAGGCGCCGGCGTCCTGGCCGGCCGCCTCACCCGCGGCCTGACTGCCGGCGCAACTGACAACCAGACCGGCACCGGTAGCAGGGGGCTCTCAGGCCAGTACTCCAGCCCCTACGGGGACCAGTACGGCAGCACGTACGGCGACCAGTACAGCGAAAGCTACGCTCCGGCCGGCGGAACTGTCCCGCCTCCTCCGGTCCAGATGCCGGGTCCAGCCACCACGACGGCTGGCTATGACACGGCTCCCGGCACCGCATACCCGACGGCTGCGTCCACCACCAGCCCCTTGGGCAGCCCTGACCTGGTGGAAGAAGAACCCTGGTCCGGCAACCGGACGGCTGACGATCCACTGGGCGACCGGAGCCTTGCCGATGACCCCATGGCCGGCGACCCCCTCACCCGGGACCGCTCCAGGGATGGCCAGTCTGGCGGGCTGTGATGAGTAGCCAGATTCCGGAGATGCCTCCGAGTGAGGCGCATGTGAAGGCGGACAACGCGTCGCTGGGTGAGCTCCTGGGCGAGGTGACCCGGGACTTGTCCACCCTGATGCGCCAGGAAGTGGAGCTCGCGAAGGCTGAACTGAAGCAGTCCGCCACCAAGGCCGGCAAAGGCGGCGGAATGCTCGCCGGCGCCGGCGTGGCCGGACACTTCGTCCTGGTCTTCCTGTCCCTGGCCCTGATGTTCGCCCTGGGCGCGCTGATGCCGCTGGGCTGGGCGGCCGTGATCGTCGCAGTGATCTGGGGCATCATCGCCGCGGTCCTGGCGTCGATCGGCCGCAAGAACCTCAAACAGATCCAGGGCATGCCCCAAACGGGCGAGACACTTTCTGAAATTCCCCCAACCCTAAAACCAGGTGAGGTAAACCGATGAGCGATAACCCGGACGCAATCCGTCAGGACATTGAAGAAACCCGCGCCCGCCTGGGCACCAACGTCGACGCGGTCGCGGACAAGGTCACCCCGTCCAACATCGTCCACCGCCAGACCGACAAGGTCAAAGACGCCGTCACCGGCGTGAAGGAGCGAATCATGGGAGCAGCAGACTCAGCAACATCCTCGGTCCAGGACAGGGTCCACTCGGGCGCCGGGCACACCACTGATGCCCTGCACAGCACCGGAGACACCCTGCACGGGGCCAAGGACAACGTCAGCACCAGACTTTCTGACGCGGGCACCGCGATCTCGCACGCACCGGACCAGGTCAAAGCCAAAACCCAGGGCAACCCCCTGGCCGCGGGACTGATCGCGTTCGGCGCCGGGATGCTCATCTCGTCCCTGATTCCGGCCAGCGAGAAGGAACGCGAAGCGGCCCAGCAGCTCAAGACCGCTGCCGAGCCCCTGGCCACCCAGGTCACCGACGCCGCCAAGGACATGGTCCAGGACCTCAAGGAACCAGCCCAGGAAGCGATGGAAAACGTCAAAGCCACCGCCACCGAAGCAGCCCAGAACGTCAAAGCCGAAGGCCAGCACGCCGCCACCGACGTCAAAGACCGCGCCACCGACGCCAAAGACCACGTCCAAAACACTTAAGCACTAACGCGGCACCCAAGGCATGAGCATCACCCTGACAGGCCGGCCCCGCCATACCGCGGAGCCGGCCTGTCAGTTTTTGCACCCTTAGCGAGAGGACAGCCCCATGGCCACTCAAGATTCATCCGAGACCAGCACTGCCAAGGCAAGGCAGGCACCGGATCCCAACGACTCACGGAAGCCGGACAGTCCCAAAGACCTCGACAAGCCGAACTGGAAGTACATTGCCAAGAAGACCCTGCGGGAGTTCACCAAGGATGATTGCCCGGACCTTGCTGCAGCCCTGACCTACTACGGAGTGTTGTCCCTGTTCCCGGCCATTCTGGCGCTGGTTTCACTGATCGGGCTTTTCGGGGACCCGCAGAAAACGACGGATGCACTGCTCCAGATAGTGCAGGGATTTGTCCCCGCGGAAACAGTGGACACCGTCGGCGGCGTTGTCTCGGATCTGGCCAACGCGCCGGCGGCAGGCTTCACCCTGGTGATCGGCCTCGCCACAGCCCTCTGGTCCGCCTCCGGCTACGTCGGCGCCTTCGGCCGGGCAATGAACCGCGTGTACGAGGTGGACGAAGGGCGCGCATTCGTCAAGCTGCGCGGCACCATGCTGGCGGTCACGCTCCTGGCCATCGTCATCGTCGCTGTCCTGGCGGGCATGCTGGTGCTGAGCGGGCCCGTGGCGGAGGCCGTGGGCGGGCTGATCGGCCTTAGCGGCGTCTTCCTCGCCATCTGGAACATTGCCAAATGGCCCGTCATGGTGGTGCTCATCATCGTGATCATTGCCGTGCTTTATTACGCCACCCCCAACGTCAAGCAGCCCAAGTTCAAGTGGATGAGCATGGGCTCAGGCATTGCCTTGTTCGTGTTCCTGCTCGCGTCCCTTGGCTTCGGTTTCTACGTGGGCAACTTCGGAAACTACAACAAGACCTACGGCGCACTGGGCGGTGTGATCGTGATGCTGCTGTGGCTGTGGATCCTGAACATGTCGCTGCTCTTCGGTGCGGAATTTGACGCCGAGATGGAGCGCGGCCGCCAGCTTCAGGCAGGCATCGAGGCGGAAGAGACCATCCAGCTGCCGCCGCGGGACACCAAGAAGAGCGAGAAGCTGCAGAAGCAGGAGGAAGAGGACATCCGGCACGGACGCGAACTTCGCGAAAAGTACAGCGCAGCAAACGCCGGGGACGATGAGTCCGGTGAGAACGCGGACCGGAGCCAGCGTTCCGGCCAGTCCGCTGAGCGGCACCGCGACCGGGTCCGGGACAAGCTCCGCGAGCGCAATACCGGCAACGAGTAGTCAGCGGCGCGAACGCCCGGGGGCGGCGCAAAGGGCAGGCGCGGCCGGCGCCGCCTCCGGGGGCTAGGCAGGACCTTAAAGATGGGGGAAAATTGTCGTAAAGGTTCTGTTGAGGCTTCCCGGGTCAACAAGGTGGTCCGGGACAAGGCGGGGCCGGCGGTGAGATGGCCTCTTCTGAGACCGAGGCCAGTCCCCCCAGTCGCCGTCGGCCCCCTCGATCTCCGGAATTAACGGCGCGACTGGACAAAGTGAACCGCCCTGCCATAGTTTCATGTTTACTCTGCTCGGCACCCCAGGAGCCGCGCAGGGCCGCTGAAGCAGATACGGCGGCATCACGGTCGACCCCGAATGAGCGAACATGCCTGCCACCCATTTTGAACAATTTATCGCTGAAGCAGTTGTCGCAGACCGGGAACCCGGACTGGGGCTTCGCCGCGACGAGCTCTATGGGCTCTACACCAGCTGGTGCCTGCTCCAGAAAGAGCAGCTTCAGGCCCCGGAAGCCTTGTGGGACGCCCTCCACGCCCACGGAATCAATCCGGACAGCAACAACCTGTCCATGACGGGCCCCGCCGCCGCGGACTACATCCTGGCCAGCGCCCCGGACCTGGTCTGAGTTCTTGTCCCGGTTCCCGGCCAGGCCTGTTGAAGCTGACTTTGGCTGGCTAGCATAAGAGCATGACCGGCGCATTCCCGTCCGCCGGCCACCACCCGAAGGGAGAATCACCATGGGTTTGGATGACAAGATCGACAATGCCGCCGAAAAGATGGGCGGCAAGGCCAAAGAGGCCACAGGCGCTGCTACAGATGACGAAAGCCTGCGCGCCGAAGGCAAAATGGACCAGTCCAAGGCCGACCTGAAACAGGCTGGCGAGAAGATCAAGGACGCCTTCAAGAAGGATTAGGTTCCAGGGACCAGGCCGGTAAACGAGCCGGCTCGTACGAAATAAGGGGCTGCTGCGGAATTCCGCAGCAGCCCCTTTCTCATCTCCGGCCCCCACCTGCCCTGTGCAGTCCAGACGGGGCAACGGCTTCAACCCTCCGGCACCAACGCCGCCTCGAGGCTCAGCGTCTTGAGGTACGCACCGAAACCCTGTGGGGTACGTGAGTGGGTCCTGCCGGAGGTGAGCACGCGGACGGTGTCCGTAGCCTTCACGGTGAAACCCATAGTCCTCAGCCGTTCGGCCAGAACGCGGTCCTCAGCGCAGCGGTACCGCGGGAAGCCGCCGGCTGCCAGGTAGGCCGAAGCCCGGATCCCGAAATTGGCCCCGTAAACGTGCGGGTGGTCTTCCCGGAACGGATGCCGCAACTGCCATGACCGCAACAGTTCAGGAGCGGTTTCCTCGGGATCCACGTCCACCGACCCGAGCACGGCGTCTGCCCCTTCGGCCGCCATGTCAGCCTGTGCTACCAGCCAGTCCTCCGGCACGAGCGAGTCGGCGTCGGTATTGGCCAGCCACAAGCCGGCGGCAGCATCAGGAACATTGTCCACCGCAGCACCCAACACCGCCCAGATCCCTGCACGTCGGCTTCGTCCCACACTGCGGAAACTCACGGCAAGGGTGGAAAGCCAGTTGGTCCGTGCCGCGTATTCGGCGGCAATGGCAGCGGAGCCATCGGTGCAGGAGTCCAAAACCACCAGACCCCTCACACCGGTCTGGGGCTGCAGGCGCCGGAGACGCTCAACGGCTGCTTCAACGCCGGCCAGGGCACGTGCCAGATGGGCCTCTTCATTGTGTACCGGTATCACCACGGCCATGTCCCGGACTGGAGAGGTCATCGCCCCGCCACTGGTGCCGCAGCGGTCAGCGTCTCAAGCACAAAATCGCGTTCGCGGTACAGCCCGGAGGTAGGCCACCCCAGCCGGTTGCGGGCGGTGGTATGGACTGTTTCGCCGTCAAGGGTCCAGCCCGCAATGGGATGCCGCCAGTGGCACAGCAGCAATGTACCCCCTGACTGCATGCAGCTTCTGATGTTTTCCAGCAACTGGTCGTATTCGGCAGGCGCGAAGTAGTACCCCACTTCAGAGAGCACCACCAGGTCGTACTTTCCGTCCGGCCAGGCATCCGGAAGCGTGCGTTGCTGGAGGGTGACACCGGGAAAAGGTGCGAGCCGTTCTGCTGCCTGTTGGAGCGCAATGCCGCTCGCATCCACGGCAAGGAGCGTAGTGCACCGTGGTGCGAGCTCCGCCGTCAAAGTCCCGATGGAACAGCCGATTTCCAGCCCTGCGGCATAGTGTTCCTCAGGCAGGGCGGCCACAGTCAGTGCACGTTTTCGCCGCTCGTACCAACGCGTGGCGTAGTGCCACGGGTCTGCTTCGCGGGCGTGAACCGCGTCGAAGATGCTCTGCGCTTCCCCGCTGGTGCGGGGGATCTTTCCTGCTCCGGATGGATCCGCCAAGCCGCAAGGAAACTCCCGCGGAGGCGTCCAGGAAAAGGTCTCGAAGGGCCTGCCAAAGTGCTGAAGGAAGGGTTCATCCAACAGGACTTCGTCACCCGGACGCGGCGAAAGCGGCTTGGTCTGGCTGATGTGCGCGCCCATCGCCAACGCTTTCACCGACTGTTCCTCCGGCGAGAGGTCAACCCTGACCCAGGACTGCCAGTCCGGGTGGCCAGGCGTTGCCCACAGCCAATACCAAATAGGGAATTCGAGCAACGCGTGGCCCCCGCGTGCGGCGGCGTCTGCAGCAACTGCTCCGAGGGCATCATGGTCGGCATGCCCGTCGGCCCGGTAGGGAGCAACGAGAACGAGTTGGCTTGGAGGGCAGGCCAGCCGGGCCACGGCTTCGCTGACCTGCCGATGAAGTTCCGCCGTATTGCCGGACAGCCCGCTGTCCGGCATGCCGAGATATTGCCAGCAGTCCTTGAGCCCCAACGCGTCCATTCCCGCTGCGAACTCTGCAAGCCGGATGGCGGCAAGGTCCTCTGGGGACAGAGTCGGCGAATCCGGGTGGGACGCTTCCCCCGCAGTACACAACAGGACTTCCACCTCGGCGCCGAGGCTCCCCAGCCTGGCCAGCAGGCCGCCGGCCCCCAGCGTCTCGTCGTCCGGATGGGCGGCGAGGACCAGGAAACTCATCGCAGCCAGTTCTTCCCCGCCCAGGGGAAGCTCGGGGATCACCGGGAGTCCTGCGCCGAGCCAATCCGCTTCGGCCGTCCCGTCGTCGCGGTGCGTGAATGTCACCATGCGGCAGCACCCTTCAACGTGAGGGCTCCGAGCTGGGCGTCGTCCCGCATGTAATGATGCTGGCGGACGTAGAGGGCGAGGTCGGCCATCCGCTTGGCATAACTCTGGTCGAAGGCCAGTGGGCCTGGCCCGCGGTTACGGCTGACCAGGGACAGAACACGTTCGACGGCGGCAGCACAGGTTCCGCGCACCCGCAAGGCATCGCCCCACGGAGACACCCCCTCCCCGCGCACCCTGTTGCCGTGGTCGATGGCCGTCGCCACCTGTGACAGGCACTGCAGCGCGGAGGTCAGAATCCTGTCCACCTCACCGAGGCTGGCCAGCGCAATCTGGTCAGGTTCGCGCCCGCCCTGCTCCATGGCACGCAGCGAATCCCGATAGTCGCGCGCCACACCCACGGCGCCACCGAGCCAGCAGGCAGCAACACCCATTCCGCCCCAGGCAAACCCGGGACGTTTGAAGTACCAGTCGGTATCTTGCACCTGTTCTGCCGGAACGTGGTCAAAGTGCACGGTACCGCTGGGGATCTCCTGCAAACCGCGCGCAACCCACGCCGGATCTTCACAAGTCACCCCTGGATGACGAAGGTTGACCGAAAAAGCTGCCCTGCCGCCGTCGCTGGTGTGGGCTGTAACCACGGCGTGGTCCAGCATGGAGGCCAGGGAACACCATGGCTTGGCACCGTTCAACACCACTGCGGCGCCACTGCGCCCAGCCGTAAGCCGGGTCCCTGGCCCTTCGGCGGCAAACACTCCCCAGGCCCCTTCCACCATGCCAGGATCGCGGCCGGCTTGGGACAAAATGGCCAGTGCGTCCAGGTGTGGTTCGAACACACGGGCAGCGCCCACGTCCACTGCAGCCACTGAAGCCAGGAGTTCCCACAGCAGACCGGTCCCGCCTTTACCGGGCAGCGGCCATTCCCGGCCGGCAGTGCGGGCAAGGGCAAGCAGCGCGGGGACATCGCCCGCGGCCCGCCCAACGGCTTCAAGAATCGGTGCAGCGTGGTCAACAGGCCCGGGCTCTGCGGTGAGGCGCACGGGCAGGATGCGTGCCGGGCGCGGAAGGGCCTCCCCCTCAGCGTCTTCCACGGCCGGAACGCCCTCGGCGCCTATTTGTCCCCCGGTTCGGTGACGGACGCTGTGGGGGCCATGGTTTCAGCATTGACCATCCAGGCCAGCTGTTCCAGGCGTTCGATGGCAGCGTGCAGCAGGTCGGCGCTGGTGGGATCTTCCTCGTCCACCCCATCATGGACGTCCCGCATGGTCTGGACCGTCCTTTCCAGCCGGCCGGTGATCATCTTGACCGTGTCCTTCGTGGTGACCAGCCCTTGCGGGAACTCCTCCAGCCGACTGCCGGACGAGACGGTGCTGCTGCGGCCGTCCGGAAGTGCGTGCAGGGCCCTCATCCGCTCCGCCGCCTGGTCTGCGAAGAGCCTGGCAGCGGCAATAATCTCATCCAACTGCAGGTGCAGGTCGCGGAAATTGGTGCCCACCAGGTTCCAGTGGGCCTGCTTGCCCTGCAGGTGCAACTCGATGAGGTCCGTGAGCACCATTTGCAGGTTGCTGGCAAGGGTGGGCGACGCTTTCATCATTTTCCTCCACTGCGGCTGGTATCCGGCTGCGGCTCAACCGGATGCTTACTGTAAGCATACTTACCAGTTTGGCGCAGGCCGGCAACCGGGGCGCCGGGCAGGCAGCTACTTTATCCGGGCCAGCGCGAATCCGTCCCAGCCCTTGGAGCCCACCGTCTGAATAACGGTGGCGTCGAGGCGTGGATGGCTGCCCAGGAGCTTCAGCGCCTCAACGATTCCAGGTGCATTGACAGGGTCCATCTCCGGGTTCAGGACTGCGCCCTCCCAAATGGTGTTGTCCAGGACAACAGTGGCCCCTGGCCGGCCCAGGCGCACCGCCCACTCCAGGTAGCGGCTGTTGTTCTCTTTGTCGGCGTCAATAAAGATGAAGTCGAAGGGCTCCCGGTCCTCCTCTGCCAAGGCGGCGAGCGTATCCAGGGCAGGCCCGAGCCGGATCTCCACCTTCTGTCCCAGCCCGGCTAAGTCGATGTTCGCCCACGCCACTTCCGCATGCTTGGGGAGGAATTCGCACGTCACCAGCGTGCCGTCGTCGGGCAGGCCCTGCCCCATCCAGATAGTGCTGAACCCCGCCAGCGTGCCGATCTCCAGGATCCGGCGGGCCCCGGACAACTGCACCAGGAGCTTCAGGAGCTTGCCTGCGTTCGGTGCCACCTCTATCGCCGGCATGCCGGCTTCAGCCGCGGATTGCACCGAACGGAGCAGGGCCGGATCGGGATGAACCACCACGTCGGACAGGAACTGTTCAGTGGCGGTCCACTCCGGCCGCGGCCTGTGCTCAAACATGGGCACAGTCTGGCACGCGCAGACTTACGGGTCCAGAGATTTATGAAGCCGGAAATCTGCGGGTGGAAGCCGTTCAGGAACCGTCGGCCAAGGCCTCTTCCAGCCGGTCCACCTTGGCCGTCAACTCGCCGGAATAGCCGGGCCTGATGTCCGCCTTGATGACCAGCGAGACACGGCTGCCGTACCGGCCCACCGCCTCGGTGGCCCGCTTTACGACGTCGAACACTTCGTCCCATTCGCCCTCAATGGTGGTGAACATGGAGTCCGTTGTGTTGGGGAGCCCGGACTCCCTGACGATTTTCACAGCGGCGGCGACGGCGTCGTGAACGGACGCGTCCGCGGGCCGGGAACCTTCAGCCGGGGTACCGGAGGGGGCAACAGAAAAGGCAAGCAGCATAGGGCCAGTGTGCCATGCGCGGGGCTGCGGGCAGGCGGAGCGTACCGCTGCGGCCGTCACAAAACCCCCTACCCTTCAGTAACGGTGAACGGCAGGACCTCCGTTGCTAACCTTTTGGCATGAGCCTCGCAGTCGCCCGCAAGCCCCTCCGCGCCGACGCAGCGCGGAACGTGGACAAGATCATCACGGCGGCGCGCCAATGCTTCCGCGAGTTCGGCCCGGAGGTTCCCCTCCAGACCATCGCCGCAACGGCAGGCGTGGGGCCGGCCACCTTGTTCCGGAACTTCGCGGACAAGGAGGAGCTGGTCCTGGCAGCCCTCAACCGGCAGCTCCGGCTCACCGTTGATCCCGTCGTGGACGGCGCCCTGGCCGATATCGACGCCGCCGCCGGACTGCTGCGGGTCATGGAAGCCCTGATGGCCGCCGCCAGCGACGACGCCAACCTCCTGGGAGCTGTTGCCGGCCGCCGGGAACTGCTGACCGGCATTACCGGCTCATTGATGGAATCGATCAGTGTGCTGCTCGTGCGCGGGCAGGGCCAGGGAAGCCTGCGCGAGGACATCTCCATGACGGACATGTTCCGGCTGCTGGCGATGCTCATCGGGGTTGTGGACACCATGGAACCGGGATCTGACGCGTGGCGCAGGCCGCTGGCCTTGGTGGAGGATGCCATCAGGACAGCCAGGCCCACCCGGCCGCTACCCGTCCACGTACCGGTGCCGGCCGCTCCCCTGACGCCGGCTCCCTGAGAGGGCCTCCACCAGGCATTCATCGGCGAAGCGCGCCCGGGCTCCCCCGGCGACCACGGATGATGCCCCAAGTGCGGGCTGCGGGTTCCCCCATTGTCGGCGTTCAGCGGGTGCAATACACTTCAAGTGGGTTACGCAGCCAGCCTCTCTGCTCTTTCAGATGGAGCCACTCCATGCCCCAGTTCCTGCACCTCCGGCCGACGGCCGCACCCTGATGAACAGCTCCCGGCTTTTGCACTACATCAACGATCCGCGCGGCCCGGAGGAAGTTCTGCCCACACTGGCGGCCGAGGAACTGGCAAAACTGCTCGATGCCCTCTTCCAGAACCTCGATACACCCGAGCCCGAGTACGGTGCGCAGGTCTGGTATGAGATGGCAGTTGAAGAAAGCTTGCGCCGTTCCAATCCGTTAAGCGCAAGCGAAAGTGCTGCGCACGGCGTAGCGTAACCCCCGGCGCTGCTGGCACCCACCGCCCGGCGCTTTGGTCAGCCGGTCGGGTTGCCGCCCGCCGCTTCCCTCGCCCGGATCTCTTCGCGCACCAAGGCCTGCAGTGCCAGGACCTGGGAGGCGGGGTCGAGGTCCATCGTCCTTTTCAGGCTTTCTGACAGCGCCTCGAGATCTTCAGCGGGGACGTCGGACAAGCCGGCAAAACGCCTGAAGAAACGTTTGGCTGGGAGCCCTGCGCGGCGTCGTGCATTTTTGTGGAAGAAGGGCCGGCCGGCTCTTTCCCCGGCCGCGTGCAGTTGATTTTCCATCGTCGCCATTCATACGAAGCGTTCTCGGCCAACTGCATAGCCGCTTTCATAGTACAACTCCCCCGGCCCCGCGCCAGTGACCGGCATCACGCCGCCGGCAGCGGCTCAGTTCCACCCGAGCATCCTCAGCACGGCAGCTGTTCCCGCCCCCAGCACCACCACCAGCAGGAACGGCGCCCGCAACGCCAGTGCGATGGCTGCAGCCGCGAGCGCGCCCAGGCGTGCGTCCGCGGCCAGCGACTGCCCGGAAGCCACGGTGTTCACAACAGTGAGGGACGCCAGCAAACCAATGGTCATGGTTCCTGCTACCCGGGACATCCGGGGGTCCTCAAGGAGCCTGGCAGGGACCAGGTAGCCCACCAGCTTCCAGGCGTAGGCCAAGGCACACGCAATGAGCAGCCAGATCCAGAGGCTCATGTGTCCGCCCCCGATACGCCGTCGCCGTGCCGCCGGCCGTCACCGTGGTGGTCCGGGCGGTGGTGACCCCCGCCGTCATGATCCGCGCCGCGGTGGTGCTCACGGTAAGGCTCGACGTCCGGCTCCAGGCCCTCGTCGCTGCGGCCGTGGCTGTACCAGCCGATGACCGCCGCCACGACGGCCGCCACCAGGATCGGCACCCCGGCCGGAACGAACGGCACCGCCACCACCGTGGCCACGGCGCAAACCACCGCGATGGCCACGGGTTCACGGCCCTTGAGCCTGGGCCAGAGCAATGCCAGGAAGGCGGCCACTGCCGCCCCGTCCAGTCCCCACTGTTTCGGATCGCCCAACCCGCTGCCGGCGAGCGCCCCCACCGCAGTGAACAGGTTCCACAACACGTAGATGCCGATTCCCGCCGCCCAAAAGCCGCGGCGCTGCTCAGCGGGATCGGTCTGGCCCGTGCTGGTAGCCGTGGATTCGTCGATGGTCACCTGCGCGGCGACGTACTTGCGCCACCCGATGGGATGCAGCAATGCGTTCAGCTGCATCCCATAGATCCCGTTGCGCATCCCCAGCAGCGTTGCAGCACTCATGGCTGCAACGCCCGAGCCGCCCCCGCCCACAACGCCAATGAATGCGAACTGCGAGCCGCCGCTGAACAGCAGGAGGCTCAGCGCCATGGTCTGCCAGAAATCCAGTCCCGACGTCACGGACAAAGCACCGAAAGACACTCCGTACAGGCCCGTGGCAACACTGATGGACAGTCCCACCCGGACCGCAGGGGACTGCAGGAGCTTCACGCCCAGGCTCCCGGCACGGGCCCGCTAAGCTTCGGAGCAGACTTTCGAAGGCTCCAGGCCCACAGGATGAGCGGTGCCTGCAGCGGCAGGCGCAGGGAGTGCACCTTGCGTTGAGCAGCAGTTCCTTCCGGACCGAAAGCCCGCCGGATGGCGTCGACATGCCCAGCCACGAAAACAGTGAACATGGCGGTGAGGGCAGTGGCGGTCACCTTGCGTACCGGCGGGACAAGGATGCCGGCGGCGGCCGCCAGTTCCAGCAGTCCGCTCACGGCAATCCATTCCTCCCGGGTCATCACGGCGAACGGCCGACGGCGGTCCGGTTCCGTACCGCCGTCCTTTCCCTCCAGGCAGAGGTAGTCAGGCACCACCTGGCGGTAGAACCGCGGGTCGCGGAAGTGTTTCATGGCGCTGGCCAGCAGAAGGGCACTCATGGTTGCAGCGGAAAGGCTTTGGAGGGCCCGGCCGGACCGGGGAAAAGGCATGCCTCCACTCAACCACAAGCCCGGCATGCCCCTAAAACCAGTCAGGTCCAGGCCAGCGGGGAACTTCCATAGGGCGGCGGCGCGCTCGTGTAATCCAGCGGCTGGCCGTCCACCAGGAGGGGCGGCCCGACGTAGCTCAGGTGACCGTAACTGCTGTACATGCTGCGCAGTTCGGGGGCAGGCAACAGCGGTTTCGGAAGGTCGGAGGCAGCGGAACCGGCTGGGGTTACTCCAGGGTAGGGGACCGGGGCTGCAGGGCCTCCGGAAGGCACCGGCGGGAAACCCTCAACCGGAAGGGAGAAGAGTTCCTCGGCGGTCCGGGCCAGGGACAGCCGGGCCGATCCGCCCAGCCCGGTGTGCCGGCGCCTGGCGAGCAGGGCAATGGCTGCGGCCGCCGCGCCGTACCCTGTGGCGTGGTCCAGTGCCTGGACGGGGAGCGCACCCGGCCGCCGGCCGCCGTCGTGGTCCTCGCTGGCGTAAAGATCAGCGATTCCGGCGGCTGCCTGGACAATGCTGTCGAAGCCCCGCAGCGTGCTCCACGGGCCCGCGCTGCCCCAGCTGTCCAGCGTGACCACCACCAGTTCCGGCCGCGATGCCAGCAGCGCCTCCGGTTCCAGGCCGAAGCGGTCCAGCGAGCCGCGGCGGTACCCGCTGATAACCACGTCGGCGGCAGCCAGCAGCTCTTGCAGCAGGTGGCGGTTCCGCGAGTCTGTAAGGTCTGCCTCGGCGCTCCTCTTGCCGAAACCGGTGTCCACGAACTGGTCGGTGATTTCGGGAAGCTGTGGCGGATCAATCCTCAGGACGTCGGCGCCGAGTGCCCCCACCAGCCTGGTGGATACGGGACCGGCGATAACGCGGGTCAGGTCCAGCACCCGCACCCCCGCGAGCGGACGGTGCGGGTCTTCTCCGGACGGGCGGACGGGCCTGCGCCGGGAGGGTTGCCCGGAGGCAGGATTCACGTCGATCCACGGCCCGCTGCCTGCCGCGCTGCCCATCCCGGAATTGAGCCAGTCCTGGCGGCTTCGGACAGCAGCGGCCACCCCGCCGCGGCCTTGGATTGCTGCTTCTGCTTCGAGCGAGGTCATAGCGGCGAGGGCTGCCGCCACCCCGTCTGGCGTGGTGGCAGCCAGCGCCTGCATCAGCCGCTGTTCGTGGTGCGGGTAGTTGGCGTGGAGCCGGATCCACCCGTCGCGGGTGCGGCGGAAACCGGACAACGGGGCGAAGCCCTGGATCTTCCGCCCGTCAATCCGCAGGTAGCCGTAGGAGTCAAAGGCAGCGGCGGCCAGCGACGCGGTGGTGGCGAACCGGCCCGGCGTTCGTGCCAGGAGGTTCAAGGCTGCAGCCGCGGCCCCGACGGAACCCAGCGCCAGCCCTTCCACATCCAGCACCCCGCCCCACCAGCGGCGGGGACCGGACCAGGCTGCGGCCTCCCCATCCAACACCAGCCCCGTGTCCGCGACCACCGGGTCCAGGTAGCGGAACAGCGGAGGAATCCCGCCGGCAGCCTGCGCCATCTTTGTTCCTACCTTCCCTGCGGCGAGGCCAAGTGCAACTGCCCTAGTACGCGGGCAGGGACGTTGGTGGTGATCTCGTGGATCCCCAGGCCCTGGCAGAGCGCCACATCCTGGTCGCTGTCCACCGTCCACACCCGGAAGCGCCGGCCCCGCTCCAGCCACCGCAGGATGGTCCCCGGATGCCGGCGGACGTACTCGACGCCGGGACCGGCCAGTCCGGCTTCGCCGGCGTCCAGGATCCGCTCCCCTTCCAGCTGGGCAGCTTTCATCACATTGGCGATCGCGCCCCCGGTGATCAGCCCCAGGCCCAGTTCTTCCCGGAGTTCGCGCACGTCCACGTCATCGACCAGCTGGCAGACGTATTGAGCCGGAACTGAACGGAGCAGCCGGCGGACGGATTCAGGACTGAAGCTCATGAAGGTCACCGACACGTTATCCACCGAAGAGTCCGCCGCATTCCAGCCCTCGGCCCGCAGGACCTCAATCACCCGGTCCTCCAGCTTGAGCTGGTAGGGGCTGGGATGCTTCAGCTCAATCGCCAGTCCCACGGGCCGGCCCGCCCCGCGGAGGATCTCCAGCAGTTCCGGAAGGGTCAAAAACTGCTCGGAACGCGCACCGTAGATCTCGGGGATGCGGACCCCCTTCCATGAGGAGAAGTCCAGGCGGCGGAGCTCGCGCAGCGTCCGCTCCGCCACGGGCCCGGTCCCGTCGGAGGTGCGGTCCAGGTTGGCATCATGCAGGAGGATGACGTGCTGGTCCCGGGTCAGGTGGACATCACACTCAACACCGTCGGCGCCGTCCGCCAGTGCCTGCAGGTAGGCTGCGCGCGTATGTTCGGCAAACGCGGCGCTCGAACCGCGGTGGGCAAAGACCAACGGCCGCTGCGGCGCTGACTCGTCACTAGTCATGCAGACACGGTAGCCGACCCGGCCCGGACTGCGGGGCTAGGCTTGGCACATGCAGGTGAACTCTGAACCAACGACCCGCGAAGCACCCGCCAGGCCAGCCCCGGCCGGACAGCCGGACACCAAGGCGCGTGCCGCCGTCGTCCGCCAGCAGCTTTCTGCCGGTGACGCGGAAAAGGCGGCAGCGCTGCGGAAAATGAAGATGGTGGCGCTCGGTCTGCTGATCGCCATGGCGGTGATTTTTGTGTTCGCCTTCGCCCTTCAGAAGGAGTACCCGTGGCTCCAGTACGTGCGGGCGGCCGCGGAGGGCGGCATGGTGGGCGCGCTGGCCGACTGGTTCGCCGTCACCGCGCTGTTCAAGTACCCCATGGGCATCAAGATCCCGCACACCGCGATCATCCCGCGCCGCAAGGACCAGATCGGCGCCTCGCTGGGCGAGTTCGTGGAGACCAATTTCCTGTCTGAGCAGGTGGTCCAGGACAAGCTGGCCAGCGTGAACATCGCCCGCCGGGCCGGCGAGTGGCTTGCCACCCCGGCCGGTGCCGAGCGGGTGGCCAAGGAGGGCGCGGCCGTGATCCGGGGCTTGTTCAAGGTCCTGAATGACGACGACGTCCAGGCAGTCATCGAGGGAATGGTGCGCAAGCACCTGCTCACTCCGCCGTGGGGACCTCCGGTGGGCAAGATGGCGGAGCGGATTTTCCACGACGGGCACCACCACAAACTCGTTGACCTGCTGGTGGACCGGGCAGCCGACTGGGTCAGCGAAAACCATGAAACGGTCAGCCGGCTCGTCTCGGAGCGTTCGCCAACCTGGGTTCCGCAGTTCGTGGACGGGCTCGTGGGCGACAAGGTCTACATCGAGTTCCTCAAGTTTGTCCGTGCCGTGCAGTCCGATCCGAACCACCAGGTCCGCCAGTCCATCGACAAGTACCTGAACGATCTTGCCCAGGACCTGCAGCACGATCCGGTGATGATCGCCCGCGCGGAGGACATCAAGGCACAGGTCCTCGGCGACCCCGAGGTCCGGGAACTGGCCTCCCGCACGTGGGGAACCGTGAAGAACGCCCTGCTCGGCGCCGTGGAGGATCCGGACAGCGACCTGACCGTCAAGTTCAAGGCCGCCGTGCGCGACTTCGGCTCCCGGCTGGTCAACGACCCCGAACTCGCGGGGAAGGTGAACGCCTGGATCGGCGATGCCGCGGGCTACCTGGTGCGGACCTACCGCTCCGACATTGCCGGAGTGATCACCGATACCGTGGCCCGCTGGGATGCCGAGGAAACATCGCAGAAGATCGAGCTCCAGGTGGGCAAGGACCTGCAGTTCATCCGCATCAACGGCACCGTGGTGGGGTCCCTGGCCGGCCTGGCGATCTTTACGGTGGCGCACCTGATTTTCGGTTGAGTGCCGTCAGGCGAACGCTTCCAGCTCCACGCCGGCAGCTTCCAGCCCGGCACGGACGGCCGCAGCCATCCCCACGGCACCGGGGGTGTCACCGTGGATGCACAGGGAGTCCGGCCGGACCTGGACCAGGCTCCCGTCCAGGGCCACCACTTCTCCCTTGGTAGCAAGGCGCACGGCCCGCTCAACGATGGCGTCAACGTCGTGCAGGACAGCACCTTCCTGGGAGCGCGGCACCAGTGTCCCGTCTGCCTGGTAGGCGCGGTCCACAAAGGCTTCGATGAAGACCGGGTGCCCGGCTTCCTTCGCCTGCTTCAACAGCTCAGACCCGGGCAGGCCCAGGATGGGCAGGCCGGGATCGTAGGAGTTCACGGCGGCCACCACTGCGGAGGCCTGCTCAGCGTCATGGACCAGCCGGTTGTACAGCGCCCCGTGCGGCTTCACGTAGTCCACCGAGGCACCCACGGCGTGCGCCACGCCGTCGAGCGCGCCCAGCTGGTACAGGACGTCGCCGAACAGCTCGTCGAAGGACATGTCCAGGGACCGGCGGCCGAAACCGGCGAGATCGCGGTAGCCGACGTGCGCACCGACAGTTACGTCAAGCTCGTACGCGGCGCGGCAGCTGTCCAGCATGGTGACGGGATCACCGGCGTGGAACCCGCAGGCAACGTTGGCGCTGGTGACCAGCTGGAACATCGCGGCATCGTCCCCCATGGTCCAGGAGCCGAATGATTCGCCAAGGTCAGCGTTGAGATCCAAGGTTGTTGCCTTCCAGCGTCAGGTGGTCCGGTGCGGCGGGGTTCAGCTCGCCGGGGATGGTATCCGGCATGGGACCGAACGCTTCCTTCGCGTTGCCCACCACTGCCCGCCCCATCATGAGGTTACCGGCTCCGCCCACCACTGCCCCGATGCCGAACGGCAGTGCCCGGCCGAACAGTGCTGTTCCCTGCCGTTTGAGGAGATTCTTGAGGAAGGCTTTCTGGATGCGGTTGCGGACCGAGCCGAAGCCGGGCACGGCCATTGATTTGGACAGGACGTTGCCCCACGCACTGGAGGCGCCAATGCCGTTGCCGGCGGCCTGGCCGCTGAGCGTTCCGAGCAGGGCCGTCCCCTCCTCGCCCAGCATGATGGCCATGACCATGGTGCTGGCCTTTTCCGGGTTGGTGAGGCGGATGCCGTGCAGCTCCGCGAGGGAGGTGGCGTAGAGGGCAGTGGCTTCCAGGAACCCCACCGTCGCCGCAGCGGACAGTCCCAGGGACGCCACCGTGCCCACGCCGGGAACGACGGCGGTTGCCCCCACGATTGCGCCGCCTCCGGTGACGGCACGCAGGTAGTCGCGCTCGAGGATATCTGCCAGCTGGGCGGCGGTGGCGCGCGGGTGTTTCTTCTGGAGCCGGCGGATGTACGCCAGGACCAGCGGGCGCTGGATCTCCACCGCCTTCAGGAGCGCGTTGTGGACGCCGGGCTTCGGCTTTCCGTCGGCGTCGAACACCGCGTTGTGGGCGGTTTCGGTTGCGATTCGTACTGCGGGGTTGCTGCGCCTGGCCATGGTCACCTCTGTTGGTCTCGCCGGCCGCATTGGTTGCGGCTCTCCTGATACTAAGGTTGCTTAACACTAGGCCACGGCACCGCCGCTGCCCCAGCCTGCCAAGCCGGGGAGCAATCCGGTGCCGGGATATCCGGCCAAACCCTAGACTTACCTTATGCCCGCTCCCAAAGCCTTGCGGCCCTTTGTCCACCGTGAGTACCGGGTACTGATTTCGGCGCTGGCCATCTCCATCTTCGGTTCCGGCATGTGGGCCGTCGCCATGGTCTACCAGGTGATCCATCTCGGCGGCGGCCCGCTCGAACTGTCCCTGGTGGCCGCTGCCGGCAGTGTGGGCCTGGTGGCCTTCGTCCTGGCCGGCGGCATCGCCGCCGACCGCATTCCGCAGCGCCGCCTGATCATCGCGGTGGAGGGCGCCAACCTCGCCGTCATCGCCGCGATCAGCGGGCTGGCTATCGCCGGCTGGCTGCAGCTCTGGCATGTCGCCGCAGGCGCCTTTGTGCTCGGCGTTGGGGCCGCCTTCTTTTTCCCCGCCTATTCGGCCATCCTGCCGCGCATCCTTCCCGCGGAGGACCTGCTCGCCGCCAACGGCATGGAGGGCTCGATGCGGCCGGTGCTCCAGCAGGCCGCCGGACCTGCGGTGGCTGGCGTGGTGGTGGCTGCCTTGTCGCCGTCGCACGCGGTGACGGCTGTGGCCCTGTGCCACCTTGCAGCCTTCGTCGTCCTGAACTTCCTGGGCCAGCATGCGCTGGCCGCGCCGGTCAACGGCGCGGAAGGCAGTGGCGTCCCGGACGGCAAATCATCCTTTTTCCAGGACCTGCGCGAAGGTGTCAGCTATACGTTGCGGACCCCGTGGCTGCTCTGGACCCTGATCTGGGCGTGCATCTCCGTGCTGTTCCTGATCGGCCCCATCGAAGTGCTGCTGCCGTTTGTGGTCCGCGACCAGCTGGGCGGCGACTCCAGCATGTTCGGCTTCCTGCTCGCCGTGATGGGCGTGGGCGCGGCACTGGGGTCGCTGCTCACTGCTTCCCTGCGACTTCCCCGGCGCTACCTCACCGTGATGATGGTGAGCTGGGGCGCGGGCAGCCTGCCGCTCGCCGCCGTCGGGATCATGGACAGCTTCTGGACCATCGCGGCGGCGCTGTTCATCTTCGGCGCCACCGGCAGCGTGGGCATGGTCATCTGGGGCACGCTGCTGCAGCGGCGCGTACCGCCCCGTCTCCTGGGCCGGGTGTCCAGCCTGGACTTTTTTGTTTCGCTCGCCCTGATGCCGGTGTCGATGGCCCTGGCCGGACCGGCCGCCGAAGTCCTGCCCATCTGGCTGATCTTCGTGGTGGCCGGGGGCGTGTGCCCCATCATGGCGGTCATCGCCATGGTGGTGGCACGGATGCCCGCCGACGAGCTGGCCCACCCCCTGGACCGGTCACTTGAAGCAGAACGGACGACGGCGGGCGGGGACCAGGCAGCGACAGATCAGGCCGTCGGCGGCTAGCCGCTGCGGCTTAGGCTGCCGGGCGCGGCACGTCGCTGTTCGCGTGAACTATCGGAATGCTCGCCGTCGGATGCCCGCTCGGGAACACGGTCGACTCCGGCTCAGGGACGGGGGCAAGTGCCACCTGCACGGGCTCGGCGCCCACGGTGAACTGCCGGCCGCGGACGTCCACTTCGAGTGCGTCGCCTTCCTTGATGGTCAGGGTGATCGCGCCCGCGTCGAGCTGGACCAGCAGCAGCCGTCCGCGGATCTTGAGGTGGAAGGTGAGCCCTTCCCACTCGGCAGGCAGGCGGGGATCGAAGAACGGAACCGGACCCTGGTCCCGGAGGCCGGCGAAGCCGCAGACCAGGGAGCTCCACACCCCGCCGGTGGAAGCGATGTGCACGCCGTCGATGGTGTTTCCATGCGTATCGTCCAGGTCGATGAACACGGCGTTGGTGAAGTGCTCCAGCGCTTCGCGGGAGTACCCCACCTCGGCGGCCATGATGCCCTGCACGCACGCGGAAAGCGTTGAGTCTCCGGTGGTCAGCGGGTCGTAGAAGTCGAAGGCCCGGTGCTTTTCCTCGGCGGTGAAATCCTGCCATTGCAGGAACATCGCCAGGACAGTGTCCGCCTGCTTCAGGACCTGGTGGCGGTAGATGACCAGCGGGTGGAAGTGCAGGAGCAGCGGGTACTTGGACCGGGGCGTGGTCCAGTCCCACGGTTCCAGGGTCATAAAGTCGTTGTCCTGCGAATACACCTGCATGCGCTTGTCGAACGGCAGGTGCATCCGGTTCGCCGCCGCCTCCCACAGCTGCCGCTCTTCAAGGGTGACGCCTGCGTGCTCCAGGGCAGCGGCGGCCCGCAGATTAAAGCGGGCCATCACGTTGGTGTAGAGGTTGTCATTCACCACTGCCGTGTATTCGTCCGGCCCGGTCACGCCGTGGATATGGAACATGCCGTCTTTGCCGAAGAAGCCCAGCGAGATCCACATCCTGGCCGTTTCGATCAGCAGTTCGGCGCCGATGTGATCGCGGAACCCAACGTCCCCGGTGGCCCAGACGAACCGGTTAGTGGCGAAGGCGATCGCCGCGGCGATGTGGAACTGGGCGGTCCCGGCTGCGTAGTAGGCACTGGCTTCGAGCCCGTTGATGGTGCGCCACGGGAACAGCGCGCCTTCCACACTCAGTTCCTTGGCCCGGATCTGGGCTTCGGGGAGCATGGCGTGGCGGAACTCCAGGACCCGGCGGGCACCCACGGGGTTGGTGTAGGTCAGGTACGGCAGGAGGTACACCTCCTGGTCCCAGAAATAGTGGCCCTCGTAGCCGGAGCCCGTCACGCCCTTCGCCGGGATGCCGGCCACGTCCGCGCGGGCCGTTGCCTGGGCCAGCTGGAACAGGTTCCAGCGGATTGCCTGCTGGAGTTCGGGCTTGCCGCCGTCCACCACGATGTCCGCCGTGGCCCAGTGCCCGCGGTAGTGCGCAACGCTTTCGGCGAAGACGTCAGCAACCGGCCGCAGGCCCTCTTCGGCCACAGCGGCTGCATCAACGGACGCGTCCTGGATTGCGGCGCCGGCAGCGTAGCTGACGCTCTTTTCCAACCGGAACGGCTGGTCCGCGTTCACTGCCAGCACATAGCGGACGCTGCTGTCGTCCTGGTCCACAAGGGTTTCGAACGGCTGGTGGCCTGCCGAGGTCCAGTGGTCCACGGCAACGCCCACGCGCTGCTTGGACTCGGCGGCTTCCCAGGCGAGGCGGAGCGAGCCGTCACCGCCGTCGAGGCGCAGCGGCAGCAACACGCGTCCGGCGTGCCGGCCCGCCCTGCGGGGGTCATGGACTGAGTGGTCCTCCACCGGCTGGTCCTGGCGGTTGATCACGGAGGAGGTGACGTCCACGGAGATCTCGCGGTCCGTGGCCACCTCGAGCGAAATCCCGAGGGCTCCGCGTGTTGCGAACCCGACGGCCCGGCGCTCGGTAGTGGTGACGACGGCCCCGGAGCGGCACTGCCAGGTGATGCGGCATTCGTAGATGCCTGTGGCGAAGTCAACGCAGCGGTGGTAGTCCAGGACCTCGGATTCGGCCAGGCTGAGGGACTCGCCGTCAATGACCACGGTGAAGTTGTTGGCATCCGGGATGTACAGGATGCGCTGGCCCGTGCGGGCAAAGCCGAAGGCGTTTTCGGCGTGCTTGATGTCCCAGATCTCGTGCAATCCGTTGATGAAGCTGCCGGGCAGGTCGGAGTCGGCGGCCGCCCAGTGGGCGCCGCGGATTCCCAGGTGCCCGTTGCCGAGGGCGAAGAGAGTTTCCAGGGCGCCTTGCATGCCCGGCTCGTGGCGTGTTTCGACGAGTTGCCAGGGGGTGTTGGGGAACCGCTCGCGGTCTGCGGTGATGATAGCCATGGTTTTGGGGTCCTTAGGCGGGTGCTGTGGCAGCTGTCGTTGGCCCGGGGGCGCGGCAGCTTGGGTACTGCTGACTGCTTGCTTAAGTAGTTCGTTGGGGCCGTGCGCCGGGATGGGGAAAACGCGGCTGTGCAGGGCTGGTTAGAGGAGTTCGTCGAGGTCGTTGACCACCACGGTTGCTCCGGCGTCCAGCAGGGTTTGCCGTCCGGCGCCCCGGTCCACTCCGATCACCGAGTGGAACGAACCGGCCTCTCCGGCCTGGACTCCGGAGACGGCGTCTTCCACCACCACGCATTCCTCGCCGGGCAGGCCCAGCAGCCGGGCGGCGTACTGGTAGGTGGCAGGGCTGGGTTTGCCCGGCAGGCCTTCCCTGGCTGCCACCACACCGTCCACCACCACGGCGAAGTGGTGGCTGAGCCCGGCGGCTTCGAGTACTGCGGGGGCGTTGCGAGAGGAAGAGACGACGGCGACCTTCAGCCCGCGGCCCAGTACGGCTTCCAGGAAGCGGACCGAGCCCTCGAACGGTTCCACACCCGTGCTGACAATGTCGTTGAAAATCCGGTTTTTACGGTTCCCCAGGCCCTGCACGGTGGTGTTGGCGGGGTCATCATCGGTGGGGCCCTCCGGGAGGACGATTCCGCGCGAGGCCAGGAAATCGCGGACACCATCAAAGCGCGGCTTTCCGTCGATGTGGTCGAAGTAGTCGCTCTCGCTGTAACCCGTGACGTCCGGCCGGGAGGAGAGGTAGCCCTCGAACAACTCCTGCCACGCCTGCTCGTGCACCGTGGCGGTGGGCGTCAGGACGCCGTCGAGGTCAAAAAGAATGGCTGAGGCTCCGGTCCATGCCGTGAGGCTGGTAACTGGATGGTGCGTTGCAGTGTTTTCACTCATGCGTGGTGCGGTGTCCTTTCAGACGGCGGGCAGCCTCGAAGGCGGGGTTGCTTCTGGGATGTGGTGGCTTCGGTGCCCGGATCATCTGCAGAGTCGGCGGGCCGGACGGCGTTACATGCGCAGCGGTAGTGTTCCACCATGGGCCTCGTTGGCGGCCCTGCTGATCCATCTGTCCCTACCATCATGGGCCCGTCGCGGGCCCGCGGACAAGCGGGCCGGATGTCCGGCTCCGCCGCAGGAGCCGACAGTGATGCGCCTCAATGGGCTGCCGCAAAGCGTCCGCACCGCACCACCCTCCCTGTCTGCCCAGTTCACAGCCGCGCGCGCGGCCGAAGACGAGTGTAAGCGCTTACAAATTTGGCTGGCAACTGTTTTTTCTTCAACCCTCTTTGTGACGCACGTCTCGCGCGCGGCCTCCGCAAGTGCTAGGAGCCGGCGGAACCGTTGGGCCGGAGCACGTAGTGCCGGAGGAAGGCGCTGACGTCCACCATTTCCGTCTTGGACATGGCGTGGCCCATGCCGGGGTAGGTCCTGGCGGTGAGAAGGGTGTTCGCCTGCAGCCACTCCCCGGTGTACGCCACTGCATCTTCGTTGATCACCAGGTCCGCCTTGTCCCTCCCCCAGAAAAAAGGCGGCGGTGTATCGAAGGACTCAGTGAGGGACAGGAGCTCATTTTCGAGCACAAAGCCGGACAGTCCCACAACTGCCTCATAGTCCTTGGGATGCAGGCGCAGCAGGGTGCTGGCCATGGCCATCCCCTGGGAATAGCCAAGGAGACTGACGCTGGAGTGCTGGCTCTTGACGCTGCTGATCCAGGTCTGGACGGCATTGGCAGCCTTGATGACATCCGCGAAGTCGTTGGCCAGGAAGTAATCCAGCAGGAACCAGCCATAGTGGTCGCCGATGGCCATGGGGGCCCTGAGCGCCGCGCAGGTGAATTCTGCCGGAAGGTACTCAAAAAGCCGCACCATCCGGGACTCGTCGGTGCCATAGCCGTGCATCATCACCAGCAACGGCGTACCCGCCCGCTCGTCTTCCGGCTTTGACCACACAACTGTTTCCATCGGATCAGCCTAGCGAGGCAAGCAGACGCCCTCAGCCTTTGGCCCGCCAAAACGTTGTTCATTCGAAACGCCCGGCGGCCGGCCAAAGCATTGAACAGGGCATCCCTGCGCTGTAGCGTGGCGCGTGACGGACAGCATACTTAGCATCCCGTCACGGGCCCGGACAGGGTCCCTCCGCGACCAGCAAGGAGCAGCACATGAGAATCGGCTCTTCCATCTTCCTCATCGCACTCGGCGCCATCCTCGCCTGGGCGGTAGCTCCAGGCCTGATCCCCTTCGTCGACCAGGTGCTCATCGGCTACATCCTGATGGCCGTGGGCGTGATCGGCCTGATCGCCTCGCTGATCCTCGCCTCGCCGGGCCGCAGCCGGCGGGTCAGCGAAACCCGATCCGTCGTGGACCCGAACACCGGTGAGCGCATCACCAGGAACGAAAGCCGCGACGGCGGGCTGTAGCCAGGACAGAAGGAATTCCGGGGAGAGCAACCCTCCGATGAACCCGCAGAAGCCGGGCTGGACCACGACGGTCCGGCCCGGCTTCTTCGCACCCCCGCTCCGAGTTTTTGTCCACACATGCAAACTTCAGGGGCCCGCAACCCTGCACAGGTGGACAAAAACTCCCAACCGGGGGAAGGGACACTTTGTTTCATGTTGGTTTCCATTGACAAACCAACAGAAGCAAAGATAAAGTCAAGTAACTCAACATCATGTGATGCCAGTCACTGACAGCAAGCCTTACGCAACGGAGGGTACGTGTTCGCCGAGGAGCGCCAGCAAAAGATTGCCGAGCTTGTTGCCGGCACCGGCCGGGTCACCGTGACCCACCTGGCTGAGCGCTTCCGCATCACCACCGAAACCGTCCGGCGCGACCTGGCCACCCTCGAAACCGCCGGCACGGTCCGCCGGGTGCACGGCGGCGCCGTTGCCACGGACCGGTTCAGCACCACCGAGGAAAGCGTCACGGAGCGGGCCATCCAGCGTCCGGACCAGAAAGTGCGCATCGCCGAGGCCGCCTTGGCGCTCATCCCGCGCAGCTCCCCCGGCAGCGTCCTGATCGACGGCGGCACCACCACCGAAGTGCTGGCGGACCTGCTCTCCCGGCGGACCGCCGGCGAACCTTCCGACGGAACAGAAGCACGCCCCGAACTGGTGGCCATCACGCACGCCCTTCCGATCGCCGGCAAACTGTCCAACATTCCCGGAATAGCCCTCGATGTCCTGGGCGGACGCGTCCGCGGAATCACGCAGGTTGCCGTAGGCCAAGCAACCGTTGAGGCCGCAGGCAGGATCCGGCCGGACATTGCCTTCATCGGCACCAACGGCATCCATGCCTCCTTCGGCCTCAGCACTCCCGACCCCGAGGAAGCCGCCGTCAAGGCAGCTTTCGTCCGTTCGGCACGCCGCATCGTGGTGCTGGCCGATTCCTCCAAGCTGGACACGGAAACCCTGGTCCAGTTCGCCTCCCTGAAAGATCTGGACACCTTGATTACAGACAGCGAACCCGGCCCGGAACTGGCAGCCGCCCTTGAGGACGCCGGCGTAGACGTGGTGGTCGCATGATCGTCACCTTCACGGCCAACCCCAGCCTGGACCGTACCGTGGCCCTGCCCGGCCCGCTCGAACGGGGCGAAGTGCAGCGCGCCGTCTCCGTCAGCCAGGAATCCGGCGGCAAGGGCGTCAACGTCTCCCGCGCCCTGGTGGCCTCCGGCCTCGAATCCATAGCCGTCCTCCCCGGCGCGGACAGTGACCCGGTCCTGGCCGGCCTGCGCGAAGGCGGCGTGCCCTTCGTCTCCCTGCCCATCGCTGAGCCGCTGCGCACCAACGTCGCCCTCACCGAACCCGGCGGCGTGACCACCAAGATCAACGAACCTGGCCCCGCGCTGGATGAAAACCAGCAGGAAGCCCTGATCAAGCTGCTGGTGGAGACCGCCCGCGGCGCCAGCTGGGTGGTCCTGGCCGGTTCGCTGCCGCCGGGCTTCCCCGCGGATTTCTACGCGACGGCGGCCCAGCGCCTGCGTTCTTCCGCCGACGGCGCCGCCCCGCGCATCGCCGTCGACTCGTCCGGCCAGCCGCTCGCCGCCGCCCTCACCGGTGGCGCCGCCGGCATGCCGGACCTCCTCAAACCCAACGCCGAGGAATTGGCGGAACTGGCTGCCGCAGCCGGTTTCGCTTCCCCGGCCACCGCTGAGGAACTGGAAGCGGACCCGGCTGCCGCAGCAGCAGCAGCAGCCGCCGTCGTACGTTCCGGCGTGGGAGCTGTGCTGGCAACTCTCGGATCCAAGGGAGCTGTCCTGGTAACGGCCGACGGCGCGTGGCTGGCCACGCATCCGCCGGTCGCCGCGGTCAGTACGGTCGGCGCGGGCGATTCAGCCCTGGCCGGCTACCTGCTCGCCCAAGGCCAGGGCGCCGCCCCGGCCGATTGCCTTCGTCAGGCGGTGGCCCACGGTGCCGCAGCCGCCTCCCTGCCGGGCTCCACTGTCCCGGCAGTTCACCAAACCACCCCGGATGCCGTAACCATCACGGCCCTTCGAAAGGATTGACAGTGACCCAGCTCATCACCACGGAACTGGTCGAGCTCGACCAGAACCTGGGCAACTCCCCCGAGACGGTGATCCGGCACCTGGCAAGCAAAGTAGCTGCCACCGGACGCGCATCAGAAGTTGAAGGCCTCTTCGCAGACGCCTTCGCCCGCGAGCAGAAAACCGCCACGGGCATCCCCGGCGGCATCGCCATCCCGCACTGCCGCTCCGCCGCCGTGATCGAACCCACCCTGGCCATGGCCCGCCTTGACCCCAAGGTGGACTTCGGCGCCAAGGACGGACCGGCAGACCTGGTCTTCTTCATCGCCGCCCCCGACGGCGCGGACCAGGCGCACCTGAAGCTGCTGTCCAAGCTCGCCAGGTCCCTGATCAAAAAGGACTTCACCGCAGCCCTGCGCAACGCCTCCTCCCGCGAAGAGATCGTGGAACTGGTGGACGGGGCACTGGCTGACAAGCCCGCCGCCCATGCCGCCGCTCCCGCGGGCGTTGCGGCCGGTACCGCGGGTGCTTCGGCAGGCGCTACTTCGGTAGGCCCGGTTTCCGCCAGCTCAACCGCCGAAGCTTCGGCAGGCTCACGGCCCAAACGCCTCGTGGCCGTGACCGCATGCCCCACCGGTATCGCCCACACCTACATGGCAGCTGACTCCCTGGTGGCAGCCGCCCAGGAGGCCGGCGTCGACCTGCAGGTGGAGACGCAGGGTTCCTCCGGCGCCAAGCCGCTGGATCCCGCTGTCATCGCGGCCGCCGACGCCGTCATCTTCGCCGTGGACGTGGACGTACGCGGCAAGGAACGCTTCGCCGGCAAGCCCGTTATCAACGCTCCGGTCAAGCGCGGCATCGACGAGCCGGCCAAGATGGTCCAGGAGGCCCTGGCCGCGGCTGACAACCCGCACGCACGCCGGGTCCCGCACTTCGGGGCTGAAGAGCAGGCTGAGCACGAGGCGGATGAAAAGGGAGAGCACATCGGCCAGAAGCTGAAGCGCGCCCTGCTCACCGGTGTCAGCTACATGATTCCGTTTGTGGCCGGCGGCGGCCTGCTGATCGCCCTGGGCTTCCTGCTCGGCGGCTACAAGATCACCGAAGTGGCAGATGACGTGGTCCTGGCCAACAACTTCGGGAACCTCCCCGAGGGCGGCCTGGCCATCTACCTCGGCGCGGTCCTGTTCAAGATCGGCGCCCTGTCCATGGGCTTCCTTGTCCCTGCGCTGGCAGGCTACATCGCCTACGCCATCGCTGACCGGCCCGGCATCGCCCCCGGCTTCGTTGCCGGTGCAGTGTCCGGCTTCATGGGCGCCGGGTTCCTCGGCGGCATTGTGGGCGGCCTGCTGGCCGGCTACATCGCGCACCTCATCGGCACCTGGCAGGTACCGCGCTGGCTGCGCGGCCTGATGCCCGTTGTTATCATCCCGCTGCTCGCCTCCATCGTCGCCTCCGGCCTGATGTTCCTGGTGCTCGGCGGACCCATCGCCGGCCTTACCAACGCACTCAACGGCTGGCTCACCGGCATGACCGGTACCTCCGCCGTGGTCCTGGGCGTCATCCTCGGCCTCATGATGTGCTTCGACCTGGGCGGCCCCGTGAACAAGGTGGCCTACGCCTTCGCCGTGGCGGGCCTCAGCGCAGGCAGCGCCACCAACCAGGCGCCGTGGCAGATCATGGCAACCGTAATGGCCGCAGGCATGGTTCCCCCGCTGGCCATGGCCCTGGCCACCGTCCTGGACCGGAAGCTCTTCAGCCTGGCCGAGCGCGAAAACGGCAAGGCCGCCTGGCTGCTGGGTGCATCCTTCATCTCCGAAGGCGCCATCCCGTTCGCCGCAGCCGATCCGCTGCGCGTCATCCCTGCAAGCATGCTGGGCGGTGCCCTCACCGGCGCACTCTCCATGGCTTTCGGCGTCACGTCGCAGGCGCCGCACGGCGGGATCTTTGTGTTCTTCGCCATCGGCAACCTGCTGATGTTCGTCCTGTCGATCATCGCCGGAACCATCGTCAGCGCGCTGGCCGTGGTGGCCCTTAAGCGCTGGGCAGCCCCGAAGAGCGCTGCTACGGTGGAGACCGTTCCAGCAACCGTCTGACCCTGCCCCACCCACTACCTCAACTCCGGCATACCAGCCCGCCGGAAGACAAAGGAGCAAAAATGCCAGAACGCACAGCAACAGTCGCCAGCCGCGTGGGCCTGCACGCCCGCCCCGCCGCCATCTTTGCCGAGGCAGCAGGAGAGTACGACCTGGACATCACCATTGCCCGCGAAGGCGAGCCGGCCGACGAGGCGATGGACGCAGCCAGCATCCTGTCCCTCATGAGCCTGGGCGCCTCCCACGGCGACGTGGTGGTCCTCCGGGCCGAGGGCGACGGCGCTGAGACTGCCCTGGACCACCTGGTCCAGATCCTCGAAACGGACCACGACGCCGAGTAGCAGCCTCGCTGCCCTGGCAGCAGAGCGTACGGCCGCCGTCGGACTTTCCCTTCCCCGGGAGGTGTCCGACGGCGGCCGCCGCGTTTAAGCGCTCCCCTCCCCTACTGGATGGTTCAGGTGCGCTCGGAGAGTCTCTTGACGTCCGCCACCAGCCGGTCCCACATGCCCTGTGAATGCTCGGCCGCCTCCGCTGTGGGGTTGTTGTCCTGGGCCAGCGTCAGCAGCGTCCGGCCGCCCTGGTCCTGCAGCGTCCAGGTCAGCGTGTGGTAGTTCTCCGGCTTGTCCTCCTGGCCGCCCAGCGGGCTGAAGTGGGTGTACACCAGCCGCCGGCCGGGCTCCACGGCGAGGATCACTCCCTTGTCCTCATACTCCTTGCCTTCCCAGCTGCCCCGCCAGGTGATGGGCCCGCCCACACTCCAGTCCGTGGCGAGCTCGGCACCAAACATGAATTCCTTCGTGGCGGCTGGGTCCGTAATGACTTCCCACACCCGGCCGGGCGGGGCCTCGATGGTGGCGGACGATTCCGCCACAAAGTCATCCGGCATTACCCTTGGCCTTCTTTGCCGTGAACAGCAGGTACTCCCATTCCATCTGGAACGGGGAATCGCCGTGCGCATCGCCGAAGGACTCGGCCAGTTCGGTCAGCGCCCTGTCCAGCTCTTTGACCTTGTCCGGATCCTCCGCGATGAACTTGTACACGGAGATTGTGGGCCCGTAGTGGGACTTGAAGTAGCGGACGAAGTCCGCGGGCTGGTGAAAACTCCTCACGGCCAGTGACTGTTTGCGTGTACGGACGTCGGTAATCCTGTCCCCCAGCAGTTCACGGACATGCTCCTCACTCCCCCACAGCGGCGCGGGCTGCGCGCCCGGCGGGGGCGGCGGAGCGAAGGGCTTCATGGTGGCAAACATCTGCCCGATGAATCCTTCCGGCGTCCAGCTCAGGAGCCCGATGGAGCCGCCGGGCTTGCAGACCCGCAGCAGTTCGTCGGCAGCCGCCTGGTGGTGCGGGGCAAACATCACGCCGATGCAGGACATCACCGCGTCAAACTCCGCATCGCCGAAAGGCAGGGCCTCGGCGTCGCCTTCCTGCCACTCCAGGCTGACGCCCCGGTTGGCGGCCTCCCGGCGCCCCGCCTCGAAGAGCTCGGGGGTGAGGTCGCTGGCCACCACTTTGGCGCCCATCATTGCAGCCGGAATGGCAGCGTTGCCTGTCCCGGCCGCAATGTCCAGGACCCGTTGCCGCGCGTTGATGCCGCAGGCTTCCACCAGGACGGCACCCAGTTCCAGGAGCATCTCATCCGCCAGCGCGGCGTAATCCCCTGACGCCCACATGGCCCGGTGTTTTTGCTTCAGCGCCCGGTCCGCCTCCAGAACATCAGCCTGGTCATCCATGGCTGCGCCTCCCTACTGCGATGGTTCCCAGTGAGTCAACAGCACGCCGCATGCACAGCGGAGGCTGCGATGCGACTCATTGTGGACGCGCCTGCCGCCGCTGTAAAGAGCGTTTGTACAACGACTATCTAAAAGCAAGCAAGCTTAGTAGTTTCGTAGGCATGGCATTTCCCCAAGCGGCGCCCCCGGCAAGCCCACGAGCATCACGCCGGCTTGCGCGCCCTGGTGCCCGTTGCCTTGCCGGCGGCGGTTTTCGCGGCAGGTTTATCGGCAGTTTTGCTCGCCGTGGACTTGGCCGTGGTCTTGGCTGCACTGGTCTTCGTGTCCGCCGCTTTCGCCGCTGCGGACCTGGTGGCGGTCTTTCCCGTGCCGGACTTGGCTGCCGTGGACTTGGCTGCCGTGGATTTGGTCCCGTCAGACTTGGCGGCCGCCGTCTTGCCGGCCGTGGCCCGCTTGGGCGCAGGCTTGCTCTCTTCCTCGTCGTCGCCGGATTCCGCGGCCTCCTCCCCGGAACCGCCGGCAGCGGCTCCGGACCCGCCGCCGCGTTTCCGGTCCAGGCTCCGCTTCAGCGCCTCCATCAGGTCGATGACTTCGCCCTTGCCGCCTTCACCGGCTTCCACCCCAAAGGTTTCATCCGTGTCCAGCGCGTCGCCCTGCTCGAGCTTGGCCTCGATGAGTTGGCGCAGCTGGACCTGGTAGTCGTCCGTGAAGTGCTCGGGATCGAAATCAGCTGCCATGGACTCCACCAGGGCCGCGGACATGTCGCGTTCCTGGGGGGAGATCTTGATGGATACATCCAGGGACGGGAAGTTGGCTTCGCGCACCTCGTCCGGCCAGAGCAGGGACTGCAGCACCAGGACGTCGTCCTTGATCCGCAGCGCGCCAAGCCGCGTCTTCTCGCGCAACGCGAACTGGACGATCGCCACCCGGTCCGTGTCCTCCAGCGCACGGCGGAGCAGCACGTAGGCTTTGGGCGACTTGGAGTCCGGCTCGAGGTAGTAGCTCTTCTCGAACATCATCGGTTCAAGCTGCTCGGAGGGGACGAACTGCACCACTTCAATCTCGTGGCTGTTCTCGGCAGGAATGGCCTTGAGCTCATCCTTGGAGAGGACAACGGTCTTGCCGTCCTCCTCGTAGGCCTTCTCGATGTCCGAGTAATCGATGACCTGGCTGCAGACCTCGCACCTGCGCTGGTACCTGATCCTGCCGCCGTCGGCATTGTGGACCTGGTGCAGACTGATGTCATGATCTTCGGTTGCGCTGTAGACCTTTACGGGGACGTTGACCAGGCCAAACGCGATGGCACCTTTCCAGATGGCTCTCATTCCCTAAGTCAACAGCACGCAGCGCCGGAGGTGAAGACCTGTGGCCGCCGCTAAGGAGCGTGTCCGGGTTGCAGGCCGGGAATTGACCCTCACCAACCTGGGCAAAGTCATCTATCCGGAGACCGGCACCACCAAGGCAGACATCCTGGCGTACTACGCCGCCGTGGCACACGTCCTGATCCCCGCCGCGGCCAACAGGCCCGCCACGAGGAAAAGGTGGGTCAACGGCGTCGGAACCGAGGAGAAGCCCGGCGAGGTCTTTTTCCAGAAGAACCTTGAGGACTCAGCCCCGGGCTGGCTCCCCCGCGCCGCCATCACCCACAAGGACCGGACCATCCACTACCCCATGGTGAACGACCCCGCCACACTCACCTGGTTCGGTCAGATCAATTCCCTGGAAATCCACGTTCCCCAGTGGCAGGTGGATTCGCACGGCAACCAGCTGAACCCGGACCGGCTGGTCCTGGACCTCGATCCCGGTGTAGGGGCCGGGCTTGAGGAGTGTGTGGAAGTGGCGTTGCTGGCGCGCGGCATCCTCGAGGATGTGGGCCTGGACCCGGTCCCGGTGACCAGCGGCAGCAAAGGAATCCACCTGTACGCCGCCCTGGACCGGAGCCAAACCTCCGACCAGATCTCCGCGTTCGCCCGGGAGCTGGCCCGCGCACTGGAAGCCGACCACCCGGACCTGGCCGTCAGCGACATGAAAAAGACGCTGCGCAAGGGCAAGGTGCTGGTGGACTGGAGCCAGAACAACGCGGCGAAAACCACCATCGTGCCCTATTCACTGAGGGGCCGCCCCACCCCGATGGCGGCCGCGCCGCGGACGTGGGAGGAAATCAGCTCTCCGGGCCTGGAGCACCTGGACTACCAGGCCGTGCTGCGCCGGGTGCAGGAAGGCATTGACCCGTTCGCCGCCGTCGTCCGCGCCTCAAACCAAAGCCTGGACGTACCGGACAGGCATCACGACGCCGACCCGCGCCTGGGCAAGTACCGCTCCATGCGTGACCCCAACGCCACCCCGGAACCATTCAGCGGCATGGCCGGCAGCGGGGACGCGTTTGTCATCCAGGAGCACCACGCCAGCCGGCTCCACTTCGACCTCCGGCTTGAGCACGACGGCGTCCTGGTGTCCTGGGCTTTGCCGAAAGGCGTCCCTGAAAGCGGGGGCAAGAACCACCTGGCGGTCCAGACCGAGGATCATCCGATGGACTACCTCACCTTTCACGGGACCATCCCCAAAGGCGAATACGGTGCCGGCGAAATGACCATCTGGGACCACGGCACCTATGAACTGCACAAGTGGATCAACGGCAGGGAGGTCATCGTTACCCTGCACGGTTCCGAAGGCGGCGGCCTGGGCGGGACGAAAAAGGTGGCACTTATCCACACCGGCCGCGGCCAGGGCAAGGACGCCGAAGGCCAATGGCTGATCCATCTCATGGACAAAGACCGGCCAAGCACACGGCACCGTGCTGCCGCCGTGCCGGAGGAAAGGGATGAACCGGAGGAACCGGAGGAGGCGGAGGACGGAGCCAACGAGCCGGAGGAAGCGGCAGAGCAAGGGCAAGCTGAGGATGCCCCGGCCGCCGCTCCAATATCACCGGAGGACTTCAGTCCGATGATGGCCACGTCCGGGACCACCGCGGACCTGCCGGGCAGCAACTGGCAGTTCGAGCTGAAGTGGGACGGGGTGCGCGCCATCCTCGTGGCCGACGAGGAAACCATCCGCATCTTCAGCCGCAACGGGAACGACGTCACCAGGACGTACCCGGAGTTCACTGACCGGGACTGCTGGCCGCCCCAGCCTTTCGTGGCTGACGGCGAGATTATCGCCGTCGGACCTTCCGGCCGGCCTGACTTCGGCCTGCTCCAGGGCCGCATGAAGCTCACCCGGCCCGCCGACGTCGCCAAAGCACGCAAGGCCATCCCCGTGCGGCTGATGCTTTTCGACCTGCTGTACGACGGCGGCACGGACCTCCGCGCGCTGCCCCTCGCCAAGCGGCGCAACCGGCTGGAGCAGTTTTTCACGGCGTCGGACTGCCCGGTGGACCTGTCCCTGGTCCTTAAGGAACGGGTGGAGGACATCCTTGAGAGCGCACAGGAACTGGGCCTCGAAGGAGTGATGGCCAAACGCACCGACGGCCGGTATGTCACGGGACAGCGGACCCGCACCTGGATCAAGCTCAAGCTCGACCAGACCCAGGAGGTGGTGGTGGGCGGCTGGCGGCCCGGCAAGGGCGCCCGCGAGGGGTCCGTGGGGTCGCTGCTGGTGGGCATCCCGGACGGGCGGAACCTGCGGTACGTGGGCCGGGTGGGCAGCGGCTTCAGCTGGCGCGAGCTCACTGAGCTCCGGCAGACAGTGGACCGGCTGGCGAGAAAAACGTCGCCCTTCGAGGATGTGCCGCGTGAAGATGCAGCCGATGCCCGCTGGGTGAGTCCCCAGCTGGTGGGAGAGGTGACGTACAGCGAATGGACCGGAACCGGGCGGCTCCGGCACCCGGTGTGGCGCGGTTGGCGGCTGGACAAAGAACCGTCGGAGGTTGTGCCGGAAGCCTGAGCGGAACTGCTGCTGCAATCAGGACGCGCAATCAGATGGGACACACAAAGTACTGGCGACCCCGATATAAGGGGTCGCCAGTACTTTCAGTGTGGACAGTCTCGTTCTAAAGAAGCCCTAGGACGAGTGCGGCATCTGCGGCCGGCTGGTGCGGTGGACCGCCGTCACGGCTGCCCCCTGCCCCATGCGGCCGTGGCCGGATCCGCGTTCCTTGGGGTGCCGCCGCTTCCCGTTGCCATCGGGCCAGGAGCCCGCTGCACCTATCCCCGTCGGGGCGATCGGAGCTGCAGCCCCGGGCATGTCCGGGGCTTTCATTGCCTGCGCCAGGTGGTCGGCCACCTCCGGCGCCAGTTTCTTTCCAGTGATGTCGTCAGCCATCTGTTCTTCCTTTCCACAATGAAACGAAGTATTACCAAAAGTGAGGCCGCCGGGGCCTTAATCGCGATGGGTGGCCGGCAATGGCCTGGCCGCAGGCATCCGCCCGCCTCTAAAAAAGTGTTCCCATGGCACAACCTTAGGGAAGCGCCGGGCACCTGTGAACCCCCTTAAGGACCGTCGGGATGAGAGGCGCCATGAGCAAGGGACGACGCCGGCCCTGCATGCGGTCCGGACGGCCTTTCAAAGTGGTCCGGAAAACCGTGGCGGCCGTCACGATTAGCCGCCGGGAGCGTGCCAAAAGAGGCGGCCGCCGTCGTACTCGCGAAAAAATTCGGTAACGATTGCGCGCTGCGGCGCCGATCCCTGTGCTGGCGCGGGAAAAGCAGGAAAAAGAGATGGGCCAAACCGTCCTGAAAGGTGCCGAAAAGGGTTGATCCTACGGCATAAAACGGGCGGGCGCCATGGGTTTCGCGTAAAATTGAAGGCCTGCCCGGAGCGGGGCAGCTACAAGTCGCAAGCAAATGACCTCCACAGGAGTTGCCCAAATGCCCACAGACCGAAGCATCACCGACTCTTCCGCAGGCACCTACAGCGCCTCCGGAACCAACCCAGCAACACCCTCCGGCACCCCACCCGCGGCTGCCAAAGCACCACGGAAGCCCATAAAACTGGGGCGCCGCCGGCTCAAGGAATCGGACGTCAACGTGGTGAACCAGCCCATGCTCAAGAAAGCACTGGGCGGAACCATCGTGGGCAACACCATGGAATGGTACGACGTAGGCGTTTTCGGCTACCTCATCACCACCATGGGGCCGGTCTTCCTGCCGGAATCAGATCCCACCACCCAAACCCTGTTCCTGCTCGGAACCTTCGCCGCAACGTTTATCGCCCGCCCGCTCGGCGGCGTGATCTTCGGCTGGCTTGGCGACAAGGTGGGCCGGCAGAAGATCCTCGCCACCACTTTGATGATCATGGCGGCAAGCACTTTTGCCATCGGACTCCTCCCCGGCTACGCGCAGATTGGCCTGTGGGCCGCAGCCCTGCTGGTCCTGCTGAAGATCGTCCAAGGCTTCTCCACCGGCGGTGAATACGCCGGCGCCACCACCTTCGTCAGCGAGTACGCCCCGGACAAGCGCCGCGGCTTCTTCGCCAGCTTCCTGGATATGGGCAGCTACTTCGGCTTCGCCCTCGGCGCCGCCCTGGTCTCCGTGCTGCAGCTGACCCTGGGCCAGAGTGTGATGGAAGAGTGGGGCTGGCGCATCCCGTTCCTGGTGGCCGGTCCGATGGGCCTGATCGCCATCTACTTCCGGAGCAAGATCGAGGAATCCCCGCAATTCCAGGCAACCCTGGACGCGCAGGAGGACCTCGCCAAGCACGCCGCCGCTTCGGACGAGGCAACGGCAAAGGGCCCGGTGGGAATCGTGAAGGCCTACTGGCGCTCGATCATTGTGGCGATGGTCCTGGTGGCCGCCGCCAACACCGCCGGCTATGCGCTGACGTCCTACATGCCCACCTACCTCACCGAGTCCAAGGGCTACGACGAGGTGCACGGCACCCTGCTGACCATCCCCGTCCTGGTAGTGATGAGCCTCTGCATCCCGCTGACCGGCAAGCTGTCCGACCGGATCGGCCGCCGGCCCGTGCTGTGGATCGGTGCGTTGAGCACGGTTGTCCTGGCCGCCCCGGCCTTTATGCTGATCGGCGTCGGCGAGATCTGGTCCACGCTGTCCGGCCTTGCGCTCATCGCGTTCCCGGTGACGTTCTACGTGGCCAACCTGGCCTCGGCCCTCCCGGCCCAGTTCCCCACGTCCAGCCGCTACGGCGCCATGGGTATCGCCTACAACTTCTCGGTGGCCATCTTCGGCGGCACCACGCCATTCATCGTGGCAGCCCTGATCAGCGCCACCGGCAACGACATGATGCCCGCCTACTACCTCATGGGCACCTCACTGGTGGGCGCCGTCGCCATTTACTTCCTGAAGGAATCGGCCCAGCGGCCCCTGCCCGGCTCCATGCCCAGCGTGGACACCCAGGCTGAGGCCCGCGAACTGGTGGCCACCCAGGACGAGAACCCGCTGATCGACCTGGACGAGCTCCCGTTCGAGACCCAGGACATCACCGATTCAAAGTCCGAAAAGGTTCCCGCCCAGGTCTAGCGGCCACCAGCAGCCCACGCTCCCAGGGCCCGTCCAGCGCCGCTTCCACAAAAGCGCGCGGGGCGGGCCTTTGCCGTGCCGCTCCGGTGTCGTTTTGTTTCCCCGGACACGTCAAGAAATGCCTGCAGGCGGCGCCCGATGATACTTTTCAAAGGGACCCTGAAGGGGATCCGGGATATAGGCAGGGACGGTGCGGCATGAGGCTTCTGATGGAGCAGATGCGCGCACTCCACCGGCTGGAGCCGGCAAACCGCGACCACCTCGCCGCCCTGCGCGTGGCCATCAGCGTCGCAGTCCCCTCGCTCCTCCTCTTGGCCGCGGGCCGGACCGACCTCATTATGTACGCCGTCTTCGGCGCCCTGACCGGGATGTACGGCCGCTCGGAACCGCACCAGCTCCGCTTCCTGCACCAGTGCCAGGCCGCGGTGGTCCTGTTGGGCGGCGTAACTGCAGGCCTCCTGCTGTCCGTCAACCACCTCCAGTCCTGGTGGCTTGTCGCCGTGGAAGCGGTCCTGGCCGGCGTCGGATCGGTCTTCGCCGACAGGGTGCGGCTCAAGCCGAACGGGCCGTTCTTTGGCATCCTGGCGCTGGGAGCCTGCGCCTCGGTCCCCGTGCCCGGTCCCTGGTACCTGGCCCTGCTCATTGCGGCCGGCTCAGCTGCGTTTTCCCTGCTGGTGGGTTTCGGCGGCTGGATCCGGCACAGATCCTGGCAGCCGGGTGCCGCCCGGACCGCGGCGGCCCTGCAGCCCGCCGGCCAGCGCGAGCTGCTGGTGCACGCCACCCGGTACGTGCTCGCCGTTGGAGCCGCCGGTACCGTGGGGGTCCTCAGCGGCAGCGGCCACCCGCACTGGGCAATGGCCGCCGCAGCCGTTCCCCTGGCCGGCGCCGACCTGCCCAGCAGCGTCCGGCGGGGCATCCACCGCATCGTCGGGACGTTTGTAGGGTTGGCCGTCACCGCCGTCGTCCTTCTTCCCGGACCGTGGACCCTGGCGGGCCTGTTTCCCGGGCAGCAAGCCGTGCTGCTGGCCCTCCTGGTGATCCTGTTCCAGTTCACCACGGAGCTGTTTATGGCCCGCCACTACGGCCTGGCGATGGTTTCCTTCACCCCGGTGATCCTGCTGATGACCCAGCTCGCCGCCCCCATCGACCCCGCGGTCCTGATCCTGGAACGCGGCGTGGAGACCCTGGTGGGCGCGCTGGTGGGCATCGCAGTGGTGGTTGCGGTGCGGCGGGCAAAATCACGGACGGTTGCTGCCCTCATCGGGCTTCCGCGGCGGGCCCGCCACTAGCTTCGCCGGGGCTATCCGCGCCAGCGCAGCAACCAGTTTGTAGCGCTTGGTGGGGATGGAAACGGCTTTGCCCCGGGCATTGTCCGCCAGCCCCTCCCGGACCACGCGCCCCGGACGAAGCCAGGTCCACGACGGAACCACGGACTTGTCCATGCCCATGCGGTCGTGGAATTCGGTGTGGACAAAGCCCGGGCAGACCGCCGTGACTCTCACTCCCCGCGCGCCGTAGGCGAGGTTGGCCCACCGGCTGAAGCTCACCATCCACGCCTTCGCCGCGGAATACGTGCCCCGCGGCAGGAACGCGGCGATGCTGGCCACGTTGATGATCCGCCCCTCGCCACGGTCCAGCATGCCCTTGAGGGCGGCATGCGCCAGGACCATGGACGTTTCCACATGCAGCTTCAGGTGCAGTTTCTCCTCGGAGACGGGGTTGTCCTCGAAGTTGTGCAGCAGCCCGATGCCTGCGTTGTTGACCAGGATTCCCACCGGCCGCCGGGGATCGGACAAGCGTCCGACGACGGCGGCAACGTCTGCGTCGTCCGTCAGGTCCGCGGGAAGCGCCTCAGCCGTGATTCCGTAGCGCCGTTCCAGGCCCGCCGCTGCTTCCTCGAGGCGGGCCCGGTCCCGCGCCACCAGCACCAGGTTGCAGCCCTGGGCAGCGAGCTGGCGTGCGAACTCGGCGCCCAGGCCTGCACTTGCCCCGGTGACCAGGGCCGTAGTTCCGGAAATCGAAGTAGGTCCGGAAATATCTGGCGTCATGGTGCCAGCCTAGCCCTGCACCTTTCCGCCAGTCCTTCTTCCCGTTGTTTTACCCAGCTAACCTCGCCAGCGGGTTCGCGAGGCGGCCGGCCATTTGGAGCCCGCCGGAGGGATCAGCCAGGTCCAGCATCTGCTGGTTGTTACGGAGCTGGAGCCGGTTCAGGCAGGACAGCTCGAAATCCTCCGCAAACAGGTCGTGGCGCGCAAACTGGTCGACGAGTTCCGGGTGCTGCCCCTGGTAGTCGCGGATGCTGGCGGCAGCGGTCCGCCAGAACTCCTCCTGGCTGACCTTGCCGTCCTCCGCCAGGAGTGCGGCCAGGAAGCGGAAGATGCAGTCGAAGATATCCGTGAAGACCGCCAGCACCTTCTCCCCGTCCGGGATGTCCGCCTTGATCCGGGACACCTCCCCGGGAAGGTCCAGCCGGTCCCCCATCACCACAATCTCCTCGGCGATGTCCTTCATGACGGCCCGCACCGGCACCCCGTCTTCGAGGACGAGGATCACGTTCTCACCGTGCGGCATAAAGGCCAGCTCATAGTTGAACAGGCAGTGCACCAACGGGACCAGGTAGGCCTCGAAGTACCGCCGGAGCCACTCCACCGGCGCCAGCCCGGACCGCTCGATCAGCGCCGAAACCATCGGCTTTCCTTCGGCATCCACGTGCAGCAGCGAGGCCATGGTGGCCAGCTGCTGGCCTTCCTGCAGCAGCGGAAGCGGGCTTTCGCGCCACAGGGCGGAGAGCATCTTCCGGTAGGGCGAACCCTTGGCGGAGGCGGCCTCGTAGTATCCGTTGTGGTAGCCGATTGCGGCGAGTTCGCCGATCATGGTGAACCCCCGGCTTTGGAGGGCACCATCGGATTCGATCAGGTTCCGCAGCCAGTCATTGATCGCCGGCGTGGCCTTCATGTACTGCGGCGACAGTCCGCGCATAAAGCCCATGTTCAACACGGACATGGCGGTTTTGACGTAGTGCCGCTCCGGGGCAGTGGTGTTGAAGAAGGTCCGGATGGACTGCTGCGCCTGGTAGCTGTCCCTCCCGGTACCCAGGTACACAATCCGCTGGCGGGCGATCTCGGCCGCGAACGTCACGGTGAGCTTGTTCTCCCACTGCCACGGGTGCACGGGCATCAGGAAGTACTGGTCCGGGTCGAGGCCCAGCACCTGGAGTTCGGCGTCGAAGCTGCCCAGCAGTGAACCGAGCTCGGCGTCCAGGTGCGCGCGGTAATCCAGTCCTGCAGTTGCGGTGAACACTGCCTGGCTCCGGTGCACGGCGATCCACTCCAGCTGCACCGGGGCTCCCGTCTCCGGCGCGAAGGCGTGGTAATCGGTGATGCCGAAGCCGAGGCGCCCGTTGTTGGCCACAAAGCAGGGGTGGCCTTCGGTCATGCTGCGCTCGATGGCCTGGAAGTCTACGGCCGGGTTGACGCCGCCGCTGACGCCGGCTGCCAGTTCCGCGGCCGGGGGCTGGCCGGCCCACTGCTTGTACGCGTGGCTTGCCAGGGTGCTGCTGACCTCCTCGAGGTACACCGGGAGCATCTGCAGGTTGATGCCCAGGGTGCCGTGGAACGCGGTGATGAATTCCAGTACGTCCAGTGGTTGTTCAGCGCCTTCCCGGAAGCAGTGGATGGACCCGGCGTCTATGGACCAGTGCTCCAGTTCCAGGAGCCTGGCAGTGAAGCGGTACTCCAGCGTGCCGTCGTCGCTGCGGACCCGGTAGTTCCCGGCCTTTTCGTCCAGGGGCTCGGGGGCAAGGATCCGTTCGTGGGAGAACTCGGCGAGTGCCTTGCGGAGGAGGTGCCGGTTGGCGTTGTCCCACCGGCCTGCATTGAGGTGCGGGGCAGCGTTGGGGGTGCCGGCAGCAGCCGGATCCATGCCGGGCGCAGGTGCGGAATCAAGGTGGACGGTCACAGTGAGGCTCCCTGCATGACGGGTGTGGACAGAGTGTTCAGTGCCGCACGCGCGGCCAGGTAATCGGTGCGGCTGCAGAAGCTCAGCAGAGCGTCTTTGTCCGGCAGTGTCACCACGCCGGCAGACTGGAACCCCAGCCGTTCATTGAGCGCGTGGATCTTGGTGTTCCGGGCATCCGGCTCCACGACGATCCGCTCCACTCCCGGTCTGGCGAACAGCCGGTCCAGGACAGCGTCCATCACTGAGGTGGTGTAGCCCGGCACGGGAGCGTCCGACGGCGGTGCCACCAGCAGGTGCATCCCCACGTCGCCGGGCTGGACCGCATACAAGCCCGCCAGCGGCGAGGATTCCGGCAGGTACTCCTCCATCAGGAAGGCGGGGACGCCGTCGTCGAGCCCCAGCAGGGCGTGGTGGTGACCGCTGGTCTGGATCCTGGTGTATTCCGCCACCACGTCCTCGACGCTTGCAGACAGCATGCCCCAGAACGAGGCGTACGGCCGGGTGACCCAGCTGTGGAGGAGCGCTGCGTCGGCCTGCGCATCGAGGCAGCGGAAGGTGAAGCTCATGCCGGCACCCCTGCCGCGGGGTCCGCAGTGAGGTCCGGGGCAGTGCGGTCCGGTAATGCGCTGAGGTCCGCGGGCGCCCCGAATTGCTGGAACGCGATACTCCGCTCCACGGGGTACACCTCGCGGCCTGTGATTTCGCGGAGGATGCAGGAGTTGCGGTAGGCGCCCATGCCCAGGTCCGGGGTGACGAACCCATGCGTGTGCAGCTCGGCGTTCTGGACGAAGATCTCGCCTGGTTCCACACCGGTGCTGTAGTTCCGGTCCACGGCGAACCTGCCGGCGCTGTCCCGGGCAATGCGGTCCTGAATGCCGCCAAGGAACCCGGGTTCCTGGTAGCCGTAGCCGGTGGCAAGCACCACCGCTTCACTGTCCAGCGTGTAGGACGTGCCCTGTTCCCCGTGCTCCAGGTGCAGGGTGTGGGTCCGGGTCTCCGGGTCCCACTGGCCGCCGGTCAAGGTGGAGTGGGTCAGCAGTTGAGTGTCCACCAGGCCGGAGATGCTCTTGGTGTAGAGCAGGTCGTAGATGGCGTCGATCAGGTCCGAGTTGATGCCCTTGTAGAGGTTCTTTTGCGTCTTGTTGAGTTGGTCGCGCTGGTGCTGCGGCAGGCCGTGGAAGTAGTCCACGTACTCGGGCGAGGTCATCTCGAGGGTCAGCTTGGTGTATTCCAGCGGGAAGAACCGGCCCGAGCGGGTCACCCAGTTCAGCTGGTACCCGTGGACGTCCGATTCCTGCAGGAGCTCGTAGTAAATTTCGGCGGCACTCTGGCCGCTGCCCAGGATGGTGATGCTGCGCTGCTGCTGCAGCTCGGCCTTCCGGGCCAGGTATTCGGCATTGTGCAGGACCACTCCCCCGCGGCCGGCAGCGGCGTCCGCCACTATTCCAGCCGCCGCCTCCGGCACGTACGGGGAGGTTCCGGTGCCCAGCACCAGCCGCCGAGCCAGCAGTACCTCCGGCCCTTCGGGGCCTGAGACGGACAGCCGGTACACGCCGTCGTCGTACGTGGTATCCAGCACAGCTGTGCCAAAACGGACGCTCGGCAGCTGCCCGGCCACCCACTGGCAGTACTGGTTGTACTCGGCCCGCAGGGGGTAGAAATTTTCGCGGATATAGAAGCGGTACAGCCTGCCGGTCTGCTTGAGGAAGTTCAGGAAGGAGTAGGGCGAGGTGGGGTCGGCCAGGGTGACCAGGTCCGCCATAAAGGGGACCTGGAGGTGGGCCGGCTCCAGCATCATGCCGGGGTGCCAGTCGAAGGATTCCCGGCGTTCCAGGAAGACGCCGTCCAGCCCGTCCACCGGCTCGGCAAGTGCGGCCAGGCCCAGGTTGAAGGGCCCGACGCCGACGGCGGCGAAGTCGTAGATCCTGCTGTTGCCCATAGCTCGGCTATCGGTGCTCATGCGGATACCTCGCTCTGCAGCAGTCCCGCGCCGGTGCGGCGCAGGAGGGTGATGATCTGGGCAATGTCCTCAAGGGTGGCCTCGGCGTTGAGGAGGGTGAACTTCAGGTAGTGGCGGCCGCCCACCTTTGTGCCCGCCACCACCGCTTCCCCGGAGGCGAAGACGGCGGCGCGGATGGCAGGGTTGAGGGCATCTGCGGCGTCTTCGGGGAGGCGGTTACCGCCCTCCAGGCGCGGACGGTACCGGAACACCAGGGTGGACAGCTGCGGCGGTGCGGCGAGTTCGAAGTCGTCATCCGCGGCGAGCAGGGTACCCACTCGTGCGGTGAGGTCGATGGCCTCATCGAACAGGGCGCCGATGGCGTCAGCGCCCATGATCCGCAGGGTGAGCCACAGCTTCAGTGCGTCGAACCGACGGGTGGTCTGGATGCTTTTGTCCACCTGGTTGGGGATGTCGGCGAGGGCGGCGCTTTCCGGGTTCAGGTAATCGGCGTAGTACGTGATGTGGCGCAGCATGGTCCGGTCGCGGACCAGCAGGGCGCTGGAGCTTACCGGCTGGAAGAACGTCTTGTGGAAATCAACGGTGACTGAGTCCGCCAGCCTGGTTCCGTCCAGGAGGTGCCGGTAGCGGCCGGAAACCATCAGGCCGCCGCCGTAAGCCGCGTCGATGTGGAACCAGGCGCCGTAGGCCCCGGCGAGTGCGGCGAGCTCGGCGAGCGGGTCCACCGCGCCGAAGTCGGTGGTGCCGGCGGTGGCCACCACGGCCATGGGGCTCAGGCCGGCGCCGCGCGCTTCCGCCAGGGCTTCGGCGAGGGCGGCCGGGTCCATCCGGTGGTCAGCGGTGCATGGCACGGTGACCACGGCGTCGAACCCCAACCCCAGCATGGAGGCCGACTTCTGGATGCTGAAGTGGCTGTCCTCCGAGGTGAAGATCCGCAGGGTGTCCAGCAGGGCAGGCAACCGGAGTGCGCTGCGTGCCGGGTCCTGGCGGAGGCCGGCAACAGCGTGGTTGCGGGCAATGAGCAGGGCCTGGAGGTTGGACTGGCTGCCGCCGGAGGTGAAGATGCCGTCGGCCGCATCGCCGAGGTGCAGCCGGGCGGCGGCCCAGTCGATGAGGCGGCGCTCGATCATGGTGGCCCCCGCGCTCTGGTCCCAGGTGTCCAGCGAGGAGTTCACGGCGGAGAGGACGGCCTCGCCCACCAGCGCCGGAATCACCACGGGGCAGTTGAGGTGGGCGGCATACTTGGCGTCGTGGAAGTAGATGGCGTCACGCAGGTACACGTCTTCGAGTTCCTGCAGCGCCGCTGCGGTGTCCGGCAGGGGTGTTTCCAGGTCCACCGCTCCCACGCGGGCCTTCAGCTCTGATGGTCCGACGCCGGTGAACGGCCGGGTGGTCCGCTCCAGTTTGGTAGCCACAGCCGTGACACCCTGGAGCACCTGGGCCACGTAGCGGGGTGAGTTGCGCGCGTTGAGCAGGTGGTTGCTGGCCGCGAGCGCGAGTTCCACCCGCGAGCCAAAATCCTGGCCCGGGGGTTCCTGGCGGTCTCGCGGTTCGTCCACTTCTAACTCATCAAGGCGGGGCATCAGCGGCACTGGTCATCCTTTGGGTTGGCGTTTCACTCAGATTGCAAAGGCAAGCCTTACTTAGGTGAGCCTTTTAATCAAACTTTCGTGATGTATTTATCCGCCGCCGCGGATTTTCGCGGGTTTTGGTTATCCGTGGGCGTCATTGACTGGCGGTAAAGACCGCTCCTGCTGCAAAATACCCCGCTGCCGTGGTCTTCAGAGCGGCCAGTCATGGGCGGCGCCGGGAGAGTTAGGGTTGGGGTACAGTCAGCCGGCGAGGGCTGCAGATCCATCAAGGGGAAACATGGAGCAGTCAGCGGGCATGATGGGCTTCCGGGAAGTGGACCAGGACGGGAATCCGGTGGGCCCCGGGGACGGTGCGGCAGTGGCGGAGGATCAGCCCGGCGGGCGCTTTCCTGCCGCCGTGAACCCGTTCATCATTGCCTTGTGGGTGATTGCCGCCACGCTGCTGGGCGGCGGAGTTTGGGCTTTCCTCAACGCCAGCGTTGAGATCGGGCCGTCCCCCGGATCCATGCCGTTGTCTTTTGTGGTTTTTACCTTTGCCCCGCACGCGGCACTGAGCGGCGTCATCGCGATTATCGGACTGCTGTTCTGGCACGCGCACCAGTGGCAGCGGAAGCGCGCCCAGGCCCCTCAGGGCCCGTCCGCGAAGCCGGAAATGTGACCCGGGGAACACGCGGATTTGTTTCGAGATTAGTAAGCATGCTTTGCTTATGGGGTAAATGAACCTCCGCAAGCAATCGCGGCGGGCTGCCAACGCCGGCAGGACCGTAAGAAGCCCAAGGACGAACATCATGACCACCGCTACACCAGACCACCTCGCGGCCCGCATGGAAACGGCAGCAGAAGGCGGAGCTCCCGTAAGCTCCATCCGTCCTGCAGACCTGGGTTTGCTGGAGACGTTGAGTTCGAAAATGCATTGCCGGACTCCCATGAAGCGGGTGGATCCGGACGAGACGCCCCTCTTCCAGCCGGTGTTCGTTGACGGCGCCACGGTCATTCCCGTCGGCGCCGCATCCCCGGCCGGCCCCTCACCCGCCGCCGTTGACACCTACCGCTGCGCCTGCGGCTTCACCATCGATGTCCCCATGGCCGCGGCACACGCCCTGGCCAGCTGACCCGCCCGGCACCACTGTGATGCCGGACGCTTACCGGAGCCGGGTCACGCTCCCAAACCGGTGCTGGCCGGCCGTTCCGGCCAGTCCACGCACTGTTCATAGCCCTCGTGCTTGCGCAGGTAGGCGGCGATGAACGGGCAATGCGGAATGATCCGCTTTCCTGCTGCCACAACGTCGTCCAGCGCAAAGTGGGCGAGGACCTTTCCCAGGCCCTGGCCTTCAAAGTCCGGCGAGGTTTCGGTGTGGCTGAAGTCGATATGGCCGGGCAGGTCCTGGTAGAAGGACTGGACGGCAAGTTTGCCGCCCACCAGCAGTTCGTAGCGGTGCTGCGCGTCATTGCGCCGCAGCGTGACGTCGGGGGTGAACCTATCCTCGGTGGACATCATGTTCTCGGTCATGGTTCGACACTGGCACTACTTCACGTCGCTGGCAATGCCCGGGTGCCCCCTCCTGCGGGCATCCCGGGATGTGGCCCCGCAGGAGGGGACACTGCGGGCGGAGGAGCGGCCCGACGTCAGGCGAGGAGGAGGGCGAAAATCCCGAGCACGACGGCGAGCAGGGGCAGGGTGCCCTGGATGGCAGCGGGCCGGAGGTACTTCCTGCCCGTCAAGGCCAGGACCGCCGCAGCCAGGACCATGGAACCGCAGCTGCTGAAGACCAGGGTCCAGCCCGCCACCGATTGCGCCGATCCCCCGGGTGCCAGCGCCACGCAGCCGACGCCGATCAAAGCCCCGATGGCCAGAAAGAGGTTGTAGAAGCCCTGGTTGTAGGCAAGCGGCCTGGTGGTTTCGGCGTCAGCCTGGGAACCCACCCCGAAACGCTTCCAGGTGGCCGGCCTGGTCCAGGTGACCGACTCCATGGTGAAGATGTAGACGTGCAGTGCAGCAGCCAGGAAGGCAAAAAGGAGGGAGACCAGGATCATTGCTTGATCCTAGCCTCCCCCTCCAAGGGAAGGTCAGCGGGTGAGGGTCGCCAGCGTGGTGCTGGCGAAGCTGCGGGCGGACTGGTTCCAGTGCCCCAGGAGACCCTGGAGGTTCTCGCCGTCGGACCGGTGGGCAGGCAGCTGTTCCTGCAGCGCAGCGAGGACGCCGGTGCGTAGTTCAGTATTGAAGTTGACCTTGCCCACGTTCATGGAGGCCGCCTTCACCAGCTCCCCGGCAGGAATTCCGGAGGCGCCGTGGAGCACCAGCGGGATATGGGTCCGCACGGCGATGTCCTGCAGCACGTCCCAGCGCAGCTGCGGCTCCCCCTTGTACCTGCCGTGGACATTTCCGACGGCGACGGCCAGCAGTTCCGCGCCGGTCCGGGACACAAAGTCCTCCACCTGCGCCGAATCCGTCAGCCCGGCCACCGGCACGCCGGACTGGTCTGCGCCGAAGGCGCGGTCCTCGTCTCCGGCCAGGCCCCCCAGCTCGGCTTCGAGCACCACGTCCGGACCCAGCAGCTCCCGGGCTGCGCGGACCAGCGCGATGTTGTCCTCATAGGCGAGGGAGGAACCGTCGGCGAGGACGGAATCCGCCCCGGCAGCGACGGCGTCGGCCATCACTGAAAGGTCAGTGGCGTGGTCAAGCTGCACCGCGACCGGAACGGATGCGGCGTCGGCGAGGCCGCGCAGGGCTCCGATCAGGCGCAGGCCGTTAGGTGTAGCCGCTGTTTTGGGTGCGACCAGCAGGATGACGCCGCGGCCGGATTCCTCCGCAGCCGCCACCACTGCCAGCGCGGTGGTGAAGTCGTAGCAGGTGAAAGCCGGGACGGCCGAGCCCTGCTGCAGGGCGGAGGTGACCAGGTGGTCGAGTCGGGTGCGCATCAGACGCCCAGCCCTCCCACCAGGATCCAGGCCACGAAGGTCAGCGCGAAGCCGGCCAGGCCCAGGATGGTGGTGAGGACCGTCCAGGTCCTGAGACCGTCGGAAACGGTGAGGCCGTAGTAGCGCACCACGGTCCAGAAGCCGGCGTCGGTCACATGGGACAGGCCCAGTGATCCGAAGCCGATGGCGATGACAATCACCGCGATCTGGGCCGGGCCGTAGCCGCCTTCCATCACGGCGGAGGTCAGCAGGCCGGTGGTGGTGACGATGGCAACAGTGGCCGAGCCCTGCGCGGCGCGGAGTGCCAGGGAAATCACGAAGCCCAGGGCGATGACGGGCAGGCCCAGGTGGTCCAGGGTCTGGGACAGGGCGGCACCGATTCCGGAGGTGCGCAGGACTTCACCGAACACGCCGCCGGCGGCAACCACCATAAGGATGGAGGCGATGGGAGGCAGCGCGCCTTCGAAGATCTCCCCCGTTTCCTTCAGCGACCAGTTCCGGCGGACCGCCAGCAGGAAGAAGGACAGCGCGACGGCGACCAGGAGCGCGAAGAACGGGTTGCCTACAAAAGCGGCCAGGCCGTACCAGGAGTTGTCCTTGGGGATGGTCAGCGTGCCCAGGGTGCCGAGCAGGATCTGCACGATCGGGGCGGCAATGAGGAAGATGATCAGGCCGGGGCGCGGCGGGGCAATGGCTGCAGCACCGGGGCCGTCGTGGCCCACCTTGACCAGTGAGTCGGAGCCGAACTCCTCAACCTGCGCTTTGACGGACGGGAGCAGTTCGTAATCCTTGCGGTTCATGATGCTGGCCACCCAGTAGGACAGGAAGCCGAGCGGAACGCAGATGGCCAGCGAGATGAGGGTGATGAGTCCGATGTCGGCGCCGAAAACGCCGGCGCCTGCCACGATGCCGGGGTGCGGCGGGACGGCGACGTGGATGGAGAGCATAATGCCGGCCATGGGCAGGCCGAACTTGACCGGGTGCACGTTGGCGATTTTGGCGAAGGCGTACACGATGGGGACCAGCACGATGATTCCGACTTCGAAGAACACCGGAATGGCCACCAGGAAGCCGACGGCGGTGAGGGCCACGGCCACACGCTTGGCGCCGAGCTTCTCGGTGAAGTGGGCGGCGAGCGACTGGACTCCGCCGGACACTTCGATCATGCGGCCCAGGACGGCACCGAGGGCGATCAGGAGTGCCACTTTGCCCATGGTGCTGCCCACGCCGTTGGCCACAACGGTGAAGACGTCCTTGAGCGGGATCTGGGCTGCGACGGCAACCATGATGCTGACCGTGAGCAGGGCAACGAAAGCCTGGATTTTGAAGCGGATGATCATCACCAGCAGCACGGCAATGCCGAGGGCTGCGATGGTCAGCAGCAGCGGGGTTCCGAGCTCCACTGCGGGTTTGATGGCCGGGGCATCAGCCGCCCGCACTATGAGCGGGCTCATGAGGTGATTCATGACAGGTGTCTCCTTTGACGAGCCAGTCTTCCAGAAGACGGGCGATCAGGCGCTGTTTTTTCTTGGGGGGGAACGCTGGGAGGTACGGCGACGGAGGAGGGGGACCGCCGTCGTCGTACTTCTTTGGAGTTTTTGTCCAGATATGCAGGGCAAACAGGCCTTTAAGTCGGCATATCTGGACAAAAACTCCTGGCGGGAGGGCTAGTTGGTGCGCTTGGTGGGGGCGACCACCTTGATGACTGCGGAGTCATCGGCGGCGGCGAGGCCCTGGGCCTGGCCCAGGAGGTAGAGCTGCTCCGCAGCGGCGGCAACCGGGGCTGCCAGGCCGGCGGCGCGGGTGGCCTTGCCCACGATGCCCATGTCCTTGACGAAGATGTCCAGGCGGGAAAGCACCTCGGCGCCTTCCTCGTTGTAGGCCTCAAGGATGCGCGGGCCGCGGTTGGAGAGCATAAACGAACCGGCGGCACCGGCCTCAAGGGCCGCGAGGGTCTTGGCCTGGTCCAGCCCCAGCGCGTCGGCGAGGGCCATTGCCTCGGCAGCGGCGGCGATATGAACGCCGCAGAGGAGCTGGTTGACGGTCTTGAGGGCCTGGCCGTCGCCGGGCTTGTCGCCCACCACTGTCAACGTGGAGGCCAGGAGTTCCAGCGCGGGGGCTGCCTTTTCGCGGGCTTCGGGGGAAGCGCCGACGACGATCAGCAGGTCGCCTTCGCCGGCGCGCTTGGGGCCGCCGGACAGGGGGGCGTCCACGAGCTCGACGCCGTACTCGGCCAGCTTGGCGACGGTGGAGGGGATGGCCTCGGTGCCCACGGTGCTGCCGAGGATCACGACGGCGCCCGGCTCCAGTACGGAGGCTACGCCGTTCTCGCCGAAGAGGACGTCGTTGAGCTGTTCGCCGTTGCGGACGGCCAGGAGCACGGCGTCCGCGCCTTTGGCAGCTTCGCGGGCGGTGCTGAAGGTGGCAATGCCGGCTTCTTCGGCGAGCTTGAGGCGGGGCTCGGCGATGTCGAAGCCGTGGACGGTCAGCTGGGACGCAAGGCGGGTGGCCATGGGCAGGCCCATGGCGCCGAGGCCCAGGACGGTGACGGTGTAGTTGCTGGTCATGGTGTTCTCCATTGAATTTTTTCTGGAATTAGGGGTTAGTGGCGGGCAGGCCCGCCACCCGGGAGGCCAGGGGGCCGTGGGGACTAGAAGGTATTGCTGAGCTTGCGGGTGACGTCGGCGAGGGACTGGTCGTCGCCCACGTTGCCCGCGAACACGATGTATGGGACGCCCTTGGCGGGACCGTCCACCGGCTCCCACAGGGAGACGATGCCCGGCAGCATGGGGCCCCGGACGATCGCGTGGCGGATTTCCAGGCCGTGGGCGGCCACATCCGAGGATGTGATGCCGCCCTTGGCGATGACGAACCGCGGCGGGAAGGTCTTCAGGGTGCGGTTCACGACGGCGACGACGGCGGCGGACACGGTGCGTGCGATTCGCAGGCTTTCGGCGGGGTCGTCGGTCTTGATGAGCAGGCGGCTGGTGTGGACGATGACGTCGCCGCTGCGGAGGGCCTCGACGACGGTGTCCACGGTCTGGTCCAAGTGCGCGTCAGCGTCGGCTCCGAGAAGCTTCTCGACGTCGATCTCCACGATGCGGGCGGCGCTGTGCTGTTCGGTCAGGGCCTTGAGCTGGCGGGTGGTGACGCCAACATGGGATCCGACGACGATGAGGCCGCCTGCCTCGGACGGGGTGTTGCCGGCGTAGGCTTCGGCGCCGCTGAGTTCTTTGCGGATCTCCTGGCCGATGCGGGCGCGTCCGAACGGCGGCCCCACGCGGTAGAGCAGCTTCTTGCCGCGGCGTTCGGCTTCTTCCAGGCCCAGGGACAGTGCGCGGAGGTCGTTTTCGCTGACGATGTCGGCCACGATGGGGGTGGAGTCTGTAGCCGCTTCAATGGCGTCGGCGATGGCGTTGGCGCTGGTCTGTGCACCCTCGGCAGGATCCTGGGCGGCTGCTCCGGCGCGGATGATGTTGAGGTCCAGGACGATCACGGAGTCTGCGGCGAAGCGTCCCTGGGACTTCTCCTGGACGTAGTCGGCCATCACGGAGGTGGTGAAGCCGAAGGTGGCGTCCTTCGCGAATTCGGTCTCGGACACCGGGGTGAGGGTGCCTGCTGCCTCACCGGTGCCGCGCATGTAGTGGACGCCGCCGATGGTGACCCGTCCGGCGTCGGGGAAGGCTGGAACCAGCACCACGCCGTCGGTCTTTTCCCCGCTGACCTCGGCCACGGTGGCGGCGATGACGTCCGGCTCCAGCGGGTAGTGGCCGCGCAGGGTGGAATCGCTGCGGCTGACGAAACCGAGGCGCAGTTCAGCGGGTGACCCGGCGGCGGCGAGGGCGTTGCGGACCACTTCCTCGTTGCGGGCGGCTGCTTCTGCGGGGTCCAGGCTGCGCGTGTTGGTCAGGACGTAGACGGCCGGCTTGGACTGGCCGAAGGCCCAGATGAAGTCCTCGACATCCCAGCGGGTGAGCACGGGCAGATCTGCCACCGACTGCGTTCCGGTGGGGTCGTCGTCGAGCACTACCAGCACCCGCGGGGTCTCCGCGTTGGAGGCAGCCACGGCGTCAGCCACGGCCGCGGCGGGAATCCGGACCTCGGCCGGATAGGCGGCCAGAACGTCTGCTTCAAGCTTCACTGTGCACTCCGTTGTGTATGGGTCCTCGGAACCTGATCGAACTGTAAGATGTCTGACATCTTGCATTTGAATGCCAGTGTGGCACAGGACATAAAGACGCGCAAGTAGACTTGTCTGACATATCCGCAAGAGGTAGTGGGGGCAGCAGCATGGCAAGGAAGTCGCTGGTAGGGCAGGTGGCCGATGAGCTCCTGGACCGCATCATTGCAGGCGAATTCCCGCCGGGCTCACTGGTCCCCGGAGAGCACGAACTCAGCGCCCGGCACGAAGTCAGCCGCATGACCGTCCGCGAAGCCATGAAAACCCTCGAGGCGCAGCACATCCTCAGCGTGGAGCGCGGCCGCGGCACGTTCGTCAACCCGCTCAACCGGTGGGCATCCCTGGAAGCGGTGCTGCGCGCAGCGTCAGAGGGAAAAAACGAAGCCGAAGCCTCCGTCCAGCTCATCGAGCTCCGGCGGATGCTGGAAACGGGCGCCTGCGAACTGGCGGCGGGACGCATCAGCGACAGCGGCATCCAGACGCTTTTCGGCCATGTGGCCGCCATGCGCGCCGCCCACGAGGTGAACGACGTCGCCGCATTTGTGGAAGCCGACCTGGCTTTTCACGACCTGATCCTGCATGCCTCAGAGAATGTTTTTGTAGCCGTTTTGTTCGAGCCGCTCCATCGCGTGCTGGAGAAGCGGCGCACGGAAACTTCGGCCGTGCCCCAGATTCAGGAGCACGCCATCGGGCATCACCAGAACATCGCTGAAGCCCTCGAATCCCGGGACCCCGCACGTTCCCGCGAAGCGATGGACGCGCACATGCAGCAGACCCTGGACGACCTCAAGAACCTGGTGCTCGAGGCGAAGTAGCCCCCGCGCCTGGAGTCAGGGCTGCTGCGGCGCGGCGGTGGTCCCGCGGACCACCAGCTCCGTGGCCACTTCCAGGGCCGTCGGCGTACCGGAGGCAGGCTGGTCCTGCTGTTCGGTCAGCATCCCCACCGCCATCGAGGCCAATTGTGCCAGCGGCTGGCGGACAGTGGTCAACGGCGGGGACGTCAGGGCGGCCTGGGCAATGTCGTCAAAGCCCACGATGCTGAGGTCTTGCGGGACACGCAGCGAGCGCTGGGCCGCCGCGTTCATCACACCAAGAGCCTGAAGGTCGCTGCCAGTGAAGATCGCTGTGGGCGGCTGCGGCAGGTCAAGCAGTTCTCCGCCCAGCCGCATCCCCGACTCGATACTGAAATCCCCGTCCTGCACCAGCTCGGGCAGGACCGGCAACCCGGCTTCATGCAGTGCTGCGGCATAGGCGGCATAACGTGCACGGCCATGTCCGGCGCTGTGCTTTCGGCCGGTAATGATGCCGATCCGCCGGTGGCCCTGCCCCAGCAGGTGGCCCACCGCGGCGAGGGCTCCGGAGAACGACGCCGGGCTGACGCTGGGAACTGCCAGGCCTTCGGTTCCTTCCGGGTCGATGGCGACGGCGGGAATCTTCAGGGCCCGCACCATGGTGACCAGCCGGGAGCCCGTCCGGGGCGCCAGCAGCAGCACGCCGTCGAGCCGGTTCACTGACGGCTCCCGCAGTTTGCGCCAGCGCTCCGCCGTCGAGTGTTCTGCGCGGGCGTACGCCACCGCGTATCCCAGCCGGTCTGCGGCCGCCTCCACACCCGCCATGGTTTCCAGGACCCAGGGCGAATCGAAGTTGTTGACGACCAGCTGCAGGAAGCCCGGCTGGGCGGGCGCCGCCGCACGCTTGGAGTAGTCCAGCTCCTCCAGGGCCTGCTGCACCCTGGCACGGGTGGCGTCCGAGACGTGGGTCCGGCCGTTGAGCACCTTGGAGACGGTGGGTACGGAGACACCGGCCGCGGCCGCGACGTCAGCAATCTTGGGACGCGGGGTGGCGGTCACGGGGGCAGTCCTCGGGGTCATGTGGTTGCGGCGGCGAGTTGCGGGGTGGCTGTACGGCGCGGGGGCGAAACATCCACGCGCACGGGTCCCACGATAACATTGCCGCCTTCTTCCGAACCCAGTGGAGACGCGGCGAAAAGGCCCAGCTCGGCGCCGATCCACTGGCCCTTGGCCACCTCGAAGTTCCAGCCCTGGACCTCCCAGGGCTCCCCCGGTCCTGAACGCCAGGCGAACGTGGAGCGGGGTGTTCCGTCGGTGCGGATCTGCAGCTCTATCCGGGGACCCGGCAACCCAAGCCTCCGCCCCAGCCGCTGCTCATGCGGCCCCTCGCCCCCGGTGCCGTCGCCCAGGACGTAGCCCTCGGCTGTCCGAATGATGCCGAGCCAGGCGTATTCCAGGCCGAGCACCACCACTCCCGCCCGGGTTCCCACCGGCACGTCCTGCAACTCAATGGAGGTGGTGAAGGTGGACGGCGTGCCCGGCAGGATCTGCCCCAGTACGTTGGGCAGCTCGCGCAGGTTCACGGGATCGTTGGCCTTGGGCTTCAGGACCAGGTGCCCGCCCCCGCACTGGTGCGCCCAGTCTTCCTGCGGGTTCGCCTGCCAGTGCCACTGGGGCCCGAGCCGCGGCGAGGAGAAATCGTCGCTGGCGGGCGGTGCCATGTCCTGGGCAAAAGTACCCAAAGGGTACGGATGCGCGGCCACCGGAGTGCCCGGTCCGCCGTCGGGACCCCGCTCGCCCATCCAGGGCCAGCCGTCCCCGGTCCACCCCATGGGCTGCAGATGCACCACGCGGCCGTACGGCCCGCGGTCCTGGAAATGCAGGAACCAGTCCTCGCCGCGGGGGGTGGTCACCCACGCGCCTTGGTGCGGACCGTTCACCTCACTGCTCCCCTGCTCCAGGACGCGCCGCTCCTCATACGGCCCGAACGGGGACCTTGAGCGGAACACAGACTGCCAGCCCGTTGCCACCCCACCGGCCGGAGCAAAGATCCAGTACCAGCCGTCGCGCTTGTAGAACTTCGGTCCCTCCAGGGTGGTGTAACCGGGCAGGTCAGCCCCGTTGATCACGTGGGTTCCATTGTCGAGGAGCCTGCTGGCATCCGGGCTCATGCGGTGGACCGTCAGCCGGTTCTTGACCCCGATCCGGCTCTGGGCCCAGCCATGCACCAGGTACGCCTGGCCGTCCTCGTCCCACAAAGGGCAAGGATCGATAAGACCGCGGCCGGCGTAGAGCAGGTGCGGCTCCGTCCACGGCCCCTCGGCCTTTTCGGCGCTCAACACGAAGATGCCGTGGTCCGGGTCCGGGTAGAAAATCCAAAAGCGCCCCTCGTGGTGGCGCAGCGCCGGTGCCCACACGCCGCTGCCGTGCCGCACCAGTGAATAGTGGCTGGCCTGCGGCAGTTCGGTCAGCGCATGGCCGATGTGCTCCCAGTCCACCAGGTTCCGGGAGCGCAGGACCGGCAGCCCGGGTACGCGGTTGAAACTGGAGGCAATGAAGTAGTAGACGCCGTTGACCTGCACGGCGTCGGGGTCCGGCCAGTCGGCGTTAAGGATGGGGTTGCTGTAAACAGGGGCGGGGATCCGGGTGGTCATGGTGTCCTGTCAGGAGAGCCGGGGCATGAGGGGATGCTGGTTCAGGAGTTCAAGAGCATGCGCGGCCGTCGGCACGGGCCCATCGTGGATGACGGCGTGCAGGGCGAGCTTCAGGGGGTTGTGGTGGTCCGCGGCGGCGGGTTTGCCCCACGCCACCGCCGGTCCGGCCCCAAGGTAGCCATCAGCCCGGACGAACCAGGGCAGAATGCGGCCGGCATCCTGGGCGAGGAGCACTGTCACGGGTGCACCATTGATGTGCATGCCGATGGACAGCCAGCGCGAGCCGGAACCGTGGGCGGCACCCGCGCCGGTCCCTGCCTCCGACAGGACCTGCGCCTGGCCGGCACTCTCCGGAAAGCGCCAGAAAATGCCGCCGTAGCCCGCACCTTTCCGTCCTTTCACGGCCGACGACGACACCTCCAGCCGCTGTACGTCCGCCGCCGGGACAATCACCGAGGACAGTGAAAGGGCCCAGGCCGAGGGGCCGGTGCTGCGGAAATACCGGACGCGGCGTTGTTCGGCGGCCAGTTCCCGGCCGTCGGCGGCGAGCCAGGAGACCAGGCCTGTTTCTTCCTCGCTGTGTTCCTCGCCGCCTTCCTGCGATGGGGACTGCCAACCGTGCGGCACTTGCTTTCCGTGGTTAGGCAAAAGCATCGGGCCGTTGGCTGCCGTGTAGGTGGACCCGCCCCAGAAATTAGTTCCGTTGACGTCGGAAAACGCGACGGACAGCCCCAGGTGGTGCGGGTGGTCTGCGGGTTCGGCGTCGGTGACGACTGTCCCCGCCTTTGACCGCAAAGGGTGGAGATAGGGCCGCGGCGACAAGCTCGCGGGTTGCTGCAGTGCGGTGTTGTGCGTGGCAAGCAGATGCTCTTGCCACGCAAAGCCACGTGCCGCAACAGGGGTATCGATGGGAATGGACAAGCAGGCCTCCCGTGAGGGGCAGTTCCAGGATGTGGGCATCAGCATACGCAGATCCGAAATGGAACGGCAATAGCTAAAGAAACTTTCCGATCTCCGACCTTCCTCAGGTTTCCAAATATGTGTTGACAGTCACAGCGTTTTCTTGCTAGAAATCGTTTACCGAGCTTAGCTCCACGGGGGCTGCCGCATTGAACCCTCGTCTTCGCGGAGCCAGTGGATGCCCCATAGCCAACAGAAACTTTCCGAGTTCTTAGCCTAGAAACCCACTACCTTTTGGGTGGTGGAAACCCCCCTTTAGAGAGGCGTCATTCAATGATGAAGACAGTCAGTACTCCCATCTCCCGCAGGCTGGTCCTGGGCGCAGCCATCACGGCTGCAGGGCTTGCGTTGAGCGGCTGCGGAGGAGGTGCAACCCCGTCGGCCGGCGGCGACGTGGAGCTCAACTTCGTCTTCTGGGGAGACGCCAACCGTGCCAAGGTGACCGAGGAGGCGCTGCGGATCTTCGAGGAGAAAAACCCCGGCATCAAGGTGAAAACCGAATACCAGGACAGCGGCCCCTACGCGGACAAGCTGGCCACCCGGTTCGCCGGCGGAAACCCGCCAGACGTGCTGGCCATGGCCAACCGCAGCCTCCTGGAGTACGCCCAGCGCGGCACCCTGGCGGATCTGAAGAGCCTGAAGGAACTGGACCTCGGCAACGTCCCGGACACGGTGCTGAGCCGCGGCGAAGTGGACGGCAAGCTCTATGGCCTTGCCACCGGCGTCACCACCATTGGCATGGTGGTCAACAAGACCATCACCGACCAGGCCGGCGTCACCATCCCGGACGACGAGACCTGGAGCTGGGAAGACTACGCGAAGTTCGCCACCGAGGTGACGCAGAAGACCGGCGGCAAGGTCTACGGCGCCGGTTACGACGTGTCCACCGAAACCGGACCCATCATGCTTGCCAGGCAGCGTGGCGAGGATTTCTACACCAAGGACAACAAGCTGGGCGTCAGCGAGGAGACCATCCGCGACTGGTTCCAGTACAGCGTTGACCTGCGCAACGCCGGCGGCTACCCCCCGGCCGGCTTCTTCGAACAGATTGGCGGTTCCCCCGCCCAGTCCTACCTGGCCAAGGGCACGGTGGCCTCACAGATCATCCCAATCAACAACTACAAGGGCTACAACGATGCTGTTGAGGGAGAAGTGGTGCTGCTGCGTATCCCCGGCGAGACCTCCGGCGAGCGCCGCGGCTACTCTGCCGACCCCACCATGCTGTGGTCCATTGCCGCCAAGTCCAAGCATCCCAAGGAGGCTGCCAAGCTCCTGGATTTCCTGACCAACGACGCCGACGGCGCCGCCCACACGCTGACGCAGCGCGGCGTTCCGGTCAACCCCGAGGTAGCCGGGTCCATCACCTCCAAACTCAGCGAAGACGACAAAAAGTTCGTTGACCTGATGGCCGACATCCAGAAGGACGACCTCGCCCCCGCCTACGTGTATCCCAAGGGTGCCAGCGTTGTGGCGGACACCCTCAAGCAACTGGCCACCGAGGTGGAATTCGGCCGTGTCACCCCGGCTGATGCAGCGAAGACCTTCCTTGAGAAGAGCAATGCGGCGATCAACAAGTAGGCGCCCCGCCCTCTTGCCAGAATCCGAAGCCGCCACATCCAACACCGGCAGATCCGACGATAGGAGCCTGGCCCCATGTCAGTGCTGACAAAGCAAGCCCCGGGCGCGGCCGCCACCTTGGTTGGGCCGGGGGGGAAACCCGGCCGGGCACGCCTCAAACGCAAGAACCAGCGTTCGGGCTACCTCTTCCTGTTGCCGTGGTTTATCGGGATGCTGTTCACGATCATCCCGTTCTTCGCTTCGCTCTACCTGGCGTTCACGGACTACAACCTCTTCACGGAGCCGAACTTTGTGGGTCTGGCCAACTTCCAGGCCATGTTCGAGGATCCGCGCCTCCTGCAGTCCCTGAAAGTCACGTTTATCTACACGTTCGTGTCAGTTCCCATCTCGCTGGCGGTGGCCCTGCTGATAGCGCTGGTGCTGAACCGCGGCCTCCAGGGCCTGGCGATCTACCGCTCCGTGTACTACCTGCCGTCCCTGCTGGGCGGCAGTGTGGCAATCGTGATGCTGTGGCGCTACATCTTCGGCAACGAAGGCATTGTCAACGGTTTCCTGGGCCTCCTGGGAATCCAGGGCCCCGCCTGGGTCACCGACCCGGAATTCGCCCTGGGGACCCTGATCGTCCTGAACGTGTGGACTTTCGGCTCGCCGATGGTGATTTTCCTGGCAGGGCTCCGGCAGGTCCCTACCATGTATTACGAGGCCGCTGCCATTGACGGCGCGTCGCGGTGGCGCCAGTTCCGCAGCATCACCCTGCCCCTGATCAGCCCCATCATCTTCTTCAACCTCATCATGCAGCTGATCGGGTCTTTCCAGACCTTCACCCAGGGCTATGTGATGAGCGGCGGCACCGGTGGGCCGGCGGATTCCACCCTGTTCTACAACCTGTACCTGTACCAAAAGGGCTTCACGGAGTTCGAGATGGGCTATGCCTCCGCCATGGCGTGGCTGCTCCTGATGATCATCGCGGTTTTTACTGCCATCAACTTCATCGCATCCAAGTTCTGGGTCTTCTACGACAATTAAGGCACCGCTATGGCTCTCCTCGAACTACCCCTCAAAAACAAGCAGAAGAAGGATACGCCTGCAGAGGATGCCCTGACGGGCACCACGGGCACCCGCTTCTCCCGGCACCTCATCCTGTGCCTGGTTGGGCTGGTGATGCTCTACCCGCTGCTGTGGCTGATCTCAAGCTCGTTCAAGCCCAGTAATGACATCTTCCGGCAGCTTGGGCTGTGGCCCGAAAACTGGGACTTCAGCAACTACGCCCAGGGCTGGACCGCCCTGGACCAGCCCTTTCATGTGTACCTGATCAACTCACTGATCGTGGTGGTGTTTTCGATCGTGGGCAACATCTTCTCCTGTGCCCTGGCCGCCTACGCCTTCGCCCGGATGGAGTTCACCGGCCGGAAGCTGTTCTTCGCGCTGATGCTGGGAACCCTCATGCTCCCCGGCCACGTGCTCCTGGTGCCGCAGTACATCATCTTTTCGCAGCTCGGCTGGCTGGACACCTACCTGCCGCTGATCGTTCCCAACTTCATGGCCACCAACGCGTTCTTTATTTTCCTGATGGTCCAGTTCATGAAGGCCCTGCCCAAGGAGCTCGACGACGCCGCGCAAATCGACGGCTGCGGGCCCTTCCGGACCTTCCTGCGGGTCATCCTGCCGCTATGCGTACCGGCGATGGCCACCACCGCCATCTTCACGTTCATCTCCACCTGGAACGAGTTTTTCGGTCCCCTGCTCTACATCCAGAACCAGGACCTCTACACCGTTCCCCTGGCGCTGCGGGCATTTATGGACTCCGAAGGCCAGAGCATGTGGGGTCCAATGTTCGCCATGTCGGTGGTGTCCATTGCTCCCATCATCGGCTTCTTCATCGCCGGCCAGAAGTACCTCATTAGCGGCATTGCGACCACAGGCCTGAAGTAGCACAGGCCTGATCCCGGGCGGGCCTGAAGCAGGGCAGCCCGAACCGGCAACGGACTGAACCGCAGCCGGAACCATCTCCGCACGCATCATCAGCACATCAACCATCCCTCATGGCACGTGCCCGGGCCGGAGGCTGCCCGGGCACAAAACAAAGGAGTTTTTGTATGAGTTTGCGACGCCTTCTCGGCGCGGCCACCGCCGTCGCCCTCTTGGGAAGCCTGACAGCGGTTCCAGCCGCCATCGCTGCCCCGCCCGCCCTGCAACAACAAAACGTCCTGCCAGCAACCCTCCCACCGGCCGCTGATGCCGCCCCGGAAGCGCTGTGGAAACAAACCCCGGACGGCTTCGCGGCGCTGCCCGGCTACGGCCTGGCCGGAACCACAGGCGGGCAGGCAGGCCGGATTGTCACCGCATCCACCATCGAGGAGCTCAAGGAGTATGCCGCGGCACCCGACCCCCTGGTCATCTTCATCAACGGCAGCCTGAAAGCCACGGACTACATCAAGATCCAGGTGGCCGCCCACAAGAGCTTCATCGGCACGGGCGCGGGCGCGGAAGTGGTTAACGCCGGCTTCAAGCTCATCAACACCTCCAACGTTATCTTCCGGAACTTCACCATCCGCGACGCCTATGTCCCGGGTGACTGGGACGGCAAGACCCCGCAGAACGACCGCGACGGCATCCAGCTGGACACCACGCACCACGTCTGGGTGGACCACATGAAGATCCAGCGCATGGGCGACGGCCTGATTGACACCCGCAAGGACTCGGACCTGGTCACCTACTCCTGGAACGTTTTCGCGGACAACAACAAGGCCCTGGGCGTGGGCTGGACTTCCAACGCCGTAACCCGCATGACCATCCACCACAACTGGATCCGCAACACCACCCAGCGGAACTTCAGCCTGGACAACACCGCCGCGGCACACGTGTACAACAACTACCTGCAGGACATCGGCCAGTACGGCATGATGGGCCGCAACGCCGCCAAGGTGGTCCTGGAAGGCAACAGCTTCAGCGCCGTCCAGGACCCCATTGTGGCCAAGGATCCTGCCACCGAGGTTGTCAACCGGGACAACCTCTTCAACGGCACCCGCGGCCGGAAGGACAACGTGGGGGCCGCCTTTGACCCGTCGCAGAACTACGCCTACCAGAAGGACGACGCAGCCCGCGTTCCGGAGATAGTTGCCGCCGGTTCAGGCCCACGGGAGAACAACGCCCCCAACAACACCACCAGCATCACCGTTGCCCTGGACGGCACCGGTGACTTCGGCAGCCTGCAGGCCGCGATCGGCTCCATCCCCAGCGGAAGCACGCTCCCCCGCACCATCACCGTCAAACCCGGCACCTACCGCGAATCGGTGAACATCTGGGCGGACCGGCCCAACCTCACCATCCAGGGTGCAACAGCCAACCCGGCCGACGTCGTCATCAGCTACGACCTGCCGGCCAACGGCGTGAAATTCTTCGGCGGCACCTGGGGCGCGGGCGGCAGCGCCACCCTCAACGTCCTCGCCGAAGGAACCACCATCCGCAACCTCACCGTCGAAAACGCCTATGACGAGGCCGCCAACGGAGGAAGCCAGGCCCTCGCCGTACGCACCGTGGCGGACAGGGTAACGTTCGATAGTACCCGCTTCCTGGGCAACCAGGACACCTACCTGGCAGACACCACTGGCCGCGACGCCATCGCCCGCACCTACCTGAAGAACTGCTATATCGAAGGCGACGTTGACTTCATCTACGGCCGGGGAACGGCTGTCCTGGACGGCTGCACCATCCATTCCCTGAACCGCGGCAGCGACACCAACAACGGCTACATCGTGGCCCCGAGCACCAAGAACTCCAACCCGTACGGCATCCTCATAGTGGACAGCACCCTGACCTCCGATGCCGCCCCGGGCACCGTCAGCCTGGGACGCCCCTGGTTCGCCAGCAGTGATCCGGAGGCCCACCCGATGGCCGTCATCCGGGACTCAGTCCTTGGCAACCATATTGCCGTCCGCGGCTGGGCCGACATGAGCGGACACGCCTGGACCGAGGGCAGGTTCGCTGAATTCAACAACACCGGCCCGGGGGCCTACGTCAATGAGTTCCACCCGCAGCTCAGCCCGGAAGAGGCTGCCAGGTTCACCGTGGAATCCTTCCTCGGCGACTGGACCCCGGCAGGGCGTGGTTGAAATGGCTGAAGCATCGGGAATGAAGGTCCGACGGCGGAGCCTCCTTGCGGCGGGCCTGACGGCTGGCACTGTGGTTGCATCCGGCCTGCTGGGCCCGGCTGCGAAGGCCGCGGGACCCGTGGGACTGGATACCGCCGTCGGCTTCAACGGCTTCGCCGAAGCCGGGCTTCCAGTGGGCCAGGCTCTCGGCGGGAACGCCTGGGCCGCGGCCCCGACCGGCTTCGCCGGCGTCCCAGCGCATGGCCGCCAAGGCGCTGCCGGCGGGGCAGGAGGGGCGCTGGTCCATGCAACGACACCGGACCAGCTCCGGACCTATGCCAAGAGCCCTGAGCCGCTGGTGGTGATCCTGCACGGCGAACTGGTCTTCGCGCAGTACGAGAAGCTGGCGGTCACTTCCAACAAATCCTTCCTGGGGGCAGGCGTTGGAACATCGGTGGTGAATGCCGGGTTCAAGCTGGTCAACGTCTCCAACGTGGTGTTCCGGAACTTCACCGTGCGGGATTCCTATATTCCGGGCGACTTCGAGGGAAAACGCCCCGATAACGATCGGGACGGCATCCAGATGGACACCTCCACGCACGTCTGGGTGGACCACATGCACTTCACCCGGCTGGGCGACGGCCTGGTGGACATCCGGAAGGACTGCGACAACGTCACCCTGTCCTGGAACGTCTTCTCGGACCACAACAAGGCGCTGGGCGAAGGATGGACCTCGAACGTGGTCACCCGTCTCACCCTGCACCACAACTGGATCCGGAACACGCACCAGCGCAATGCCAGCCTGGACAACACCGCGGCGTCTCATGTCTATAACAACTACCTGGAGGACATCTCCAGCTACGGGATGCTGGGGCGCAACGCTGCCCTGCTGGTAGTGGAAGGCAACTACTTCCGGGACGTCCGGAATCCGCTCCACCATCAGGGTGCGGGCGGTGAACTGGTGGCGCGGGACAATATTTTTGAGGCCTGCACCGGCAACACCGGCCAGGAACGCGGCCCCGCCTTCGATCCCTCGGCAGCATACGGCTACGAGCTCACGCCAACAGCGGCGGTGCCTGCGCTGGTCCGCCGCTTTGCCGGGCCCCTGGCCGGGACGGAACCTGCGGCCGCACGCATCGTCACCGTGGCGCTGGACGGCACCGGGGATTACGCAAGCATCCGGGCAGCGGTGGGTGCTATTCCGGCCAACAATCCGGGGCCTGTCACGGTGCTGATCCAGCCGGGAACGTACCGCGAGCCCGCCGTGCTGTGGGGAGACAGGCGCAACGTCACCCTGGCGGGAGCCACCGGAAATGCCGACGACGTGGTGCTGACCAACAGCGAGGGCGTCACCCTGCTCGTGGCTGCCGACCAGGCCACGGTCAAGGATCTGACGGTCACGTCAGACACCCCGCAGGGCGGCAACGTCCTGCGCACCACCGGCAGAAATGTGGCCTACACCAACGTGACGGTTCTCAACGGAACATCGGGATAAGGCTGGCCAACCTTCTTGAAGTGCTACTAGTCTTCAAGAACGGCCCGCAACCGGGAGCCCCAAGGCAATCACGAGGAGCGAAGTTGTCCAACCACACGTACAGCATTTCTGAAATTGTCGGCACGTCGGATCAGGGAGTGGACGACGCCGTCCGCAACGGTATCGCCAAGGCCTCCCAGACACTGCGCAACCTTGACTGGTTCGAAGTGAAGGAAATCCGGGGGCACCTGGAAGAGGGCAAGATCGCTGACTGGCAGGTGACCATCAAGCTCGGCTTCCGGCTCGAAGAGCACTAGTCCAACCACAACTGACCCGCAGTTAACGTCGCGAAACCCGAAACGGGGACGTTAGCTGCGGGTCAGTCGGTGTTTAAGCAGGACCTAGTTAGCCGAGACCGTGCCCGCTGTACGGCGCCGCCACACGGTGGGGACGCCGTCGAACGCTGGAAACACGTGGCCTTCGAAGAAGGACAGCACGGTGTGCGGGTCCTGGTCAGGGCTCCAAAGACCGGACACGGGGCAGTGTGAGCCGGTGGCGGTGGAGGGAGTGCCGGCGGGCGAGGCCTGGCGTTCCTTGAGCAGTGCGATGCGTTTCATCGTTGAGACCATCCTTGGGTAAGCAGTTCGTGCTTCCAGCCTAGGAAGGCCGCAGCAGCTTCCCAATGGGCTCCTGGCCAGAATCAGCGCGCGGAGCTGGCCAAATGTACAGCGCCTCTCCGGGGCAAGGAGTTATTCGCCGCTTTCGGCCACGGCGGCAGGTGCGTCCTCCGGGATATTTTCCGGCTGCGGGGCCTCGGTAGCGGCGGCCAGGCTGCCCAGCAAGGCGAGGGCATCCGACGACGGCGAGCCGGGCCGGGCGGAGTAAATCCGCAGCGTCTGGTCGGGATCGTCCGGGAGGACAAGGCTTTCGAAGTTCAGTTCGAGGTCCCCGACGGCGGGGTGGTGCAGGCGGACGGTCCCGGCCGACCGGCTGGCCACCCGGTGTCCCGCCCACCATTGCCGGAAGTGTTCGCTGTGGACCGCGAGTTCGCCCACGAGATGGTTGGCCTGCGCGTCATTCGGGTGCCGGCCAACATCGAGCCGGAGCGCTCCTGCGGCTTCCGCGGCCACCGTCTTCCAGTCGCGGAACAACTCCCGGGCAGCGGGGTCGAGAATGAGCCAGCGCGTCAGGTTCCGTTCCGCCGCCGGCAGGGCAGGGAAATCGGTGAAGAGCTCGAAGGCCAGCCTGTTTCCTGCCAGGACATCGCTGCGGCGCCCCAGCACCATCGCCGGAACGTCCCCCACAGCTTCCAGAAGATGGCGCAATGCGGGGCGGACCCCCTGCGCCGGCTGCCCGGCGGACCGTGGCGACGCTGCGCAGTTCTCCAGCAGGTCCATCATGTGCGCATGCTCGCTGCTACTGAGCCGCAGCGCCCGGGACACCGAGTCCAGTACCGTGCGCGAAGGATGGATGTTCCGGCCCTGTTCCAGCCGCACGTAGTAGTCCGTGCTGACCCCGGCCAGCCGGGCCACCTCCTCGCGCCGCAATCCGGGCACCCTCCGGGCACCGGAGGCAGGACCGGCTCCGATGTCCTCCGGACTCAGCCGGGACCGCATGGCTTTGAGGAATTTTCCGAACTCGGCGCTTTGACCCATGCAGACCATTGTGGCCCCCGCGGCCCACCAGGTTCCACCACTAACCGCCGGCTATCTACAACGAAGGTAGGACTGGCAGTCCTAGGAAAGACAAGATCAGCCTTGGTTGCTGACAGGGCGGCCAAAAGTGCCTAGGCTCAATAGCGAGCCAAGCGGAAAGCGCTTTCTCTCGGTCGAGCCAACGGCACCCCCGCACCCCGCACTTTTCAAGGAGCCATCCATGTCAGAGCTGACACTGAACAACGGCATCACCATCCCCCAACTGGGCTTCGGTGTTTTCCAGGTACCGCCGGAGGACACCCAGCGGGCCGTGGAGGACGCCCTCGAGGCCGGATACCGCCACATCGATACGGCCGCCGCCTACCGTAACGAGGCCGGCGTGGGAGCAGCCATCGCGGCTGCCGGCATTGCCCGCGAGGACATCTTCGTCACCACCAAGCTCCGGAACGGCGAACAGGACCGGGCGCAGGCGGCCTTCCAGAACAGCCGCAAAGCCCTCGGTCTTGACTACGTGGACCTGTACCTCATCCACTGGCCGGTCCCGTCCCAGGGGCTGTATGTCCAGGCCTGGAAGGAGATGGAGCGTCTGTACGAAAACAACGAGATCCGGGCCATTGGTGTGTCCAACTTCCTCGCCGAGCACCTGGACAAGCTGCTGGAGTCCGCGCAAATTGTTCCGGCTGTGAACCAGATCGAACTGCACCCCAGCTACCAGCAGGCGGAACTGGCGGACAAGTGCAGGAGCCTGGGCATCGCCGTCGAGGCTTACAGTCCCTTGGGCAGGGGCGCGGACCTGAACGGCAATGCCGTAACCAGCATCGCCAACGCCCACAACGCCACCACCGCCCAGGTGGTCCTCGCCTGGCACCTGGCCGCCGGGAACATCGTGATCCCCAAGTCCAGCCAGGCCTCGCGGATCCGGGAGAACTTCGCCGCCTCAGCCCTCACGCTGTCCAGTGAGGAGCTCGCGGCCATCACAGCCCTCGAGTCGGGCGCCCGGCTGGGCTCCGATCCCGCCGTCGCCTCCTTCACCCAGATGTAGCAATAGCCAACCAAAGGATCCAACCATGCAGTACACCCACCTTGGCCGCTCAGGCCTGAAGGTCTCACGGCTCTGCCTGGGCACCATGAACTTCGGGCCGCAGACGGAGGAGGCCGATGCCCACAGCATCATGGACTCGGCGCGCAATAACGGCATCAACTTCTTCGATACCGCCAACGTGTACGGCGGCGCCGGGCACCGCGGCTGGACCGAAGAAATCATCGGCCGCTGGTTCGCCAAGGGCGGGGAGCGCCGCGAGCACACCGTTCTGGCCACCAAGCTTTACGGAACCATGACGGACCGGCCCAACGAATCAAAGCTGTCCGCGCTGAACATCCGCCGCGCCCTGGATGCGAGCCTGAAGCGGCTGCAGACGGACTACATCGACGTCTACCAGTTCCACCACATTGACCGGGACACGCCCTGGGACGAGATCTGGCAGGCCATTGAGGTCGCAGTGCAACAGGGCAAGATCCTGTACTCGGGAAGCAGCAACTTCGCCGGGTGGCACATCGCCCAGGCCCAGGAAGCTGCCCGCCGGCGGAACTACACAGGCCTGGTCAGCGAACAATCCATCTACAACCTGTTCATGCGCCAGGTTGAGCTCGAGGTTATCCCGGCCTCCCAGCAGTACGGACTGGGCCTCATCCCCTGGTCCCCGCTGCAGGGCGGGCTCCTGGGCGGCGTGCTGAAGAAGGAGCAGCAGGGCGTCCGGCGGAGTGAGGGGCGCGCCGCCGAAACGCTCAAGAAGCACCGGGACCAGATCCAGCAGTACGAGGACTTTGCCGATGAACTGGGCCAGGAGCCCGGCGACATCGCCCTCGCCTGGCTGCTGCACCAGCCCGCCGTCACAGCACCCATTGTGGGGCCGCGCACCCAGGAGCAGCTCGACGCCGCAATCCGGGCACTGGACGTCACGCTCGACGCCGACGCCCTCAAGCGGCTCGATGACATCTTCCCCGGGCACAGGACGGCACCGGAAGACTACGCGTGGTGAACCCACTCGTTCGCGAGGCCGATACGGTCGCGCCGAAAAGCATCCTTTTCATCGGCGGCACCGGGGTCATCAGCGCGGCGGCTGCAGAACGCGCCGTCGCGCTGGGCCACCGGCTGACAATCCTCAACCGGGGCCGGTCCAGCCGGCCGGTCCCGGAAGGGGTGGAAACCCTGTCCGCAGACGTCCGGGACGCTTCGGCCGTCCGGGAAACGCTGGCGGGCCGGGAGTTCGACTCCGTTGCCGACTTCATCACCTATACCCCCGACCAGGCCAAGGCAAGCCTGGACCTGTTCACCGGCCGGACCGGGCAGTACGTCTTCATCAGTTCCGCCTCCGCCTACCAGAAGCCGCCAACGCGGCTGCCCATCAGGGAATCCACGCCGCTGAAGAATCCGTTCTGGCAGTATTCGCGGGACAAGATCTCCTGCGAGGAGCTGCTGTTCCAGGCCTACCGTGAGCAGGACTTCCCGCTGACCGTGGTTCGCCCTTCCCATACCTATGACCGCACCAAGATTGCGATGGTGGGCGGCTGGACGGACATCCACCGCATGCGCGCCGGATTGCCGGTCATGGTGCACGGCGACGGCACCTCGCTCTGGACGCTGACCCACAGCCGGGACTTCGCCAAGGCCTTCGTCGGGCTGCTGGGCCTTCCGCAGGCGGTGGGCGAGAGCTACACCATCACCTCTGACGAGTATCTGCCCTGGAACCAGATCTACCAGCTGTTTGCCCGGGCAGCGGGGGTTCCGGAACCGGAACTGGTCCACGTAGCCTCGGAGACCATCGCCGCGCACAGCGAAGAGCTGGGACCGAACCTCCTGGGCGACCGCTCGCATTCGGTCATTTTCGACAACACCAAAATCAAGTCCCTGGTGCCGGATTACTGCGCAACGATCCCGTTTGCTGACGGCGCCCGCGAAATCGTGGAGTGGCACGACGCCAACCCCGGTCTCCAGGTGGTGGACCAGCAGTTCATGGCTTTGAGCAACCGACTGACCGGCTGGGCGGGCCGGGGCGCCTAAACGACCGCTGGATCGCAGCCTGCCGTGGAGCCTGTCCTGCTGGCTCCACGGCGGCTTTTTGCGATTTCATCGAACGCGCGGCCGCTCGAGGGATCGGATCTACAACGTTCTACATACCGTCTTTCCGGCGGTGGCGCAAGGCTTGTTTTCTCCCAAGTCCTCCCACTACGTTACTGGGGAAGCGTTTTCCCGTTCTAAAATTGAAAGGATTCACCGATGAATCCAGGGCATAAACCCGCGCGCCTTCTCTCCGTCGCCGCCCTCGGCGCAGCCCTTACTTTCGGCTGCCTCGCAGCCCCGGCTACCGCCGTCGGCCCCTCCCCCAAGGCCGGTGCCGCCGGCGTACAGCTCGACCACCTGGACCGCGGACTGGTGGCCGCCAAAACGTCAGAAGGAGTGTTCCTGAGCTGGCGCCTGCTCGGCTACGAAGCCACCGGGTCCTCAAGCACCGGCCTCACCGGCACGGACTTCAACGTCTACCGGGACGGGCAGAAACTGGCGACGGTCACGGACAGCACCAATTTCCAGGACCCTGCTGGAACCGCAACGTCCGAGTACCAGGTGCGTGCCGTCGTCGGCGGCGTTGAAGTGGACCTCAGCGCGACCGCCACGTCCTGGGGCGGCAACTTCAAGGACATCCCGCTGAAGAAGCCGGCCGACGGCGTAACCCCCGCCGGCCAGGCCTACACCTACGCCGCCAACGATGCCTCCATCGGCGACGTGGACGGCGATGGCCAGTACGAATTCGTCGTCAAATGGGACCCCAACAACTCCAAGGACGTCTCCCAGGTGGGCTACACCGGCAACACCTACGTGGACACCTATAAAGCTGACGGGACACTGCTCCACCGGATCGACCTGGGCGTCAACATCCGCTCGGGCGCACACTATACCCAGCTGCTGGTCAACGATTTCGACGGCGACGGCCGCGCCGAGATGATGATGAAGACCGCCCCGGGGACCAAGTCCACCAACTTCAACGCCGACGGCAGTGTTGCCTCGGAGAACTTCATTTCCCTGCTGAAGTCCGACATCAGCGCGGGCTACTCAAACTCGGACGACTACCGGATGAGCGCCGCGGACTACTACCAGCACATGGTGAAGACCTTCCAGGGCTGGACCGAGCACCCGGAGGTCAAAGCCGGCCACTGGCCCGCAACCCTGGAGGAAGCCTTCGGCATTGCGGCCAAGTACCAGTACCCGCTGTCCCAGGCCGACGCCGAAGCCCTGACCGACTACTTCATGGACGTCTACGCCCCGTCGCGCAGCGCCCGGAACAACCTGCGCGCCTTTGAAGGATTTATCGTCTCCGGCCCCGAGTACCTCACGGTGTTCGAAGGCGCCACGGGCAAGGAGCTGAAGACGGTTGCCTACGAGCCGGGCCGGCACGACGACGGACTGATGTGGGGCGATTACGCCATGGCCCGCATCGAACCGGGCAACCGTGTGGACCGGTTCCTTGCCGGCGTCGCCTACCTGGACGGCAAAAAGCCGGCGGCGGTCTTCGCCCGCGGCTACTACACCCGCAGCACACTTGCTGCCTACACCTGGGACGGATCCAACCTCTCGCCGGTCTGGAATATCGATTCCGGCTGGACCCCTATGACCAACCCGTTCAACGACAGCCCGCACGGCCGCGACGGCACCGATCCGGAGTTCGGCAGGCTCACCACCCAGGGCTTCCATTCCCTGAGTGCCTCTGATGTGGACGGCGACGGCAAGCAGGAGATCGTCTACGGCTCGGCCACCATCGACGACGACGGGTCCCTGCTGTACAGCTCGTTCGACACCCTGCCGGCCGGCAGCGCCGCACCCGGCGACGAAGCGCGGCTGGGCCACGGCGACGCCATGCACGTCACGGACATCGACCCGGCCCGCCCCGGCAAGGAAATCTTCACCGTGCACGAGGGCGGCACATACGCCCCCTATGGCTACGCCATGCGCGACGCAGCCACCGGCGAGGTCCTCTTCGGCGCCTACTCCGGCAAGGACACCGGCCGCGGCATGATCGGCGACGTCGACCCCGCAGTTCCGGGCATCGAGAACTGGGCGATCGGCATGCAGTCCGCCGACGGTGACAAGCTCTCCTCGTCCGCTCCCGGAACCAACATGAGCATCAGGTGGGCCGCGGACATGACCACGCAGATCGTTAACGGTTCCGGCGAGCAGACGCCCAGCATCGATGACTGGAAGCGCGGCCGGCTCCTCACTGCCACTGATACCCGCACCAACAACGGCACCAAGGGCAACCCCAGCCTGGTGGCGGACGTGGTGGGTGACTGGCGCGAGGAACTGCTGGTGCGGACGGCTGACAGTTCCGCGCTGCGGATGTACCTCAGCACCGAGGTGACCAACCACAAGCTCTACACCCTCATGCATGATCCGCAGTACCGTGCGGAGGTTGCGCGGCAGAACACCGCCTACAACCAGCCTGCGTACACGGACTTCTACTTCGCCTCCGACATGGACTTCGCCGATGTTCCCCTGCGGGCCGCGTGGCTGCCCGGAAGCGTGAAGGCGCTGCAGCACGTACTGGAGGACCTGGTGGAGTCCGGGGACGTGGCAGGGCCGGTGGGCAGCCAGTTGACGGCGAGCGTGCAGCAGGCAGCGAGAGCCGTTGAGGAGGGCGACGCCGGTAAGGCAGCGCAGGCGCTGAAGCGCTTCGTGGACTTCCTGGGCCAGCAGAAGGGCCCGGACAAGGTGTCCGACACCGCCCGCGTGTCACTGACGTACAACGCCGAAAATATTCTGCGGGCGTTTGAGGGGTAGGTTTACCTCAATAAGGGAGAGACTGTTGAAATGACACTTGCACCGCTGATCAAACTCAATGACGGTTACTCCATCCCTCAACTGGGCCTCGGCACCTGGCCGCTGGACGACGATCAGGCGGCGACCGCCGTCGTACAAGCCGTGGAAGCCGGGTACCGGCACATCGATACAGCCGTGAAGTACGGTAACGAACGCGGCGTGGGGAACGGTGTCCGGGCCAGCGGCGTGGACCGTGCGGAACTGTTCATCACCACCAAGCTGGACGGGCAGTTTCAGGGCAATGACCGCGCCATTGAGGGGCTGGACGGCGCGCTGGAGCGGCTGGGGCTGGACTACGTGGACCTGCTGCTGATCCATTGGCCGCTCCCCCAGCGCGATGATTACGTGTCCACGTGGAAGACCTTCGAGCGGCTGCAGTCGGAGGGCAAGGCGCGTTCCATCGGTGTTTCCAACTTCAAGCAGGCCCACCTCGAGCGGCTGATGGCCGAAACCGGCGTGGTGCCGGCGGTGAACCAGATCCAGCTCAGCCCGGCCATTACCCGGACGGCAGAGCGGGAGTTCCACGAAAAGCACGGAATCGTCACCGAGTCCTACAGCCCGCTGGGTGGATCCGGAGCAAGCTTGCTGGACGCTCCCATCCTGTCCCAACTGGCCGAAAAACATGGAAAAACACCCGGCCAACTGGTCCTCCGGTGGCATATTCAGCACGGACTTGTAACGATTCCGAAGACGGCCAATCCGGAGCGGATGAGGGAGAACCTGGACATCTTCGATTTCGCCTTGGATCCGCAGGATCTCGCGGAATTGGCTATCCTCGACGAGGGTCCTGAAGCAGGCAATGATTCCGATGTAACCGGGCACTGAAACGGGCCTGAACTGCGCTTTTTGTTATCTTCGGGGTTGGCAAAGAGATAGTAAGCATGATTACTATTGAGGCAGAAGGATGAAGTGCTTCCGGGATCCGGAGGCCTCCTTTACTTAGGAAGAGGAACGAAAAATGGGATTTATTGCATTTCTGATTCTCGGACTTATTGCTGGTGCGATCGCTAAGGCGATCCTCCCGGGCAGGCAGGGTGGCGGCTGGGTCATCACCCTCGTCCTGGGCGTCGTTGGAGCACTCCTCGGCGGCTGGATCGGCGGAATGATCTTCGGCAGCGGACTGCAGGAGTTCTTCTCCCTGCAGACGTGGCTGCTGGCTATCGGCGGCGCACTCATCGTGCTGCTGGTCTACGGTCTGGTCACGAACCGCGGCGCGCGCCGCTAAGCGGAGCGCAAGCCAGGGAAACCGGCCTGGGGACACCATCCCTGGGCCGGTTTTCCCTTTCCCGGCCTCTTGGTTTCTCCTGGGCCGGAACTGAAAACCTTCTCAAGGAGCAGGAGTTCATCATGAAAAACAAACTTCTTTTGGGCGTCGGAATCGCCGCCGGGTACGTTCTCGGCTCGCGCTCCGGCCGGGCGGCCTACGACAAGCTGAAGGCACGGGCGGCCGGAATCTGGGACAGCAAGCCTGTCCAGGACAAGGTGACCGTTGCCACCGAGGCCATCAAGGAAAAGGCCCCCGAGGTTGCGGATCAGCTGACTGAAGCGGCCCGGCGTGCAGGCACCGTGATCGGTTCCGCAATGCACCGCGACGGCTCGTCCGGCGATAGCAAGCCTTCAACGTTCGACGGCGGCACTACAGCGGGTGCTCCTGCCGGCACCTCAAGCGGGCTTGGCACGTCGGGTACCGCCGGCACCACTGGAACGTCCTCTACGGCAGGCACGGCTTCGGCATCAGGCACTCCTGCCTCGGCCGCTGACCTTGACGACAGCCACATCCCGGCGCACAGCACGCACCCGGAAACGCTCAACCTGGATACTTCCAGCGGTGACGCGCAGTCCAAACCGTAAGTATTCGCCTGCTCATGACGCGGCATTCCCCCTGTGACAAGGGACCAGACCCGCTCATGTGTTACAACTAGATGGTTTTGCTGGCCGTCGCGATCCTTGGGGGACGCGGCGGCCGGCGGCGTTTTAACCGAGCGGTGTTTTACCGCCGGCCTTTTGACCACTCGCCGTTCCACCTGGCTGGGGTTGAACCGGCTGGCGTTTTGGCTGGGGCTGGACTCTTTTCTGACTAACTCGTTGGGCCGGACATGCGTTGCAGTTGCCAGGCGCCTCGGAGTTTTCCACATAGCTTCGGTTGCAGCCACTTTTGTCGGTGCCCTTTGGCAGAGTTGACCTATGGAAGCCATTGGGGAACGGCCTGGGCAGTACGGCGGTAACGTCGTGGTGCTCGGGCGGGCCGGGGTTGCTACCCCTGCTGGAGCCTGTCAAGTTGTTTGTGTAAGAGGGCTGTTGCTTTATCGGTTGAGGTAGGGACCGATTCGGTCTGGGTAGTTG
>NZ_JBDGJZ010000007.1:0-246210 GCF_057656635.1 Arthrobacter sp. Soil_C_49
ATTGCAGAACGTCCTGCGTTCCGCGGCGAAAATTGTGATCCGCAGACTTTGTCCCGCGCCACAGGTTGACGGAATCTCCATTATCGGCGAACAGTAAATAGGCGGGGGAGGGCCTGCAAAAAGGGCTGGTCCGCCCATTGTTCGTGGTGGTTTTTACCTCATTCCAGCAGTCGGAAGTGCGGACAATGCCGCCTTCGGCAAGCGGGCTTCACTTCTTTAGGCCCCTGTGACAGCTGGTCAAGCCCCGGCGATGGCGGTTTTCGAATAATCTCATGGCCTCCACACGTAACAGGGGCCCTGCTGAGGCAGCGCCAAGCGGAAAACCGCACTCCTCATGCATGACAAAAGAACAGATGGGGAAGTTGCCTTCCTCCCGCCTCAGGCGAACGGTTGCGACGGTGGCCCTACCGACCCGAGCCGCCATTTGCTGACTGCGGCAGGAGGACTGCCACAAAATCTTGGTGATTCCCCGACTCGGTTCGGTAGGACACTTTGACCTCGCTATATGGGCAGGGCAGTACCCAGAAGCAGCCACCCATTGTTTCCACTGTAGGAAGGTCGCCCCTCTATAGTGACCGGAGTACGACGGCGCTCCCTTGCCCGCCCCCGCCGCAGATCCCAGCTGCGCCGAGAGTTCCTGGGCCCTGTTCGGCCAGTTGCCGGGCCAAGGTTCCGACGATACGGGCTCCGGAGGCTCCGATCGGGTGGCCAAGTGCGATCGCCCCGCCACGGGTATTCACCCGGTCGCCGTCCACGCCGAGAGCGCGAAGCGCACGCTGGTTGGATCGTAGCCCGCCACGGTAAACAGTTCTAGAGCCGCTACGGCAACGTCGGAGCGAAAGTCAGCCATGGATGCCATCCCGGTACCTTAGCAGCGGATTACTTCCGTGCCTGCGCAGTCGCGGTCGATAAGGCACATCGCTGCCCCTGCGTTGAGTTTTCCACCTTTTTGCCAATTCAAGAGCGTTCGCTTATATCAATGGAGCGCAATTCCGCCTTGAGTATCTTGCCAGTGGAGTTATGTGGGAGTTCCTCTGCGAACAGGATTTTGTCGGGGATTTTGAATCCGGCGATCTGGCCTTTGATGTGGGAGCGGATTGCCTCAGCTGTCAGCGCGCTGTTGGTGCTGCGGACGACAAAGGCAACAGGACGCTCGCCCCACTTTTCGTGCGGGACGCCGATTACCGCCACGTCCGTCACGTCAGGATGGCTGAAGATTGCCTGCTCCACCTCGATAGTGGAGATGTTTTCGCCGCCGGAGATGATGATGTCCTTCGCACGATCCTTCAGTTGAATGTAACCGTCGGGGTGCATCACCCCGAGGTCGCCCGTGTGGAACCAGCCACCGCGGAAGGCTTCGGCCGTTGCCTCATCATTCTTGAAGTAGCCAATCATGACGTTGTTGCCGCGCAGCACGATTTCACCCATGGTCTTGCCGTCGGCAGGGACGTCAATCATGTCCGGATCGACAATGCGAGCCGATTCCGCCTGAAGCATTCCTACGCCCTGCCGGGAAATCTTGCGGGCCCTGTCCTGGGGGGCAAGTTCATCCCATTCGGTTTGGTATTCACAAATGGTGTACGGCCCGTACACCTCGGTGAGGCCGTAGACGTGCGTCACGCGGATGCCGAAGGATTCCATGGCCGAAATGATGGCAGGTGATGGAGGGGAACCGGCGGTCGTGACTTGCAGGGGTCGTTCCAGTTTGTGGGCCTGCGGCGCATCAGCGATCACACTGCAGACTGTGGGTGCACCACAGAGATGGGTTACACCTTGGGTATCAATGGCACTCCAGACGCTCTCCGGGCGTACCGCACGCAGGCAGAGATGGACACCGGCGACAGCTGTGATCGCCCAGGTGGTGCACCAGCCGTTGCAGTGGAACATCGGCAGGGTCCAGAGGTAGCGGGTCTCCGCGTTGAACTGATTGTGGATGGTTTCCCCGAGCGCATTGAGGTAGGCGCCCCGGTGGGAGTAGAGTACGCCCTTCGGTTTGCCTGTAGTGCCAGAGGTGTAGTTGAGCGCGATCGGGGCCCGTTCGTCATGGACAAGCCAGGGAAGATCAGCGTCATCGGATGCCTTGTCGGCAATGAAGTCGCCGTATTGCAGCGTGGCCACGCCAACGACGGGCTTGGCCACGGTGTTGGTGCTGTCCGGGATTTCAATGATGTCCTGCAGCTGAGCCAGCTGCTCCCGATCTATTCCTTCCACTGAGCCCAGCAGTTCGGAATCAACAAACAGCAGCCTGGACTCGGAATGCTCCAGTATGTACTGCAGTTCCCTGGCGGTGAGGCGCGTGTTTAGTGCCACGAGGACCCCGCCGGCTAGCGGGACTGCGAAATGGGCGATGAGCAGTTCGGGGACATTAGGGCTTAGGAACGCGACGCGGTCTCCGGGCCGGATGCGGCTTTTGATCACCTTGGCGAGGCGCTGGGTTTCGGTCGCGAACTGCTGGTAGCTGTAGGAGCGGGTGCCGTGGATTATTGCCGTTTTGTGCCCGAATACTTCGGCCGAGCGCTGCAGGAACCGCAGTGGGCTCAGGGGTGTGTCGTTGGCGAAATCAGTTGTGGTCATGATGAGTCCTTAAGCGAAGGCGCTTTGCCCGGTGATGTCGCGCCCGATGAGTAGAGCCTGGATACTTTGGGTGCCTTCGTAGGTGTGAATGGATTCGATGTCCAGCAGGTGGCGGATGACGTGGTTTTCGAGCAGGATTCCATTTCCGCCCAGCATGTCCCGGGCGATGGATGCCAGTTCCCGGGCCTTGCGGGTGTTGTGGTATTTCGCCATCGAGGCCTGGGTGGGTTGCAACTGGCCGGCAGCATCCAGTGCCGCAAGGTGAACGCAGTGCAACTGCATGCTGGTCAGTTCAGCTAGCATGTACGCGAGTCGGTCCTGAACCAGCTGGAATTTGGCGAGCGGCTTGCCGAACTGCGTCCGCTGTGTGGCGTAGTTCAGTGCGGCTTCATATACCGCTGTGGCGTGGCCCAGGGCGGACCAGGCTACGCCCAGTCGGGTGGCGACCAGCACCTTGGAGGTGTCCTTGAAGGTTTGGGTGCCGGGAAGGACGTTTGCGGCTGGAATGCGGACGTTGTTGAGGCGGATGCGGGCTTGATGCATGGCTCGGAGGGAGGCTTTCCCCTGAATTGGTTCGGCTTCATAACCCTCCCGGTCCTGTTCGACCAGAAAGCCTCGGACGTTTTCCGCTTCGTCGCGGGCCCAGACGACCGTTATGTCTCCCCCGCAGCCATTGCCAATCCACTTCTTCTCACCGTTGAGTACATACTCGTCCCCCTCACGCCTGGCGCTCGTCTCCAGCGCGACGGAGTCGGACCCGTGCGCCGGCTCAGTGAGGGCAAAAGCGCCAAGCTTTTCACCGCGGGCCAGCGGGCCCAGCCACGTGCGGCGCTGCTCAGGGGAACCGTAAAGGGCTATTGACCGCATCGTCAGTCCACCTTGAACCGCAATGATAGTGCCCAAAGAACCATCGCCCCGCGAGACCTCCATGTTGACCAGGCCCGCCGCCAGCGGCGACAAGGGCTCAACGCCATCTATTTCGAGGCCGTCCGAGAGTAGATTCATCTCCCCCATCACTTTGACCAGATGGGCCGGAAATTCGCCGCGTTCCCAGTAGTCGTTCATTTGTGCCGCATTTTGCTCGACAAAGCTCCGGGCCCGGGCCCAGGCCGCGCGGTCCGCTTCGGGCATGTCTGCCAGTGCGGAATAGTAGTCCGTGTCGAGTGCTTCAGTAATGTCGTAGTCCACCATTGGGTAGTGTTCCTTAGAGAGGGTTTGTCAGAAGTTAGGTTGTGAAGGTCAGCATCTGGGCGGCGTCAGTTTCGGGCTCTTCCCTGAAGCTGAGTGTGGGATGAAAATTCTTTCCCCACGCTTTTTGTGATGCGCCCGTCAGGTCAAGCAGCGGCGTAAGGCCGCCTTGATGCTGAGGGAAGTTGGCGCCAAGGATAATGCAGAGATCAATCTCTGCAGGACTGTCCACTACTCCTTCAGCCAAGATCAAACCGACTTCTTCAGCCAAAGCGCTGAGGACTTTCGCCGTGATCTGCCGGGCCTACATAGGCGCGCTGAACACGCCTACTTCCTTTTTAGGGCTCCGTCTGCTGCGGTCACTGCGGCGCCATGCGAAGGGCACCATCCATGCGTATCGTCTCGCCATTTAGGTAGTCATGCTCAGCGAGCATAATCACGAGCTGTGCGTATTCGTTGGGCTGTGCCAAGCGCTTAGGGAAGGGGATGTTTTGCGCCAGGGCTTTGGTGACCTCTGTGCCCAGTGAAGCGAGCATCGGCGTATCAACGATTCCGGGGGCAATGGTATTGACGCGGATTCCTGACCTGGCCAAGTCCCTTGCTGCCGGTATGGTCATGGCGACGACGCCGCCCTTTGAGGCCGCATACGCGATTTGGCCGATTTGTCCTTCATACGCCGCGACTGATGCCGTGTTGATAATGAGTCCGCGTTGCCCGTTCTCGTCTGCTGCCTGCTTTGAGATCAGCTCCGAGGAAAGTCGCAGGACATTGAAGGTCCCCAGGAGGTTTACTTCAAGAGTCTTGCGGAAGATTCCCAGGTCATGGGTCCCCCGCGAAGAGAGAACGCGCGCAGCCGGAGCGATGCCCGCACAATTGACCACAAGCCGTAACGGCGGCTCGATAGCGCTGATAGTGCCCAAGGCGCTGCGGATCTGACTCTCATCCGTGACATCGGCTGCCACATAACGGACATTGTGCACCTCTGCGGCTTTTTCGATGGATGAAGCCAAATCAATACCCAGGACCGAAACGCCCTCGCCGGTCAAGGCGGCAGCGGTCGCAGCGCCTAATCCCGATGCGGCCCCGGTAACTAATGCCGTAATTCCATTGAGGTCCATGGTGCTCCTTTTGCGTGATGGCCGCCCCTCCGGTCTAGAGCGGCGGTACTTACATGTGTTCAGTCGTACTGACGGCGGTTACCACGTGTCTCGGGCCAGCAATCTGCACAAGCATGCTGCTGCTCGGACCGGCCGAAAGGGGCTGTACCGAACTCCGGTCAACGCCAACCAGTCGGTCTCCCAAGCGCTGGGCAGACCCGAACAGCCCCAACGCTCTAGAATTTACTAGGAAGTCCGAGTATATTCGGTTCGGAAGAAACTGTCGCGGCTCATCGCGGCCGAGTTACGACTTCAAAATCGCACGGTGCAAAGGAGCATTCCATTATGGTTCAAGAGCTATCCCATTACATTGACGGACAGCACGTTCAGGGCACCTCGGGACGCTTCAGCGATGTCTACGATCCATGCACCGGCAAGGTCCAGGCTAGGGTGCCGCTGGCCAGCACCGAGGAAGTCCGCAACGTTGTTTCTAACGCGGAGAAGGGCCAGCTGGAATGGGCGGCCATGAACCCTCAGCGCCGAGGGCGAATCCTGCTGAAATTCGTTGACCTGGTCAACCAGAATTTGGATGAACTCGCTACCTTGTTGTCCTCGGAACACGGCAAGACCTTCCTGGACGCGAAGGGGGACATCCAGCGCGGTATCGAAGTCGTGGAATTCGCCGCGGGCGCCCCGCACCTGCTCAAAGGCGAATTCTCGGACAACGCCGGGACTGGCATTGATGTCCACTCGCTCCGCCAGCCGCTCGGCGTCGTCGCCGGAATCACGCCCTTCAATTTTCCCGCCATGATCCCCCTGTGGAAGTCCGGCCCGGCACTGGCCGCGGGCAACTCCTTCGTACTCAAACCCTCCGAACGGGACCCGTCCGTGCCGTTGCGCCTGGCCGAACTCTTTACCGAGGCCGGCCTGCCTGACGGCGTCTTCAACGTCGTCAATGGCGATAAGGAAGCGGTGGATGCCCTGTTGGAGGATCCTCGTGTCCAAGCCATCGGCTTTGTCGGCTCCACGCCCATCGCGCAGTACATCTATGCCACCGCCGCCGCAAACGGCAAGCGCGCCCAATGCTTCGGCGGAGCCAAAAACCACATGGTCATCATGCCCGACGCTGACCTGGACATGGCAGCGGATGCCCTGATGGGTGCCGGCTTCGGCTCCGCCGGGGAACGCTGTATGGCTATCTCGGTGGCTGTGCCGGTCGGTAAAGCCACCGGTGACGCCCTCGTCGCCAAGCTCGAGGAACGCATCGCTGAACTCAAGGTTGGCCACAGTCTTGCCAAGGACTCGGACTTCGGCCCGGTTGTAGCGGCTTCGGCCAAGGAACGGATCGAAGGCTACATTCAGGCCGGTGTAGACGAGGGAGCGACCCTGTTGACAGACGGCCGCGGCCTCCAGGTAGAGGGCTACGAAGGTGGCTTCTGGGTCGGGCCCACCCTTTTCGACAACGTCACCAAGGACATGACGATTTACAAGGAAGAGATTTTCGGCCCGGTACTCAGCGTGCTCCGGGCCGATGACTACGATGAGGCCCTGCGTCTATGCAGCGAGCACGAGTTTGGCAACGGCGTGGCAATCTTCACCCGCGACGGTGACTCCGCCCGCGACTTCGCAAGCCGGGTCCAGGTGGGCATGGTCGGCATCAACGTCCCCATCCCTGTGCCCATCGCCTACTACACCTTTGGGGGCTGGAAGGCCTCCGGCTTCGGGGACCTTAACCAGCACGGTACCGACGCCTTCCGCTTCTATACCAAGACCAAGACGGTCACCACCCGGTGGCCCTCCGGGATACGCACCGGTGCCAGCTTTGTGATGCCGGAAGGCAGCTGACGATGGTGGAACACTCCATCGAGTCCCCATCAGCGGAGGTCTTGTTCGAACGGCGCGGCCGTCTCGGTGTCGTAACGCTCAACCGGCCCCGGGCCGTCAATGCGCTCAGCGCGGGAATGGCCTCGGCCATGCTGGCGCAACTCAGAGTCTGGGCTGATGACGATGCCGTTGCTGCCGTGCTTGTCCGCGGTGCCGGTGACCGCGGGTTATGCGCAGGTGGAGACATAGTCGCTATCTACCGGGACATACTCGAGGGCGGTAAGGCAACACCTGCCTTCTGGGCTGAGGAATATGAAATGAACTCCCTCATCTCGAACTACCCCAAGCCATATGTGGCCTTCATGGATGGGCTGGTCCTCGGCGGCGGAGTGGGTATCTCCGCGCACGGCTCGGTCCGAATTGTCACCGAACGCACCCGGATGGGCATGCCCGAAACCACCATAGGTTTCGTGCCCGACGTGGGCGGGACACTGCTGCTCTCCCGCGCTCCCGGGGAATTCGGCACCCACGCCGCGCTGACAGGCGCGCATGTGAGCGGTGCCGACGCCTTGTTCTTGGGGCTCGCAGACCACTTCGTTCCATCCGCGAAGCTGGCAGACCTTGCCCAGGCCCTTGAGAGCGAGCCGGCTGACGCCGCCGTCGCCCGCTTCGCCGAGCAGGCCCCGCCCTCCGAACTCGCACGGCAGGAATGGATCAACGCCTGCTACTCCAGCGATGACGCAGAGGAAATCGTGCGTCGACTGCGGGCCGTTGACGGAGAGACAGTACGGGAAGCAGCTAAGACTGCCGAGACAATAGAAGCCAAGTCACCGACCGCAGTGAAAGTGGCACTGGAATCGTTGCGCCGGGCCAGGGGGCTAAGCCTGGAAGAAGCCTTGGAGCAGGAATACCGGGTAGGACTACGGCTCCTCGCCGGACCCGACTTCAGGGAGGGCATCCGGGCCCAGGTGGTCGATAAGGACCGCAACCCGCGCTGGAAGCCCGCCACATTGGCAGAGGTCGGTAGCGACGACGTCGATGCCTACTTTGCCTCCCTGGGTGACCGTGAACTGCTGCTTGCAAAGGAGCGAAATAATGTCTGAAACAGCAACTTCAGAGCTGAATCAACCCACGCGGACCGCCCCGGTAGCCTTCCTGGGCCTGGGTCACATGGGCGGACCGATGGCTATCAACCTTGTGAAAGCCGGCTACACCGTGACCGGCTTCGATGTCATGCCAGCCGCACTTGAAACTGCTCAAGCGCACGGTATAGCCACCGCGGACAGCGCCACCAATGCTGTGGCTGACGCCGCCATAGTCCTCACGATGTTGCCCAGCGGCAAACACCTGCTCGATGCATACCGAGGCACCGACGGCCAGCCGGGCCTGCTCGCGACCGCCGCACCGGGCACCCTCTTCCTGGACTGCTCTACCATCAACGTAGATGAAGCCAGGGAAGCTGCCGAACTTGCCGTAGCCGCCGGCCACCGGGCCTTGGACGCCCCCGTTTCCGGCGGCGTCATAGGTGCTGAGGCGGGCACTCTGACATTCATGGTCGGGGCACGTTCCGAGGACTTCGAGGCGGTCAAGCCGCTGCTGGAGGTCATGGGCAAGCGCGTTGTTCGTTGCGGGGAAAACGGTGCAGGTCAGGCCGCGAAGATCTGCAACAACATGATTCTCGGCATCTCGATGATCGCCGTCAGCGAAGCCTTTGTCCTGGGGGAAAAGCTGGGCCTGACCCATCAGTCGCTGTTCGACGTCGCCTCTGCCGCCTCGGGTCAGTGCTGGGCGCTGACCACAAATTGTCCCGTGCCGGGACCAGTGCCGGCAAGCCCCGCCAACCGCGACTATCAGCCCGGTTTCGCCGGGGCCCTGATGGCGAAGGACCTGAAGCTGGCACTGAACGCAATCGAGAGTACCGGCGTTGCCTCCAAGCTGGGTCCGCTCGCATCCGAAATCTACCAAAGCTTCGTTACGGACGGCGGAGCCGCCCGGGACTTCTCCGGCATCATCACCAACATTCGGGACAACTCGAAATTCTAACCGAAGAACCAACAGCGACCAGCGGATTTCAACTGGAGCAACAGTAACCGAAGGCAGACACATGGCGGAGCAGTACACAAACATACTGGTGGAGTGCCGGGAGCGCGTTGGGCTCGTCACACTCAACCGGCCCGAGGCGCTGAACGCGCTTAACGAGGCCACTATGGAGGAAATTTACGCGGCAGTCGCGCAGATGGATGCTGACCCGGGGACAGGCGCGGTCGTAATCACCGGCTCTGCCAAGGCTTTCGCTGCGGGGGCAGACATCAAGGAAATGCAGTCAAAGGGCTACATGGACATGTATGCGGCGGACTGGTTCCGTCGCTGGGAAGACCTCGCGCGGCTCCGGACCCCCCTGGTCGCTGCCGTCTCCGGCTTCGCCCTGGGTGGTGGCTGCGAACTGGCGATGATGTGCGACTTCATCATCGCCGGGGACAACGCCAAATTCGGCCAACCGGAAATCAACCTCGGCGTGCTTCCCGGCATGGGCGGCTCCCAACGCCTAACCCGCGCCGTAGGCAAATCCAAGGCGATGGACATGATCCTAACGGGGCGCTATATGGACGCCCAGGAAGCCGAACGCGCAGGGCTCGTCTCACGAGTGGTGCCGGCCGCGGACGTGATAAACGAAGCGCTGCAGACCGCCGCGGTTATTGCCTCCAAATCCAAGCCAGCAGCGATGATGGCCAAGGAAGCAGTGAACGCCGCGTTCGAGACAGGGCTGTCCCAGGGGGTGCTGTTTGAACGGAGACTGTTCCATTCGCTGTTCGCCACCGAAGACCAAAAGGAAGGCATGTCAGCCTTCGCAGAAAAACGCCAGCCGGACTTCACACACCGCTGAACGGGAACCTCCAACACTTCCTGCAAGCGGCCTGCCCGGGCATGCGGAAAGTCCTTCCGCGAGGCAGTACTCCGTGGCCGCAGGCACCGGATGCGTTGACGCCACATTCTTGCCGCGCCGCGCACCCACGCGCCAACTAACATTCCTGTGCCAGTTGGCTGCCAGTCACCATGGGCTCTTCCATGTCCCATACCGAACATAGAGGCAACACCACGCGGACGTGGCGCTTCGTACCGCCAGACCCACGCCGCCGCGAACATTTGACCCCCAGAATATTTGGCCGGATCTCTGAGCAGGGATTGGAACAGGCAGCATGAACCATCGCAGAACTACCTCCTTTCGGAGGTAGTTGGACGTCCATGCTTTTTGCTACGGTGATCTGCATCACCCCCATACCAGCCGAGGCTCACTTCAAAGGAAATCGTCATGACCTCAAATCCGCGGATTCCGCCCGCAGCACTGCAAGCGCCACCCAGCCCCAAAACTTTGCGCAAGGTCGCCTTCGCAAGCGCCGCCGGTACAACAATTGAGTTTTACGACTTCTTCATATACGGCACCGCCGCCGCCCTGGTCTTCCCCGTCGTCTTCTTTCCAGCCCTCGGCACCGCGGCCGGCACCGTTGCCTCCTTCGGCACGTTCGCCGTCGCCTTCCTTGCCCGTCCCATCGGGGCGATAATCTTCGGCCACTTCGGAGACCGGCTCGGACGGAAAAAAACCCTCATCACCACACTGCTGATGATGGGCATCGCCACGGTGATGATTGGTCTCATTCCTGACGCCAGCACCATCGGCGTGATCGCTCCTATCCTGCTGGTCGCTTTGCGCTTCGTCCAAGGCCTCGCCGTTGGCGGTGAATGGGCCGGGGCTACGCTCCTCGTGGCCGAATACGCCCCCACGGGAAAGCGTGGATTGTTCGGGTCCTTCCCGCAGCTCGGTCCGTCCGTCGCCTTCGCCTTGGCTAGCGGCACATTCCTCATCACCAACCTGACACTGGGGGACAAGTCCGAAGCCTTCATCACGCTGGGCTGGAGGATCCCGTTCATTCTCAGCGCTGTGCTCGTACTCGTAGGCCTGTGGGTGCGATTGAGCATCGAGGAAACCCCAGTTTTCAAAAATGCAGCCAAGGACGCCGATACCAGCACCAAGCTGCCGATCCTTGAATCGATTAAGCGCCAACCGCGCGAAATCCTCCTCGCCGGCGGATCCTTGACGCTCCTTTTCGCATTTTTCTACCTTGGCACCGCCTTCCTCACCAGCTACGCCACCAGCTCCACAGGTATGCAGTTGAGCCGGGTGGAAGTGTTGAGCACCGGCATTGTCGCCTCCTTGTTTGTCGCTGCCGCAACCCTGGCCTCAGGTGTGCTCTCCGACCGCTACGGCCGGAAAAAGGTCATCGCCATCTCGTGCATCCTGGCCGTACCCTGGTCCCTCGTGCTGTTCCCGATCCTTAGCGCCAACACCGTATTCGCGTTTGGTCTCGGCCTCACCGGCACCCTGGTCATTTTCGCCATCGCCTACGGCCCGGCCGGCGCGCTGCTTCCGGAGCTCTTCGACACCCGGTACCGCTACACAGGCGCCGGAATGGGCTACAACCTGGCCGGCGTCATCGGTGGAGGTATTGTCCCGCTCGTGGCGGCACAGCTGGCCGGCACGTCCGGTGCGTGGTCGATAGGGTTACTGCTCGCCGGGATCGGCGTGTTCAGTGTGCTTTGCACGCTGGCGCTGCCGAACAAGGAAAAGCAGGGCCTGGAAAAGGGCGAACCGAACAGCGGGACCAAGCCCCGGCTGGCCGAAGAGTCACCGATCACGGCTCCTGATCCTACACAATAACCCACTGCAGCGAAGACAAATAGGCGGGGCCGTCGGACGAATCCGGCGGCCCCACCCTAGGGAATCAATCCCAGCCGGCGGGCCACTGACACCGCTTCGAGCCGATTGTGCGCCGACAGCTTCACCATCGCGTTCTGCAAATAGCTCTTCACCGTCACCGCTTTCAGACCAAGGCGCTCTGCCGTTTCCTGATAAGAACACCCAAGCGCCACGTGGGCCAGCACATCCAGTTCACGACGGGCCAACCGGACTGTCTGATCCATGCCGACAGGGGAAGCCGGTGCCAGATGACTGCCAATAATCTCCAACTGCTCAGCCAAATGCGGGTCAGACACCCTGCCGGCCAGCGACCGCAGCTCAGCGTGGGCTTCGCGCACGTGCTCGAGCCAGCTCCGCTCCAGTACCAGGGCAGGTTCGACTGCTGCGGCATCGATCATCGCGACCCGCAGATCGACTTCGTCCCGAATCCGCAGTTCCTCAGAGATACCCGCAGCGGCCGCCGTAGCCTCCCGAACAGCCATTTCGCCCATCAGGACGCCTTCCCTGCCCGCGACATACAGCACCGCCCGCGGCCTGCCCTGGACCATCACAGGCACCGCCGCCATCGAGGTCAAACCTTCCCGTCGTACGGCGAGATCATATTCGTGCGTGATGCCTTCGGAACCGATGTAATCCGCGACGAGGAACGGCCTCTGCTCTCTTATGACGCGGCCACCCAGGCCAGCGCCGGAAACGACCACGACCTGGTCCAGGCTTGAGGTGACCGTCCCAAGAAACTCCGTCAACTGCAGCAATTCGCCGTTGCCCAGTCCGGCAAAGATCACCGCGGGCCGGAACCTGTTGGAGAGCAGGCGCAGGGAGGCGCGGAGCAGCTCCCGGTCATCCGGACGGGAATAGGCGTTCGGCTGCATGAGGGGTCTCCTAGTGCCGTGGAACACACCTCACGGCGCTGCGACGGAAAGTTAGTGGAGGACGGGCTTTCGGGTGCCCAGGATCAACCGCTGAAATCGCCGGCATTACGGCGGAAGGAGCCGAGAATGCGGTTCAGCTGGTCAACATCCTCCTCCCCGAATCCAGACTGTGCGAACACCTCTGAGTTCAGCGCCCCAGTCGCCCGCTTGGCCAATGTCCGCCCGTCCGTGGTGAGCTCAATCAGAGTTGTGCGCCCGTCGGTAGGATGCGGCGAGCGGATTACCAGGCCCGCGTCCTGCAGGCGGTCGACGGCGTTCGTCACCGAGGTGGGGTGCACCTGCAGCAGCGCGCTGGCTTTGTTCATAGGCAGCGCGCCGCTGCGGGCAAAACTCAACAAAGCGAGGAGTTCGTACCGGGCAAAGGTCAGCCCGAACGGCTTCAAGACCCCCTCGATCCGGGACAGCAGGATCTGTTGGGTGCGCATGATGGCGGTGATGGCAGCCATCGGCGCGGCGACATCGGACCAGCCGTGCCGTTCCCAATTCAGCCGGGCGTCCGCAATCGGATCACGTGGCAGCGGCGTTCCCACGGCACCCCCGGCTTCCCATCCTGAATCTCATAGGCTCAAGCCTAGCTTTTCAAGCCCGGAAAGTCGGCTTCGGAGTACTCCTTGCGAAGGCCGTCCGGAACCGTCCCGCCACCGTGGCGCAGTTCTTCACTGCGCCGCAGCTCCACGCGCCGGATTTTTCCGGAAATGGTTTTCGGCAGTTCGGCGAATTCCAGTCGGCGGATCCGCTTGAACGGTGCCAGGTGGTTGCGGCAATAAAGCAGAATGTCCTCAGCCAGTTCAGGGCTGGCCTCGTGGCCAGCGGCAAGTACCACAAATGCCTTGGGTACGGACAGCTTAATCGGGTCCGGGGACGGGACAACGGCGGCCTCTGCCACGGCCGGGTGCTCGATCAGTACGCTTTCCAGTTCGAACGGTGACAACCGGTAGTCCGAGGACTTGAAAACGTCATCGCCACGGCCCACGTAGGTGATGATGCCGCGCTCGTCCCGGCTTGCCATGTCGCCGGTGTGATAGTAGCCGTCACGGAACGCTGCTGCAGTCTTTTCAGGATCACCGTAGTACGCCTTCATCAGTCCGACCGGGCGGGGGTCAAGACGCAGGCAGAGTTCGCCGTCGGATCCCTCCTCGCCGGTTGCCGGATCCACGAGCACGACATCGTACCCAGGCAGAGGCTTGCCCATGGCGCCGATCGTGATCGGCTGCCCGGGGGTGTTGGCGATCTGCACAGTACTTTCGGTTTGGCCGAAACCGTCCCGGATGGTCTGTCCCCAGGCACGCTGGACCTGGTCGATCACCTCAGCGTTCAACGGTTCGCCAGCGGAGACCACCTTGGAGGGTGGATTCCTAAGCAGGGTCAGGTCAGCCTGGATGAGCATGCGCCAGACTGTCGGAGGGGCACAGAAACTCGTGACAGATTCACGGTCCATCTGCTCCATGAGCGCCTTGGCATCGAAACGCTCGTAGTTGTAAACAAATACGCATGCCTCAGCGATCCAGGGGGTGAACACGTTTGACCAAGCGTGCTTGGCCCAGCCGGGAGAGGCCACATTGAGATGTACGTCCCCGGGCTCCATCCCAATCCAGAACATGGTGGACAGATGGCCCACCGGGTATGAAGTGTGGGTGTGCTCGACGAGCTTGGCCCTGGAGGTGGTACCGGAGGTGAAGTAGAGCAGCAGAGTTTCATCAGCCCGGGTCGGCGCGTCCGGGACGAAGTCCTGACCCGCGCCGGCGGACTCAACGTACTGCAGGGCCTGCGGACTAACGGCGGTGCCATCTCCGCCAACTTCGATCAGGGTGTAGTCACCCCCGACCTCATCGAACTTCCCGATATTGGTACTGCCGGCCACGACCCAGCTCACCCCGCCGCGCTCCACCCGGTCGTTGAGGTCCGCGGACCCCATCAGAGTCGTGGTGGGAATCATGACGACACCGAGCTTGATTCCAGCGAGCATCAGTTCCCACAGTTCCACCTGATTGCCGAGCATGATGATCATGCGGTCACCGCGCCCCACGCCCTGTCCCCGCAACCAGTTGGCCACCTGGGCTGAGCGAAGGGACAGGTCACGGAAGCTGCGGCGTGTGGCAGTTCCGTCCTGCTCAACAATGACAAGGGCGGGGTTGTCCGCTTTGGCCGGGTCTGCCGCAATCTGGTCGAACCAGTCCAGTGCGAAGTTGAAGTGCTCAAAGCGAGGCCACTGGAATTCGCTGCGCGCAGCGTCATAATCCTTGCGGAGGTCAAGCAGACGATCGCGTGCCGCGCGGAATTCCTCAGTGACTGTCATAGTGCACCTCTCAATTGGATGGCGCCGCCGTTGAGGCCCGGCGCCTTGGCCGAAAAATTCGGTGGGATGGTGATCCCTATCACCATGCAATATACTAGGACATCCAAGGGTTTGGAAGAGCCGATCCTGTTCGTACCGGATCACTACGAAGGGATGCTTGCCCGTGCAGCCACATAGACGTGCCACCGGTCAAAACCTCGCAGAAGAAATTATCGAGGGGAAACCGGAAGGCAAAACAGGGGCCATAACAGGTTCACCGAACGCGGCCGACGTGGCCGCCCCGCCTTTCCCCGACGCCGATCTCATGTACATCGTTGACCTGCTTTCCCCTGAGGAGCAGTCCCGCTACCAAGAGACTCGTGACTTCCTTCAGTCAAGGATTCGGGCGGCATCAATCGACTACTGGAACCGTGAGGAGTTCCCCTTCGGGCTACTTGCCGAGCTCGGGAAGTATGGGCTTGGCGCCTTGGAGACGGATGGAACTTCGAGGCTGTTTAAAGGCCTTATGTATACGGAAGTGGCACGGGCGGATGTATCCCTTTCTGCCCTCGTCGGGATCCACAACGAGCTGATCGTCGGCATGATTGATGCGCTCGGATCTGAGGAGCAGAAGTCCCGCTGGCTCCCGGGGCTTACTGCGCTGACGCAGCTCGGAGCCTTTGCCCTTACGGAGCCAGACCATGGGTCAGACATAGCGGGCGGATTGGCCACCACCGCACGGCTGGAGCGTGGCGAATGGGTGATTAATGGCGCGAAGCGCTGGATCGGTGCCGGAACCATTGCGGACTTTGCCCTTGTCTGGGCCCGCGACACCGCAGACGACCAGATCAAAGCCTTCATCGTTGAAACCGACCGCCCCGGCTACACCGCCACAAAAATTGCCAACAAAATCGGGCTGCGCATCATGCAAAACGCCGACATCGTGCTCGACGAGATCCGCATCCCCGAATCCAACCTGCTGCCCGGAGCCACCGACTTCTCCAAGGCCAACACGCTACTGCGCAATTCCCGCGCCTGGGTTGGCTGGCAAGCAGCCGGCATCCAGCTGGCAGCGTTTGATATCGCACGTTCCTACGCCCTGGAGCGAAAACAGTTCGGCAAGGAACTGGCGCGCTTTCAACTCATCGCGCAGCAGCTGGCTGAAATCCTGGGCAACGCTTCCACCTCGCTGGCACTGATGGCACAACTGGCCCGTGTCCAGGAAGAGGGCAAGTTTGAAATGGTCCAGGCAGCTATGGCCAAGTCCACCACCACCCGGTTGGCCCGCGGCTCTGTAGCAATGGGCCGGTCACTCATGGGAGGCAACGGGATCAGCAGCGACTACGAAATGGGCAAACTCTTCGGCGACGCCGAAATCCTCTACACCTACGAAGGCAGCTACGAGATCAATTCATTGATCGTAGCTCGGGCTGTCACCGGCAAGTCGGCGTTCGTTTAGCGGGCAGCCGGGTAGACCGGCGCTCCGTGGAGGCGTCTGAGTCGCTGGGATCAGCAAATCCATCACGTTGATGTGGCGGCCCAACACGTGCCTCAGCTTTTACTGCCACATCCACTCCTTAAAACCCTGCAGCCGCAGAACATGAGGCGATTGCTGAATCCATAGCAGACACCAAGCCGAGCCTCGCAGAAGCTGCCTCTGCCCGTGCATGCACCGCAGTCCGTCCCTATCTCAAGGCCACACCCAGAAAGGAACCACATGGTTAAGGAACACCACGTCCGGGTATACAAAAGCGAGGAAAACCTCGCCCGCGAGGACCAGCTGGCCCACCGAATTGCCGAAGTGGCGGCCGACCCGGTCGCCGTCACGGACGACGTCACCGAGATGGTCATCAACCGCATCATCGACAACGCCTCCGTGGCTATCGCCTCTCTTAACCGCGCCCCGATCGTAGCTGCCCGTGCCCAAGCCCTCGCCCACAGGCCTTCCACCGGAGGCCAGGGCGCGAAGGTGTTTGGCGTCGATGAGCGCGTCTCCCCGGAATGGGTTGCGTGGGCCAACGGCGTGGCGGTGCGTGAGCTGGACTACCACGACACGTTCCTGGCTGCCGATTACTCCCACCCTGGCGATAACATTCCGCCGATTCTCGCTGTGGGCCAGCATGTGGGGTCTACCGGCCGGGACCTGGTTCGGGCGATCGCCACGGGGTATGAGATTCAGGTGAATTTGGTGAAGGCGATTTGCCTGCACAAGCACAAGATCGACCACGTGGCGCACCTTGGCCCCTCCGCGGCGGCGGGCATCGGCACCCTGCTGGGGCTCGACGTCGAGACCATTTTCCAGTCGGTCGGCCAGGCGCTGCACACCACGACCGCAACGAGGCAGTCCCGCAAGGGCGAAATTTCCACCTGGAAGGCGCACGCCCCGGCGTTTGCGGGGAAGATGGCCGTTGAGGCCGCGGACCGGGCCATGCGCGGACAGACGTCCCCCGTGCCCATCTACGAAGGTGAAGACGGTGTCATTGCCTGGATGCTGGACGGCCCGGACGCCTCCTATCTGGTCCCGCTGCCGGAGGCCGGGGAAGCCAAGCGCGCCATCCTGGACACCTACACGAAGGAACATTCCGCCGAGTACCAGGCGCAGGCCTGGATTGACCTGGCCCGGAAACTCAGCCGTGAGCACCCCGAAGCCACGGACGCGGCCAACGTGAAATCGGTCCTCATCAAGACCAGCCACCACACGCACTACGTCATCGGCTCCGGCGCCAACGACCCCCAGAAGTATGATCCCAAGGCCAGCCGGGAGACGCTGGACCACTCCATCCCGTACATCTTCACGGTGGCCCTGCAGGACGGGGCCTGGCACCATGTGGACTCCTACTCCCCTGCCCGGGCAGCAAGACCGGACACTGCGGACCTGTGGCAGAAGGTCAGCACGGAGGAGGATCCCGAGTGGACCCGCCGCTACCATTCCCTGGACATCGCGGAGAAAGCCTTCGGCGGTTCAGTGGAGATCACCCTGACGGACGGCACCGTGATCACGGACCAGATTGCCGTGGCCGACGCCCACCCGCTGGGCGCCCGTCCCTTCGGACGCGAGCAGTACATCAACAAGTTCCGCACCCTGGCCGCCGGTCTCGTTGAAGAGGCTGAAATCGAAAGGTTCCTGTCCGCCGTCGAACGCCTCCCGGAACTGGCCGCCGGCGAGCTGGACCAGCTGAACATCACCGCCGCCCCCGGCGTCATCGACCTGGGTGCTGCACCGAAGGGGCTCTTCTAGATGCTGTACTCCAAGACCACACCCGAGCAGAAACGGCTCCGGTTCCGGGAGCTCCTGGCATCCGGCACCGTCCAGCAGTTCCCCGGCGCCTTCAACCCGCTCTCGGCCCGGCTCATCGAGGAAAAGGGGTTCGCAGGGGTCTACATCTCCGGAGCAGTGCTGGCGAACGACCTCGGGCTGCCGGACATCGGCCTGACCACCCTCACCGAGGTGGCCACCCGGGCCGGGCAGATCGCCCGCATGACGGACCTGCCCGCCATCGTCGACGCCGACACCGGCTTCGGCGAACCGATGAACGTGGCCCGTACCGTCCAGGAGATCGAGAACGCCGGCCTGGCCGGGCTGCATATCGAGGACCAGTTCAACCCCAAGCGCTGCGGCCATCTGGACGGCAAGAACGTGGTGGACCTGGACACCGCCACCAAGCGCATCCGTGCGGCCGCGGATGCGCGCCGCGACCCGAACTTCCTGATCATGGCCCGCACCGACATCCGCGCGACCGACGGACTGGCAGCGGCGCAGGACCGGGCCAAGGCACTGGTGGAGGCCGGCGCGGACGCCATCTTCCCCGAGGCGATGGCCACCCTGGACGAGTTCCAGGCCATCCGCGACGCCGTGGACGTGCCCATCCTGGCCAACATGACAGAGTTCGGAAAGAGCGACCTCTTCACGGTGGACCAGCTCCAGTCAGTAGGCGTGAACATGGTGATCTACCCCGTCACCCTCCTCCGAAGTGCCATGGGAGCTGCTGAACGGGTCCTGGACACGCTCAAAAGCCTGGGAACCCAGCAGGTACGCGTGCCCGAAATGCTCACCCGCGCCCGCCTTTATGACCTCGTGGACTACGAGGCCTACAACAAATTTGATTCCGGCATCTTCAACTTCCAGATCCCCCCCACCCGCTAGTACAAGGAACTGCAACGAAGGAGTTCAGCATGGCTGACACAGAAATCAAAAAGGGCCTCGCCGGCGTCGTGGTGGACTACACCGCCGTCTCCAAGGTCAACCCCGACACGAACTCGCTTCTGTACCGGGGGTACCCGGTCCAGGAACTGGCAGCACGGTGCAGCTTCGAGGAAGTCGCCTACCTGCTCTGGAACGGCGAACTCCCCAACCCCGAGGAACTGGCCGCATTTACCGAGCAGGAGCGGGCCGGCCGCGCCCTGGACCCCGCGGTGAAACAAGTGGTGGACGCCCTGCCACTCACGGCACACCCCATGGACGTATGCCGGACTGCAGCCTCGGTTATGGGCGCACGACACCCGCTGGCCGAAGACTCCACCCCCGAGGCCAACATGGCCAAGGCAATCGACCTGTTCGCGGCTATGCCCGCCGTCGTCGCCTACGATCAGCGCCGCCGGCGGGGGCAGAACCTGGTGGAGCCCCGCGCTGACCTTGGCTACTCCGCTAACTTCCTGTGGATGTCCTTCGGTGAAGAAGCCGCACCCGAGGTTGTCGAGGCCTTCAACGTCTCGATGATCCTTTACGCCGAGCACTCCTTCAACGCCTCCACCTTCACGGCTCGAGTGGTGACGTCAACGTTGTCCGACCTTCATTCAGCCGTGACGGCGGCCATTGGCGCGCTCAAGGGTCCCCTTCACGGCGGCGCCAACGAAGCCGTCATGCACACCTTCGATGAAATCGGCATCCGCCCGGAGGAATCCCTCGAAGAAGCCGCCACCCGCGCCCGTGCCTGGATGGAAGACGCTCTGGCCCAGAAGAAGAAGGTCATGGGCTTCGGACACCGCGTCTACAAGCACGGCGACTCACGGGTACCCACGATGAAAGCTGCCCTGGACAAAATGATCGCCCACTACGGCCGGCCCGAACTGCTGGGACTCTACAACGGGCTGGAGGCCGCGATGGACGAGGCCAAAGCCATCAAAGCGAACCTCGACTACCCCGCCGGACCCACGTACCATCTCATGGGCTTCGACACCCAAATGTTCACCCCCATCTTCGTTGCCAGCCGCATCACAGGCTGGACCGCACACATCATGGAACAGGCCGCATCCAACTCCCTGATCCGGCCGCTGAGCGCCTACAACGGCGTAGAGCAGCGATCCCTTTAGCCGGCAATCCTGCTGGCCCTAAAGCTGCGGTGAGGCGCCCGATGGTCATCCGGTTCATCAACTATCGCAACGTTTTCGCACCTCACCGCTTCACCACCAGTACTTTCGGCGATACCGAAACGACAGGAAATCCGTGTGGATCTTCACTTCCAGCCAGACTGGCAGCGCAAATTGGGGCAATATCTGGAAGTGCGACGTCACGGTGACGTCGTTCGAACAGGAACGGTTGTGGCCGTTATGCCAGACATTCCATACTTCGGACCTCAGCAGATGGAGTATCCCCGCTCCAGATGGTGGAGAGAGTCGAGGGATACCAGATCTACTCCCGCTACCCGCGGGACCCAGCGCCTCCCCCGCAGCCGTTGACTATCGCCACACGACCCCACGGGGCGGCCTATTGGTTGGCGAAACGTCAATTATCGGCGTTCAAAGCGTGGGAGCGGGTGACGGCGACGAGAATTCAAGTTCTTGTACTGTCATGTCGGGTCCAGGGCTGTGAGGACGGCGTCCATTGTGAGTGGGGATACCGGCCCGGAGCCAGGTGCGGTGTTGCTTTTCAGTGCCGGTTTCAAACGCCGTGATTCAGTAAGCCGTTCGATTCAGCACTCGTGGCGCGACGGCTGGTTTGATTTGCGCCGGGCAAGTACGTTTCCAGTCTGGTGCCGGCTGCAACCAACTTTCGTAGGTCGCAGAGCCCACCGGTGACTGATCCTGCTGCCAGGGCCTGGACGAGGACGTTGCCCAGGGCTGTGGCTTCCACAGGTCCGGCGATGACGGGTTTGCCGGTGGCGTCGGCGGTGAGCTGGCAGAGCAGCTTGTTCTGGGAGCCGCCGCCTACGATGTGAACCTTTTTCACCGTGTGGCCGGAGAGGTTTCCGGCGGCGCTAATGGCTTTCGCGTAGCCGGCGGCGAGGCTGTCCATGATGCAGCGGGTGATGGCGGCAGGATCGTTGGGCAGTACGTCTCCGGTGCGTCGGACCGCACCCCGGATACGTTCGGGCATGTTGTCCGGAGCGATGAAGTAGGGGTCATCCGCGTTGATCTGCGGCCCGCCCGGAGGCAGGGCGGCCGCCGCGGTGAGCAGGGCGGGAAGCTCGGGCCGGAACCCTTCCTGCGCCCAGCTCCGCTGGCATTCGCTCAGCAGCCAGAGGCCGCCCATGTTGCGGAGGTAGCGGATGGTGCCGTCCACGCCGCGTTCGTTGGTGAAGTTCGCCTCGCGGCTGGCCTCGGTGAGGACCGGATGCTTGAGTTCGAGCCCCACCAGGGACCAGGTGCCGGAGGAGATGTAGGCAAAGTCCTCTTCCTGTGCCGGGACAGCGGCGACGGCCGAGGCGGTGTCGTGCGAGCCGACGGCCACCACCTTGGTGCCCTGGGGCAGTCCCACCTGCGAGGCGATGGTGGGCAGGAGGGTGCCGACGGTTTCGCCGGGCTGGACCAGCGGCGGAAACAGGTCCTTCCGCAGGCCCAGGGCGGTGAGGAATTCTGTTGCCCACTCCCCCGCCACGGCGTCGAAGAGCCCGGTGGTGGAGGCGTTGGTGGCCTCCGTCCGGCGCTGCCCGGTGAGGAGGAATGCGATTAGGTCCGGGATCAGGAGCGCCTGCACACCGTCCAGGTCCGGCTCGGCAGCGAGCTGGTAGATGGTGTTGAACTGCAGGAACTGCAGGCCCGTGGTCCCGTACAGGCGCGCGGGGTCCAGTTTCCGGTGGACGGGCTCGATGGCGGGGCGGCTGCGGTCGTCCCGGTAGCTGAACGGCTGGGCGGTCAGCTCGCCAGCGGCGTTGACCAGTCCGTAGTCCACGGCCCAGGTGTCGATGCCGATACTGGCCACCTGTTCGCCCTGCAAGGCGGCGGCGGTGGCCGCCGCCGAAAGTCCCGTGAGCACCTCTGTGAAGAGGGCGTTGAAGTCCCAGCGGAGGCCGCCGTTGATCTCCACCACTCCGTTCGGGAAGCGGTGCACCACTTCCAGCGCGACGCTGTTTCCGCCGCCGGTCCCGGCGACGGTTTCGTCGGCGGTGACCCGGCCCAGGATGACCCGGCCGGAGGAGGCGCCGATATCGACAGCGGCGAAAACACTGCCGGCGAAGACCTTGGAGGGCCCTGCGGAAACTGCCCCGGCCTGGGCCGGGGCAGTTTCGTTGGTGCGTTCGGTGCTCATCGGAGGAAGGCTGCGGCCACTCCGGCGTCCACGGGGATGTGCAGGCCGGTGGTGTGGGACAGTTCGTTGCTGGTGAGGACCGCGGCGGCGTTGGCCACGTGCTCGGGCAGGACTTCGCGCTTGAGCAGGGTCCGCTGGGCGTAGTACTCGCCCAGCTTTTCCTCGTCCACCCCGTACACGGCGGCGCGTTTGGCGCCCCAGCCGCCGGCGAAGATGCCGGAGCCGCGGACCACGCCGTCGGGGTTGATGCCGTTGACGCGGATGCCGTGCTCACCCAGTTCCGCGGCCAGCAGGCGCACCTGGTGCGCCTGGTCTGCCTTGGTGGCGGAGTAGGCGATGTTGTTCGGGCCGGCGAACACAGAGTTCTTCGAAGAGATGTAGATGATGTCCCCGCCCAGGCCCTGGGCGATCATGACCTTCGCCGCGGCCTTGGCCACCAGGAACGAGCCCTTGGCCATGACGTTGTGCTGCAGGTCCCAGTCCTTTTCGGTGGTTTCCAGCAGCGGCTTGGAGATGGACAGGCCGGCGTTGTTGACTACCAGGTCCACGCCGCCGAATGCCAGGACGGCGGCGTCGATGGCGGCCGCGACCTGGGTCTCGTCCGTGACGTCAGCCTGCACACCGATGGCAACATCCGGGCCGCCGAGCTCCGTGGCGACCTTTTCGGCGTTTTCCAGGTTCAGGTCAGCGATCACCACGCACGCGCCCTCGGCGGCGAGGCGGGTGGCGATGGCCTTGCCGATGCCGGACGCTGCGCCGGTGACCAGGGCGATGCGGGTGGCGTGGGACTTGGGCTTGGGCATGCGTGCCAGCTTGGCTTCCTCCAGTGCCCAGTACTCGATGCGGAACTTCTCGGATTCCTCGATCGGGGCGTAGGTGGAAATCGCCTCGGCCCCACGCATCACGTTGATCGCGTTGATGTAGAACTCCCCGGCAACCCGGGCGGTCTGCTTGTTCGCGCCGTAGGAGAACATGCCCACGCCCGGGATCAGCACGATGGCCGGGTCAGCGCCGCGCAGCGCCGGGGACTCAGCGTCTGCGTGGCGGTCGTAGTAGGCCTGGTAGTCCTCGCGGTAGGCAGTGTGGAGTTCAGTGAGCCGTGAGATCGAGTCCTCGACCGAAGCGTCGGCGGGCAGGTCCAGGATCAGCGGCTTGACCTTGGTGCGCAGGAAGTGGTCCGGGCAGGAGGTGCCCAGGGCGCCCAGGCGCGGGTGTTCTGCGACTTCGAGGAAGTCCAGGACGACGGCGTCATCGCTGAAGTGCCCCAGCTGCGGCTTGTCCGTGGAGGCCAGGCCGCGGATCACGGGTGCCAGGGCGGCGGCCTTGGCTTTCCGCTCTGCCTCCGGCAGGGCTGCGTAGCCGGGGAGCTTGCGTCCGAAGGGCTCGGCTTTGCCGTTGTCCTTGATGTACTTCTCGGCCTGCTCAATGATCCACAGCGAGTTCTGCTCGGCTTCTTCGGACGTGGCGCCCCAGGCGGTGATGCCGTGCCCGCCCAGGATGGTGCCGATGGCCTGCGGGTTGGCGTCCTTGATCGCGGCGATGTCCAGGCCAAGCTGGAAACCGGGCCGGCGCCAGGGAACCCAGAGGACCTTGTTGCCAAAGATCTTGGTGGTCAGCGCCTCGCCGTCCACCGCAGTCGCGATCGCGATGCCGGAATCCGGGTGCAGGTGGTCAACGTGCGCCGCGTCCACCAGGCCGTGCATGGCGGTGTCGATCGAGGGAGCCGCGCCGCCCTTGCCATGCAGACAGTAATCGAACGCAGCCACCATCTCGTCTTCACGCTCAACACCGGGGTAGACATTCTTCAGCGCGTTCAGCCGGTCCAGGCGCAGCACCGCGAGATTCTCCGCCTTCAGCGTGCCCAGGTCCCCGCCGGAACCCTTGACCCACAACAGCTGGACGTCCTCACCCGTCACCGGGTCCTTCTCGGTGCCCTTCGCGGAGGTGTTGCCGCCGGCGAAATTGGTGTTCCGCTTGTCCGCGCCCAGGCGGTTGGAACGCGAAATCAGGTCTTCAACAGTCTTATTCGTGCTCATGCTCTCAGGCGCCCCATCCGGCTTGCTGGCCGCCCACGCGGTCCTCGTTGATCTTCTTCTGGTAGCCGCTGGCCTTGTACGCGGCCATCGGGTCCGCGGGCAGGCCGCGGGATTCACGCCACTCGGCCAGGACCGGGCGGACATCGGTGTAGAAGGCATCGTTGAAGATGCCGTTGGCGGCCAGCACATCGCCGGTGCGCTGGGCTTCGGCCAGGGCTGCGGTGTCGATCAGCAGGGCGCGGGCGGTCATTTCCTGGACGTTCAGGACCGAGCGGATCTGGCCCGGGATTTTTTCCTCCAGGTTGTGGCACTGGTCAAGCATCAGCGCGACGCCGGAATCCTTGCCGTAGCCGCCGCCACGGATCACCTCAAACATGATACGGAACAGCTGGAACGGGTCCGCCGCGCCAACGATCAGGTCATCATCGGCGTAGAAGCGGGAGTTGAAGTCGAAGGAGCCGAGCTTGCCCAGGCGCAGCAGCTGCATCACGATGAACTCGATGTTGGTGCCCGGGGCGTGGTGGCCGGTGTCCAGGCAGACAAACGCCTTCTCGCCCAGCGCAAGGGTCTGGGCGTAGGAGGTACCCCAGTCCGGAACATCGGTGTGGTAGAAAGCCGGTTCGAAGAACTTGTACTCGAGCACCAGGCGCTGCTCATCCCCCAGGGCGGCGTAGATCTCCTGCAGGGACTCGGCCAGGCGGTCCTGGCGTCCGCGGATGTCGTCCTGGCCAGGGTAGTTCGTGCCGTCAGCGAGCCAGATCTTCAGGTCCTTTGACCCGGTGGCGTGCATGATCTCGATGCAGTCCAGGTGGTGCTCGATCGCCCGGCGGCGGACAGCCTCGTTGGAGGACGTCAGCGAACCGAACTTGTACTCATCATCCTGGAAGGTGTTGGAGTTGATGGTGCCCAGGCCCACGCCCAGACCCGCGGCGTATTCCTTCAAAGCGGCGTAGTCATCCACCTTGTCCCACGGAATGTGCAGCGCAACGGTGGGAGCCAGGCCGGTCAGCTCGTGGACCTTCGCCGCATCCGCAAGCTTCTCCTGCACGGTGCGCGGGGTGCCGGGCGTGCCGAACACCTTGAACCGCGTACCCGAATTTCCATAAGCCCACGAAGGGACCTCGATGGCAAGCTCCCCGAGCCTGCCCAGCGCCGTTGCTACGTCATTCATGATGGTGGTTCTTTCCGGTGTCTTGTCTTGCTGTGGTCTGGTTGGTGTTGCAGTGTCCGGTGTGGCCCCGCTGCTTGAGCGCACGGTGCCTGGCCTGCACTGTCAGCTTGCAGCGGATTCTGCCGCCTCGAACTGGCTGTCGAGGTTGAAGACTTCCTCGAGTACCTGGAACCCCTCGTCGGGCGCCTGGTCCGTGTCTTCGAAAAGCTTGGCCATTTCCGCCTGCCAGCGGGCGTTGACGTCCGCGAGGGCCATGCGCGCCCGGGCTGCGTCGAAGTCGTCGCATTCCAGGTAACCGTTCAGCAGCCCGTCCCCGCCGAGGAAAAGGGAGTAGTTGTTCCAGCCGGCGAGGTTCAGGTCCGAGTCTCCATTTTCACGGTTTGAATCAATTCATCGCTACCACTTAAATTCCATGGCCTTGAACTAACGGGCCACGGCTTGGGTCCGGGCCATCTGGTTATCAAATGGCAATGCCTCCTCGCCCTTTCATCATCGGGCTACTGAATCGATTAAGTAAGTTAGCAGTAACTTCTTGCATTGACAAGGGCCGGCACTCGTGAAGAACGTCTGCCATGCGGGGCAGCTTCCTCTGCCTTGGCTTCTCTGGTGAGCCGATCCGGCGGGCTGGGTCCCTAGGATGCCGTTGACTTCGCGAAGCCACGGTGACTATGGTGACCGAACGAGAATGGATTCGATTCAGTGAATCGAATCACCCGCTTGGCGGCGAGCAGATCAAGGAAGATTGCATGCGCAAATTATCGAAGACGCGAGGCGGAGCGGATCAGATTCGTCCACCGGCAAAGCGAGGGCTACTACGGGTCGGTGGCATTGTCGCCGCCGCTCTCGTTGCGGTCACCGGTGGAGGGCTGCCGGCTTCCCCCGCCCAGGCCGCCGGTGGCTACACCATGCAGACGCTTCACTTCAAGGTGGCGGTGGGCCCGGACGGCGGAACTGAGTGCGACATCGTAGGGGACCTTTACCTGCCCGTGGAAGCGAGCCCTGTTGAACGTGTGCCGGCTTTGCTGACGACGCATGGATGGGGTGCGACGAAGGATGAGCCCGCTGGCTTGGCTAAGGGATTTGCTGAGCGGGGATACGCGGTGCTCAGCTACTCAGGGCTCGGCTTCGGAGGCTCAAGTTGTAATGTCACCATCGATGACCGCGAGTACGACGGAAAAGCGGCGAGCCAACTGATCAGCTTCCTCGGGGGCGCTGAGGGCATCGCCTACACGGACGCGACGCACAGTACCGCAGTGCCACCGCTGGACGTGATCGTGCGGGACAAGAAGGATCACGACGGGATCGCGCGGGCGAATGACCCCCGGGTCGGTATGTTCGGAGGTTCCTATGGAGGCGGCATCCAATTTGCCGCGGCAAGTGTTGACCACCGGCTCGACACGATCATCCCCATGGTCACGTGGAATGATTTCAGCCAGGCGCTTGCACCCAATGACGGAACGCAGTCGTCCGTAACGGGAAGTACGCCAGGCGTGGCAAAAACCGTTTGGCTCAGTGCTCTCCTCGCCCTCCAGGCGAAGGCGTGGGCCACGAATCCCATCGATCCCCAGACCTTGGAGGGCTGTCCCGGATTGGAGGACTACTTCTGCCAAGCCGTCCTCTCAGGATTGACCACCGGACATTTCACGCCCCAACAGATTGATGAGCTACGGAAGGATTCGGTCGCGACCTACATCGGCACGATCAAGGTGCCGGTGCTGCTCAGCCACGGGCAACGGGACACTCCGTTCCACCTTAACCAGGCTGTCGCTACCTATGAGGCTCTCAAGCAGCAGGGGACCCCCGTCAAGATGATCTGGCATGAATGGGGCCACGACTCGGGAGCCGTTCCGGGTGAACTGAATTATGAAAACCCGGACTTCGCTAACGAGTATTTGCCGCAGCGGTACCTGAACTGGTTTGACTACTACCTCAAGGGAAAGCAGGTGAGCACGGGAGCCGGGTTCGAGTACTTCCGGGACTGGGTCAGCTATACCGGCTCGGCCGAGCCGGCCTATGTCCGCGCACCGTCCTACCCCGTGGTTAGCTCGACCAAGAAGCTGTACCTGTCCGGAGCGGGAGATCTGGTCGAGTCGCCCATTGGGGTCGCCCCGGGAGTCCAAGCACTGGTCACACCCGGAGCGGGCTTGCCGACATCAATCGAGCCGATCCACGCGCTTGCGCCGCTGTACCCCATTTCGCCGACGCCCGACGTTGACGCTCCGGGGACCGCCGTCGCCTGGTCCTCGGCACAATTGGACCGCCCAGTGGACGTGGTGGGTATCCCCCGCGCCGCCCTGAAGGTTGACGCTCCGTCAGCTCTACTCACCCAGGGTACCGGGCCGGACGGTCAGCTTGTGCTGTTCGTCAAGCTCATGGACGTCGCACCGGACGGCTCCGCCACCCTCATCAACGGTCTAGTCAGTCCTGTGCGGATCGCGAATGTTGCCGAGCCCGTCGAGGTGACTTTGCCAGGGATGGTGCATCGGTTCGCGCCAGGACATCAGATCCGGCTCGTCGTCGCGGGCGGATCCGTGAACTATCGGGGCGGTCTCCTGCCCACGCCCGTGACCGTTTCGTCCGGCATCACACAGACGCTGACGCTTCCCGTCGTGCCATAACTGGCTTCGGCAAGGAACCGCGCTGACCCTGCTCGTGCACCTGTCGCCGGGAAGCCTGGACGGGGTCCCTGGGGCCTGCCTACTCATGCAAGCCGAGTAGGCAGGCCCTTGCCCAGCTCCGCCTGCAGCTCCGGTGAAGAACGAGCATCCCTTTATATCCGTCCTCATCCTTTGGTCCCAGTGGGATGCAGTACGAAGAATGCCATCATTGGCTAGATCAGGCTTCCTCGCCGTTGCAAGAGGAAGCGAGGGTCAGTGGCAGGTTGGTCCTGATGACTAGGTCGATTCAGCCTGTGCGGGTGGGAGCTGCTAGTGGAGCGCCAGCTATCCGGGCGATGTGCTGGCGCGCTGTGGCTTGATCCGTGAATGCGTTGTAGTTCAAGACCAAGATCGAAAGAGCAGCTAACGCGCCTGTCACTGAGAGGCCGCGCTCTACGTCCATCGGAGCAGGCGGCGTCGGCAAATCGAACATCTGAAAAAGCGCATCACCGATGGGGCGGAGCATGACATCAAGTGCCTCGTCATGAAGGGTCGTCACACTCGCTACGACGAGGGAAATGAAGCCCGGCCGCGCCAGCCCGATATTAGTCAAAGCTTCAACGGCGAGGCGATCGCGTTCTGAGCCCGTCTCTGCCGTTTTGGCGACGGCCAGCGCCTGCTGACCAAGGGACACGCAGTGTTCGATTACGAGCGAGATCAAAAGATCCTTGGTTCCAAAGCGGGCAAACATTGCAGCTTTCGAATATCCAGTTGCTGCGGCCAGGGTTTGCATTGACGTGCCCCTAATCCCGTGACTGGCGAGGAGGCCGGCGGCCACATCAAGAATTTCCTCATGGGTCTCGTCTTTCGACTTCCGGATCGCGCGCATATTGGAATTTTACTGCACTGATCGGTTCGGTCTACAATTGACCGTATCGGTCAAGCTTACGCTTGTATCCTGCCCACGAAAGAGACGACGATGGTCGGAGAAATGACACCAGGAAGTACTAAGGCAGCCCAGCGTTCACCTGGGGAACGGAAAACCGCGACAAGGCTTGCCTGGCTGGCAGTCTTGTCGATGACGATACTGCTGGCCACGACCCTCGCAGTGACGGGCCTGGCCTCCCTGTTGCCGGGGCTGGGACTGCTCAGCATGGCCGCTGCCCTACTGGCTCCGACGGTCGCTCCGGTACTGGCGGTGCTCAGCCTGGCGCTAGTGGTCATCGGCCTCTTTGCGCTGCAAGGTGGCATGCGGCGCAGCGGAACAGCTGCTATCGTCCTCGGCGGCATTGGCACTATTGCGCACGCCGTGGTTACCGCAAGCCTAGTCGTCGCAGTCGTCACAGCCGGCGGCTCGGTCAACCTTCTCACGGCCACATTCGGGCTTTCTGCGATGGGGGCCGCTAAGCCGGATAGGACAGAGGCTTTTGATGCGACCAGTTCCGGGGAGCAGCTCTCCCTGTCAATCTACGAGCCCAATGGGGCGACTGGTTCTGCCCCTACAATCATGTTCGTTCATGGGGGCGGCTGGATCTCCGGAGAGCCGGACACGCTCAGCACCGAACTCCGCAGCCTCGCCGACGACGGCTATCTCGTCGTTTCGGTTGAATACGAACTCGCCACGCAGGCCAACCCGACATGGCAAAGCGCGCCGGCACAAGTTGCCTGCGCCGCGAGCTGGATAAGGGAACACGCCGACTCCATCGGAGCAGACCTGAACCGACTCGCGTTCTGGGGGGAGAGCGCTGGCGGCAACCTGGTCATCAATACCGCAGGCGCCGCGGCGCAAGGCATTGCCGTTTCCTCGTGCGGCGGCACGGTCCCCGTTCCCGCAGCGGTCGTAACCGACTTCCCTGCCGTAAACGTTACAAGCGTCTTTGACAACCCCTTTGACGTGGCAGGCATCAGCACCAGAAATTTCGCCACGAGTTTCACCGGCGGGTCCCCGGCACAGTACCCCGACCGTTACTCTGCTGCCAACTCCGCGACTTACCTCAGCGCCAAGACGCCGAAGACGCTAGTGATGACCCCCACCCGGGACGATCTCATCATCCCTGAAGACCAGTACGACTGGGCAGAATCGGCACGTGAACTGGGTGTCAGTGTGGAGGTAGTCGAAATCCCCTTCGCAAACCACGCCTACCCCCAGTTTGCAAAGAACTCCCTTGGGAGCCAAGGGCATCTCAGCATCGCCAAGGCCTACCTCGCCAAACAGCTCAAATAGCTCACCACTACCGGAGTCCACCTTGGCTGGAGTTCTTCGGTTCACAGATCCCAACCGGCAGCGGCTGCACCCTTGTGTGGCCGCTGCCGTTCCGCCGAGGGCAACTGTTCGAGGTCAACCCGCCAGGAAACGAAGAGCCCATCGATATGTACAGCTCCAAGGAGTGGCCGCAAGTATCTAGCAGTAATCGTTTGCTGACTTAATGCCACCCCCCACCCCGTTGTTGACGGTCATTCATCTGGACCTACTGCCTCTCCTACTCCGATACCTGCCGAGCTTGCGCTGCTAAGAAATGTCCCTTGACGACCAGCTAGTTATCTGCTTCACTGATTCGAGTCACTGATACGAATCAGTATCCACGTCGAAGAGGACATCATGTCACAAACAACCGCTCGTAAAGCGCCTCACATTTGGTACATCGCCATTGTGTGCGGCATGGCATCGTACTTGGATGCCGCTGCTCTCGTCTCAAGTGGTCTGGCCCTGGTGATCTACCAGCAAACAATTGGCATCACGGCGGATCAGATTGGGCTTTTGACCGCGCTTTTGACCTTCTTTGCGGCAGCCGGTGCAGCTACCGGGGGCCGCTTGGGAGACCGTTTTGGCCGCCGGCCGGTTTTCACAATCACCATGCTTTTTGTTATCGCCGGCGCTTCGCTGATGGCTTTCACCGATTCATTTGCTCTGTTGATCGCCGGGATCATCGTCCTCGGCTTTGGTGTGGGGGCGGATCTTCCCGTGGCCCTCGCTACCGTCTCGGAGGCATCTGCCAACGAGAATCGCGGGGGCACCGTCGTCCTTTCCCACGTGCTCTGGACTGTCGGCATCCTCGCGGCCTTGGCGATCTCGGTGGCGGTCGGTGGCATCGGCCGGATGGGTGCAACGATCCTGTTCGGCCAGGTAGCCGTGATCGGCCTAATCGTCCTCCTGCTGCGGCTGCGGATTCCCGAGTCAGATTTGTGGCTCAAGGCCCGGACCGAGCGGGCACAGGGCATCACTACGATCCGCGCCGACAGGGTCAAGTTCAAGGATCTCTTGCGCACCCCGTATGCCCTGCCGCTCGTGGTTCTGGGCGTTTCATACTCGCTGTTGGCTCTTGGGGCGAGCACCTTCGGGGGATTCGGTGCTTTTATCGCGGTGAACCTGGCGAACGTTGACGTGCCGACCTTCTCCCTCGTAGCCCTGGGGCTCACTGTCCTCAGCATCGGCGCAACCGTCTGGTTCATGAAGGCTGTTGACACCCGCTGGCGGATGACCTTCTTCGCTGTTGGTGCAGTCATGATCGTGGCAGGATACGGCGTCATTGCGGCGTTCGGCTTCAGCCTCATCACATTGGCGATCGGCATGTTCCTCAGCAACATCGGGATGTGCTTTGCCTTCGAGACCATTATCAAAGTCTGGATGCAGGAGTCGTTCCCAACCTTGCTGCGGACAAGCGCCCAGGGCACGATTATGGCGTTCGCCCGGTTGCTTCCCGTCCCCGTCCAGGCGGTGACACCGGCGCTGCTGCTGGCGAACGGACACCTGTTCTTTGCCGGTCTCGCCTTGGCGGCCGCAATTGCAGGGGCGCTGCTGTGGTTTACTTTCCGCAATAGGGCACGCAACCAGTTCGAGGTGGAAACGCAGAACGATCCGGAAGTTGCCGTGGCTGCTGCACCGCGCTGAACGGATCCACCTTTCACCTACGCACGAACCGTCATTGGTGCTGCAATAGGGCTGGGCGGGCGTCTTCGACGCCCGCCCAGCCCTATTTAAGGCGACACCTGCAGGCGGCCTCCTGTTTCGCGGGGACCGTTCGTCCAGACTGGTGCAGCAGCAAGGGGAAGACTAGAACGCAGGACTCCCGGCCAACTCAACCCCCGGCAGCCGCGGGTCTGCGGCCCCCGAGTCAGCCTCCCGTCCGGAGAAGAGTGCCGCAGGTCGGCGGCTCGGCGGCGGGACCACGGGAGGGGACTCTCCGCAGCAGCTGAGCATGTCTCTCGTCGCCTTTGGAGCGGTAACGGCGCCCGGATCGCCTGGCGAGAAGGGGAAGTTAAGCGCTTCGGTTTATGGGTGACCCTTCCCTCTGCAGGTGCTCGGACGGTCGGCGGCACCACCCATCGGCAGGGCGGTTCTATGCGAATGAGGTCCGCAGGTTTCGGCAGGATCCTGTGGCCAGCCCCTGGGTCTTGACGGAGGTGGACGCTCCGGCTCAATCGGGGGTCAGGTTAAGGGAAGTCCGCGCTTCTCAACGCCACCATAGCGAACAGCCGTGACGGGGCACTGTAGGAGCTGAGCCCTCAGCCGGTGCGTTGGGCCCAGCAGCCGTGCATCTACTACTTGCTGCGGATGCTGGTGATGGCTAATGCCGCAGGTAGGGCGGCTGGGATAAGAGCATGAAGCCGAAACAGATTCCCTTAACAAAAAGGGTTCCTGGATCTCGTGGTGAGATCCAAGAACCCGAGCCATTTAGCAAGGCTGGCTCAGCCTATGACTATGAACTTACGGGGCGTGTGGCTGCCCGCGCCTTCAGCTCAGAGCAAACATTGCCCGGCGACTGGGGCACCCGAAAGAACGTCCTTGAGCCACTGAGCAGCTACTGCCTCCGCCGAGTTGTCGGCGGTGACGTGTTCACCAGGGTACATATCTAGCCGTGTTGTCACGCCGCGGGCACACCAGCTCTTATGCAGGTCAATGCCTTGGGTGACGGGGACGACCTCATCAGCCAGTCCGTGGTACTGCAACACGGGCACCCTGGGCGCTGTTTGCCGTTGGAGCTGGTTCTGGTCTAGGACTGTTGTGACGCTGGGCTGTTGCAGGAATTGTGTAAGGGACAGGCCTGGCTTGAAGTAGCTGTCCAGGTTTCGAAGAGCGAAGGCGGGGAGCATGTCATCCCGGCATAGTTGCTTAATGCTGGCCACTGCGGCGAGTCCCTCCTCGTTCAGCGACTGGGTCAGGGGCACTTCTGCCGGGTACGCCTGCTCCAAGCCAACCAGGGCCGCTAACGCGAATGACGCACCGGCGCCGCCATTGAGGAACTGGATGAGCGCGTTGAGATCGGAAGGGATTCCGCCTGAAGCATCTGCCAGCACTTTCAGTTCGGGCGCGTATGTTGGCTGGACGGAGGTAGCCCAGCCTGAAGCGCGGCCACCCTGGGAGTAGCCCCAGATGACGAAGGGTGTTTCCGGCGTAATTCCTGATTCCGGAAGTTGTCGGGCGGTACGGGCAGCGTCGAGGGCGGCGTAGGCCATATCCTGGCCAACCAGGTAGCTTGGGGTGGCGTCCTTGGTGTAGCCGGCGTAGTCGGTGACGATGACTCCCCAGTTGTTCTGCAATGCCTTGGTGATCTTGCCGGCCTCGTTCAGTGTGCCCGCAACGATCTGCCGCGAAGGCGAGCAGTCTTGTCCCAGTCCCTGAGTTCCCACGGTGAGAATCACGAACGGTCGGGGTCCCCCGCCGGTCCAGCTGGTGGTTGGTGTCAGCACGGTGCCGGTTACGGGCACATCCTGTTGCCGTACGTTGCGTGAGTGGTACATCACGGTCCAGGCTTTCGCCGCAGGAGCCCCAAGGCCCAGTGCTGCGTTTGCCTCGGCGTACCGGATCAGTTTTCCGGGCGCTCCCTTCTGCAGGGGGCTGGGTGGACGGTAGAAGTCAAAATCTGCGGCAGGCGGGGCAGCTGCAGCCTTCTGGGGAGTTGGAGTCACGACGCCTCCGACGACGAGCAAGGCTGTCAGGAACGCGATCGGCCAGCGCAAAAGGTGCGCAGGCAGGGTCATTCTGGGTATCTTCATTGATTCTCCTTAGCGAACTGCTTTCCTTGTGGTGCTTTCATGTTTGGTGCCGGTCCCCGACGGCACGCCGGCGTCATAGCTGGGAGTGTGTCCTGTCGTTTCCTGCCATACCGGTGCCGTTGTTGTAAAAGTGTGGGTACCTCCTTGGATGGTTTGCGTGGGTGTTGACCGCAGGTCAATGTCGGCGCTCACGCCGTCCGGTACCGTGACGGTAAGTATCAGCTCCCCCTCCGGAGCCAGGTGCCATTCGCTTGCCACGATGCCGTGGGCAGTGGCGAGGGAGGTCTTGGCCCAGCTGATTCCGGGACCCGGCCGGGGTGCGAACAGGACCTTGGCGTAGCCGGGTTCGAGGGGCCGGATGCCGCCGACAACTTTGTGGAGCCAGTCGGCCACGGCGCCCAGGGCGTAGTGGTTGAAGCTGGTCATCTCACCTGGATTGATCGTTCCGTCGGGCAGCATCGAGTCCCAGCGTTCCCAGACGGTGGTTGCCCCCATGGCTACGGGGTAGAGCCAGGACGGGCACTGTTCTTCGAGGAGCAGCCGGTAGGCGTCCTCGATGTGCCCGGATTCGGAGAGCGCCCAGGTGATAAAGGGAGTTCCGGCAAATCCGGTGGACACCCGGTAGCCGTTCCTGGCGACGAGTTCGGCCAGGCGGTTCCCGGCAAATGCCCGCTTCTCCTCGTCGTCGAGGACCTCGAAGGCAAGTGCCAGGGCGTAGACGGTGGTGCAGTCGCTCAGGATGGTCCCGTCCGGGCCGATGTAATGGGCGTTGAACGCGGCACGGACGCGTCCGGCGAGGTCCCCGAAGTGGCGGGCATCATCGTCGTGGCCCAGGAGTGAGGCGGTTTGGGCTGTGATGCGAGCGGTGCGGTAGAGGCAGGCGGTGGCCACCACGCCCTTGTCGGCCTTTGAGTTCCACGGCTGGTCAGGGTCGGCATCCGGGTCCAGCCAGTCCCCGAACTGGAAGCCCTGGTCCCACAACCCGGTGTCGGAGAGCAGGCCCTCGACGCGCCGGGTGTGTTGTGCCATGGATTCGTATTGCCGTGCCAGTACGTCCTTGTCGCCGTAGGCTTCCCAGAGCGCCCAGGGGACCCAGACCGCGGCCTCGCTCCACAGCGCGGTGGATTCCGGGGCGGGAAATTCCTCTGGGTGCTCCTCATATTTGAGGATGTCCGGCACGGTGAAGGGCACCAGTCCATTAGCGGCTTTCTGCTCGGCCGCCAGGTCCTGGAGCCAGTCCTGCAGGAAGTCCTTGACGTCATACAGGTACGCGGCCGTGGGCGCGAAGACGGAGATGTCCCCGGTCCAGCCGAGCCGTTCATTGCGCTGCGGGCAGTCAGTGGGCAGGTCGAGGAAGTTGCCTTTCAGGCCCCAGACGATGTTCCGGTGCAGCTGGTTGACCGGCTCGCTGGAGCACTCGAAGTGTCCGGTGCGTTCCAGGGCTGAATGGACGACGACGGCCTCGAGGGCGTCCGCCGTCAAGTCACCGGGCCAGCCGGTCACCTCCGCGTAGCGGAAGCCGTGGAAGGTGAAGGTGGGTTCAAAGAAATCCTGGCCGCCGGAGAGGACGAGGGTGTCGGTGGCCTGTGCGGTGCGCAGTGGCCGGACGCCAAGTTCGCCGTGCTCGAGGACTTCTGCATGGCGAAGGGTAATGACATCCCCGCGTTGTCCCTGCACGCTGAAGCGGAGCCAGCCGACCAGGTTCTGGCCAAAATCCACGATGGTCCTGCCGCTGGGCGACGTGTGGATACTGACGGGTTTGGCCACGTCGTTCCGGACCACGGGCGGGCCGATCGGCTCCACGAGCCGAGACGTGTCGAACTCCAACGGATGGACTCCCGCCCAGGACCGCGCGTTGTAGCCGGGGCTTACCCATCCGCCATCAGCGCGGCGGGCGTCGATGGTTTGCCCGTTGTAGATGTCGTTCCGGGTGGTTGCCGAAGGGCCGGATTCCCACGACGAATCGGTGCTGACGGTCTGAACGAAGCCGTCCTCGAACTCGATGTCCAGCTGCCCGAAGAAGCCAAGCTCGTTCCCGTAAAACGCTGAATTGCCGTTCCAGGACAGGTTGCCCCGGTACCAGCCGTTCCCCAGTGCGGCGCCAACGGTGTTGGTCGGCTGCAGCAGTGCGGTCACGTCGTAGGTGCGGTACCGCAGCCGCCATTCGTACGCGCTCCAGCCCGGGCTCAGCACGTCATCCCCTACCCGCTGGCCGTTGAGGAAGGCTTCGAAGACGCCGAAGGATGTTGCGCGGAGGGTGGCCCTCTCCGTGGCTCCGTGACCGTCCGCCAGTGAGAACTGTTTGCGCAGCAGCGGTGCACCGTCGAAGTCCTCGTCGGGTCCGATCATCGTTGCGGACCAGGGCACTACTCTCATATGTCTTCTCTTCTGGGATAAGCGATGAGGCGGGGGCAGACTCAGCGGTAGCCGGCGGTGGGCTGACAATGCCGGCACGGACGCGTTGCTGTCATATACGCCTTACATCTCGTTTGGCCTTAGTAGCCATGGCATCCCCTTAGGTGAGCGCTGATTCGAATCAGTGAGTCGAATAAGTAGTCTATACGTGCTGCGGGTGTTGAGCAATGCTTTTCTGCCGGCGAAAGCCGTTAGGGGGGATTCGGTGGCCTACGCCTTTCGCCGGGGTCAGGGAGAAGCAGCACACGGCCAGACGACCTTCAGCTTCAGGCCGGTTTTTGTGTTGCCGCCTGCTGCAGAGACGGCCTGGACACCCGCATCCCCTCTGCCAAGTGCAATCCCTGTTGTGGGGCAGTACCGTAAATTCGGTCAGCGGATGGGCTGGTGACGCAGTTCGTCCGATGACCCGTGTACCTGCTCAAGGAGTTGGGCAACCACTACGCGTCCGTCGGCTCCGCCTGCCATGGACAGGAGGTTCGGCAGCGGCATCGACTCGATCAGCTTGATGGTGTCGGGGTTCATCAGGGGAGCGGCCGCGTCCCCCAGGCCATCCAAGAGTGTCTGAACAACGTGACTGCCCACAGGGTGGGCGGACCATTCTCGGAAGGTCGAATCATGCTGCAGCATGGGGGCCGGGGCCGGCACATTGAACGTGGCCAGGGTGCGCTGGCGTATGTCCCGGGATGAGGCACCGATTTCGATGCCGAATTCGCCTGGGTTGACGGTCCATCCTCCACGGCCCCAGTAGGCGAAAGCTCTCTCGTCCAGCTCGAAGGTTACGCGCCGGGATTCACCTGGACCAAGGTGCACTTTTTCGAATCCCTTCAATTCGCGCAGTGGCCGGTCGATCTCGGAGGCCGGATCGGAGATGTAGAGCTGAACCACCTCGGATCCGCTCCGGGGGCCGGTGTTGGTCACCGTCACCTCGACCGTGGCGGCGGCAACCGATGTGTCCGGGACACTAACGCCGAGATCGGTGTACTCGAAGTCTGTGTAGGTGAGCCCGAACCCGAAGGGAAAGAGGACTTCCCGCTCGGTTGCGTCATACCAGCGGTAGCCGACGTAGATCCGCTCGCCGTACAGCACCCGGCCGTCGTGGCCTGGCCAGTTGGTATGAGCGGGGGTGTCGCTGAGCTTGAACGGGATGGTTTCGGCAAGACGGCCGCCTGGCGCTGCGTGGCCGAACAGCAGGTCCGCGGCGGCACTGCCACAGGCCTGGCCGCCAAGCCACATTTCCAGGATCGCCGGGACACGGCCGGCCATCCGTGAGAGTGACACCACTCCCCCGTTGCTGAGCAGGACAACGACACATGCGTTGACCTCGAGCAGGGCGTCGAGGAGGTGAAGCTGCGCGTCCGGCAACTCCATGGTGTTCCGGTCAAAACCCTCGGATTCCTCTTCGGGAGGCAGGCCGAGGAAGGCGATGACAACATCGGCGCCGCGCGCTGCTTCGACGGCTGCTGTCTGCAGCGCGGAATCTGCACCGTCGAAGGTGAAGCCCGGCTCGAAAACTATCTCTCTGTCTGTGGCACCGCGGAGGGCCGAAAGCGCATCGTCCAGACGGGTGGGGTTGATGTGCGAACTGCCGGCACCTTGGTAGCGCGGAGTGCGCGCGAACTCCCCAATGACTGCGATCCGGCCTCCGGTGCCGGCATCCAGCGGCAGGAGGTGCCGGTCGTTGGCGAGCAGCACAGAGCCCTCGGCTGCCGCGCGCCGCGCAAGCTGATGGTGCGCATCGAAGTCCACAGGCCTGGCCTCTTCGCGGGAGGCGCGGATACGGTCGTGGGTCGAGATGAGGCGTGACACGGCGGTGTCCAGGTGCGATTCGTCCAGTGTTCCTTGGCGCACGGCGTCCGCCAGCAGGACCGGGCTGCGGTCCCCGGAGGAAGGCATTTCCAGATCCAGTCCGGCCCTGACGGCGGCGACGGGATCGACGACGGCACCCCAGTCTGAGACAACGTAGCCGTTGAAGCCCCAGTCATCCCGCAGTACCTCCGTGAGGAGCCAGCGGTTCTGTGCGGCATATGTTCCATTGATGCGGTTGTACGAGCACATCACCGTTGCCGGCATGGCCTCTTTCACCACAGCCTCAAATGCCGGGAGATAGATCTCGCGCAGGGTCCTCTCATCGACCTCGGTGCTCACCCGCATCCGGTCGGTTTCCTGGTTATTGGCCGCGAAGTGCTTTACCGATACGCCCACGCCCTGGGCCTGCACCCCGCGCGTCCACGCAACACCCAGCGCCCCCGAGAGGACCGGGTCCTCGGAGAAGTATTCAAAGTTGCGCCCGCACAGCGGGGACCGCTTGATGTTGACACCAGGCCCGAGCAGGACATCGACCCCGAGCTCGCGAGCTTCCGCACCAAGAGCCCACCCAACCTCCTCAATGAGCCTCCGGTCCCAGGACGAACCCAGCGTCGAGGCCGTGGGGAAAGAGGTGGAGGGCAGACTCGCGTTGATGCCCAGATGGTCCGCGGCCTCGGGCTGCATCCGCACCCCATGCGGCCCGTCAGTGAGAGTGACGGCTTCAATCCCAAGACGTTCAACCGATCGCGTCTTCCAAAAGGACGCACCAGACACCAGCCGGGCCTTCTCCTCAAGCGTGAGCAAGGAAACGAGTGGATGGATCATAGAGTTCTCCTTCTGGCGGCATGCTGGGTGGCCCAACGTTCGCAATGGTTGACCACCCAAGGCGGTCGCCGTAAGCTACTGATACGGGTCAGTGACTCGATTAAGTAAAATTAGCACATGCAGTGCCTGACCCGCCAGAATTCTTCGGTGCGCACAAGGAGAGGTTGATATGCCCTTGGATCCGATCCTCGAGCCGTTGCTGCGGGATTACCCGGAGACGCCACGTGTCATCGAGGACTACGACGCTCACCGCGCGGCTGCCCGGGAGAGCACGGACGCAATTCTCCCCGCGGTTGCCGAGCCCGGGCCTGATGTCTTCAGCGTTGAAGATTTCGCGATCCCGGTCGAGGGTGGAACTGTCGGGGTGCGCGTGTACCGCCCGTTCGCAGACGAACCCCGACCGGTTCATATCTATTTCCACGGCGGCGGATGGACGAGCGGTTCGGCTTTTGAACTGGTCACCGACATCACCTGCCGTGAGCGAGCCGCGATGGCTGGCCACGTCATTGTGTCTGTGGACTATCGAAAAGCGCCGGAACACAAATTTCCTGTCGCTTTGGAGGACGCGTACGCTTCGTTGCTCTGGGTGAAGGAACATGCGGACGAGGTTGGTGTACGTCCGGATATCATCACCGTCGGTGGAGCCTCGGCCGGTGGCAATATCGCGGCGGCCCTGGCGCTGAAAGCACGGGACGAGGGCGGCCCTTCGATCGCATTTCAGATTCTTGAGGTCCCCGCCCTCGATCTGACCTGCACGCTCCGCTCCCACGGCTTGTACGGTGCGGGCTACGCGTTGTCGACATGGGATATGGAGGCCGCCCGACGCAACTACCTCCGGTCCGCAGATGACCAGCTGCACCCGTACGCATCGCCGCTGCTGGCCCCTGACCTCCACGGCCTGCCTTCGGCGCTGATTATCGCCGCCGAATACGACATCCTGCGGGACGACGCCGCCGCCTATGCCGAACGGCTTGTCGCCGCAGGCGTACCAGCCCGGCTCTCGCTTAAGGCGGGCCAGGTGCACTTCTCAAACGTGATCACCAAGATCTCGCCGACGGCACGGGCCTGGCGGGACGAGGTCATCGGCGCCCTGAAGACTGTTGCCAGCACAGGTGTTGTGCGATGACCGCCGGCACGAAGCTCCGGACCCGGAACCTGCTCTTCAGCTATGTCCTCAAGCGCTTCCTTTCACCCAGGGTCGAACTCAGGTCCGCCGCCTACACTGACGTCCCGGTACGCGAACCCCGGGTCGTCAAGGTACCGACACGCCACGGCCTCGTCCGCTGTTACATCTACGATGCACATCCAGGGGCTCCTTTGGCCTTGGACGGGACTCCCCCGGTTCACGTCAACATCCACGGGGGTGCCTTCATCCTCACCAACCCCCGGCAGGATGACCACCTGTGCCAATTCATCGCCGCCGAGGTCGGCGCAACTGTGGTCAACATCGACTACAGCACCGCCCCGGAAGTCCGCTTCCCCGTCGCGGAAGAACAATGCTACGACGTGCTGAAATGGGTTTCGGTATCCGGCCATGGAATGGGCTGGGACAGTTCCCGGATCAGCCTTTCCGGTGGCAGCGCCGGCGCCAAGCTCGTCTTTTCGGCCCTCCATTTAGCCCACCAGGCTTTACGGCCCTCCGTCAGGGCAGCGGTAAGCATCGTTCCCGTCGTGGACCTGACGCTCGCACCCGAGACATACACCTCCACGCTTGATAAGCCCCTGGTCTCCCCGTGGCTCATCCGGCTTATGCAGGAGACCTACTTCGTGGAAGCTGAACGGTGGAAAGAACCCCTCGCTTCACCGGCGTTCGATGAACAGCTTGCCCGGTACACGCCCCCGCTTCTGATCATCGGGGGCGGTTACGACAGCCTCACCCCACAGATCGACCGCTTCGTCGAGCAACTGAAGGCACAGGGCGCCCCGGTCACGTACCGCAGCTTCAACGACCACGACCATAATTTCGTCGAAGCGGAGTCGACAGCGGATGATGTCATCGCAGAGTACCTTGACCTCGTCCGGGCGCACCTGCTGAAGCACCTGCGCTGACAATGGCCACGGCAGCCGGACGCTTCCAGTGACCCCAGCAGCCGTTTCCCATTCTCAAGCACCTAGGTCTGAGCGCGTGGCCAGCGGGGCGCACACAATGATACTTATCCGAATCAGTACAATGGGGAAGATGAGTACCCAGTGCTCGGCATCTAAGCAAAGGAGTGCCTCGTAGATGGCAAGTAAGGGTGGCCGCGTAACGGCTCTTGACGTCGCACGGGCGGCGAAAGTATCCAAGACGACAGTTAGCTACGTTCTCAATGACACCCCGCACCAGTCGATTCCGGAGGAAACCCGCCAACGGGTGCTCCAGGCCGTCAAGGAACTGAGCTACACGCCGCTTGCGACCGCCCGCGCACTGCGACGGGGCCACAACGACACGGTTCTCCTGGTGATGCCGGAATGGCCGCTGGGCCGTGTGCTCTCGCTCATCCTTGATGACCTCACGGGGGAACTTGCCAATCTTGGCCTGGCGCTGTTGATGCGGCGCATCCGGAAAGGGCAATCGCTGGCCGAGATCTGCCGGGAGGTGGCACCGGCGGCGGTGATCGCTCTGGGCCAAGTGGACGAGGCCGACCAGCAGGAAGTCCGCGGGGCCGGTATTTTCCTTTCGACAGCGGTCCTGAGCTACCCGTCCTCCACCCAGAATTCGGTCTCGATTCCGCAGGAGTTGATTGGCGCTCTTCAGGTTCAGCATCTGGCGGCCCGCGGGCACCGCCGCCTTGGCTATGCGGGACCGGCCGATTCCAGGTTCGAGATCTTCCGGGATCTTCGCGTTGCAGGCGTCCGCCAAGCCTGCCAGGAACTTGGGATTGATGACCCAGACGTGCTCAAATTTGATCTCACTCTTGAAGCCGCAACGGACGCTGTCCGTCACTGGCGCAACCACACTGCCCCGGTGACGGCCATCATGGCCTACAACGACGAGTTCGCGGCCGCCATCCTCGCAGCCATGCGGGCGGACGGACTCTCCGCACCGGAGGACCTTGCGGTGATCGGTGTGGACAACGAACCGCTTGCCAAGTTCACCGTCCCAGCGTTGACCACCATTGACCAGAAACCTGACGTAGTCGCAGCCCATTTGGCCCAAGTGGTTAAGAACGGAATTTCCGGCAAAGCAGCACCCAAAGCGCCCCGTACCGATGCCCTGGAGCTTGTTATCCGAGGATCGGCCTGAGCCCAACTTGGAGGACAGAGGAGTTTCCTCTTTTGAAACTGGCTGCGTGCTCTGAAATCCGGGTGTTTACCGTTCCGGCACAATCCTGGCGGACCGGCCCGGTAGGCGCTCCCAGAGACGTCGGGGATCCGCGCCTTCCTGTGCCAGCCAGAGGATTTGTCCATCACCCGTCGTCACCTCGACCCGACCACGGTCAACGAGTCTTCCGCGTTCATGTAGTTCAATCTTCTCGCCAGCGAGGCTGGTCCAGTCGTTGACCGGGTTCCAGGAATCTGGTGGTCGAGAAGTATCGGCATCCGTCTGGGACGAATTCATTAGGGACCTCCGGCGGTGGCATGGCAGTGTAGAAAGTCGTACCCAATACCCGGCATCCGCCTGCAAACCAGGGGTGCTGTTTGCGGATGCCGGGTGTTTTTTCAACGGCGGCGCTCTGCGGGGCAGGCGTCGGGATCATCAGTCCGGAGCGTGATGTGTTCTCTACCTCTCAGCCGCGGAAGTAAGCAGATCCGCTCTGCCGGGGCTGGTGTCCGGGCCGGCCGGGTGGGCGGTGGCCTGAAGTTCGCGCTTGAGGACCTTCCCGCTTGGCCCCAGCGGGAGGGTCGGGACGATTTGGATGAGGCGGGGATATTTGTACGCGGCCAAGCGCTGCTTGCCGTACTCGAGCAAGGCATCGGCGGTCGTGGCTGATCCCTCGTTGAGGACGATGGCGGCCGCAATTTCCTGTCCCAGCACCTCGTGCGGAACCCCGTAGACTGCGGCGCTGGAAATATCAGGGTGGTTTGCCAGGACTTCTTCAACTTCTCTGGGGTAGACGTTGTAGCCGTTTCGGATGATCATGTCTTTTTTGCGGTCAAGGATCCGCAGGTACCCGTCCTTGTCTTTGGTTCCCAGGTCCCCGGTCCGGAACCAGCCATCGACGATCGCTTCGGCGGTGGCCTCTGGCCGGTTGAGGTACCCCTTCATGAGCAGGTGTCCCCGGATGACGAGTTCGCCCAGTTCCCCGACCGGCAAAAGTTCTATCCGCTCGGTGACCTCCGGACGGGCGATCTCCACGTCCACACCCCAGATGGCGGTACCGATCGTGCCGGCGCGCGGCGGTACCCCCACATGGTTGAACGCGGCCACCGGGGAGGTTTCGGTCAGTCCGTACCCTTCGTAGATCTCTGCTCCGAAGACGTCGCGGAACCGAGACAGCACGGCAAGGGGCAGGGCTGCTCCCCCGGATATGCCATAGCGCAGGGCGGCGGGACGGGTGTCCAGTGTTTTTGCGGTTTCCAGCAGCGCCATGTACATGCTTGGCACACCCATGAAGACCGTGACGTCATGGGCGGCCATGAGTGTCAGTGCGGCCTGGCCGCTGAACCGCGGCAGCAGGACGATGGACGCTCCGGCCCGCAGACCGGTATTGAGGACTGCGGTCTGCCCGAACGTATGGAACAGCGGCAGCCCTCCGAACAGGACGTCGCCGCGGCTAAGGTCGAAGGTGTCCGTGAGCAGGACGCTGGTCTGCTCGACCAGGGCAAAGTGGGTCCCGAGCGCACCTTTGGGCTTACCGGTGGTGCCCGAGGTATAGAGGATGGTCGCAGTGTCTTCCGGCCGCATGGGCAGGTATGTCTGGACGGGTTCGGCAGAGGCTGCTTCGTCTTCAAGCCGGGGCAGCCGGCCCTGATCTGCCGGGGTAAGGACGGTGATGGCGGGGATACCTGCCTCAGATGCTGCCGGCGCTCCCTGTTCCAGCAAGGGGCCCGCGCAAATGAGTGCCTTGGCGCCGCTGTCGGCTAGGACATATTCGATTTCGTGCGCTTTGAGGAGGGCGTGGACCGGGACGACGACGCCGCCGAGGGCCAGGATGGCGTAGTAGACCCGGACGAAATCGGGGACGTTGGGGATCAGGACGGCTACCGGGTCCCCCGGGCCGATACCCCTGGCCCGGAGGGCACCGGCGTAGGCACGGGTCTGCGCCCACAACTCCGTGTAAGTGATCGTCTCCTGATCGATGATGAGGGCTGTGGAGTCCGGGTACCGTGCGGCTGATTCGGCAAGGATCGCTGCGACGGATACCGTTCCGAAGCCGCCGGGCTGCTCGTTGTTGGTAATCATGGTGTTATTCCCTGGGGTCGTTAAGCGCTGAGGATGAGTGCGTCGCCCTGGCCGCCGCCGCCGCACAGCGCGACAACGCCTGTGCCGCCGCCGCGCCGGTCCAGGGCTAAAGCCTGGTGGAGGACCAGCCGGGCCCCGGAAGCTCCGACCGGGTGGCCGAGAGCGATCGCTCCGCCGTCGGTGTTAATGGTGTCGATGTCGATGCCAAGGTCCCGGGCTGACTGGATGACAACGGAGGCGAACGCTTCGTTGATTTCGATCAGGTCCAGGTCCCCTGCGGTGATGCCTTCGCGTTTGAGGGCTTGTTCGATGGCGCGGGAGGGCTGTGAATGCAGCGATCCGTCCGGGCCGGCTGTCTGCCCGTGGGAGCGGATTTCGGCAAGCCATGTCAGTCCGGCCGCTACCGCGGCGCCCTTACTGGCGATGACGAGGGCAGCTGCGCCGTCGGAGAGGGGGGATGAAGAACCTGCTGTGACGGTAGCGGAACCGTCCTCGGAGAACACTGGACGGAGCCGGGAGAGGGCATCCAATGTGCTGTCCGGCCGGATTCCCTCATCAGCGCCGACAATAACGGCCGCTCCTTTGCGTTGCGGGACAGCCACGGGGACGATCTCCTCGGCGAGGATCCCTCCGGTCCGTGCGGCATCTGCGAGTCGGTGGGATCGGGCAGCTGTTTCGTCCTGTTCCTGTCGAGAGATGCCCAGGCGCTGGTTTCCCTCGTCCGTTGCGGTACCCATGAGCTTGCCGCTGACCGGGTCCTGGAGCCCGTCATGGTTCAGCGAGTCAATCAGGGACCCGTCTCCCATGGGCATCCCTGCCCGGAACCCCGGGACAAGGTGCGGGGCGTTCGTCATGGATTCCTGACCCCCGGCAACGACGAAGTCAGCCTCGCCGGCCCTGATCAGGCGGGCCGCGTCAATGACTGCCGTCAGTCCGGACAGGCACAGTTTGTTAATGGTCACGGTGGGGACGTCCCAGCCGATACCGGCCGCGAGGCTTGCCTGGCGGGCGGGCCCCTGTTTGGCGCCCGCCTGGATGACTTGGCCCATGATCACGGCTTCGATCTGTTCAGGCAGAACTCCTGAACAGCTCAGCGCGCCACGGATGGCGTGTGCGCCCAGTTCGGCGGCGGAGAAGGAGGCCAGGCCCCCACGGAAGCGGCCAAATGGCGTGCGGGCTCCGCCGATGATGACGGGGGTACGGTCGTGGCTCACTGGGGGCCTTTCTCATTCAGGTGGCGGAGGTGTCGGTGGCCGCTAGTTGGGCATTCTCGGACTGGAGCCAAGGGTTCCATGGCATGGCTCATCGGTGTGCTCCGGCTGCAGCAGTGCCACCGGCGCGCCGGGAAGAGTCAGTTGCCAACAGATCGGCTGCTTTTTCGCCGATCACGATGGATGGCGCGTTGGTGTGCCCCCGGATGATTTCAGGCATGACGGATGCGTCTGCGATGCGCAGGCCCTCCACACCGCGGACGCGGAGTTCGGGGTCAACCACGGAGCCTTCGTCCTGGCCCATTCGGGCGGTGCTTGTGGGGTGGTACAGGGTGTGGGCGTGGCGCAGGATGGTCTGCAGGTCCCGCTCGCCCGGCGCCATGGCTTCCCCGCCAGCGGGGGCGAGGTAGCGGCCGGTCAGGAGTTCGCGCAGCGGCCCGGTGGAAAGAATCTTTTCGCACGTGGCGAGCCCGGACAGCAATGCTGCCTGATCGTCCGGGTGGCTCAGGTAGCGGGGGTCGATGATGGGCTTGTCCGTCGGGTCGGCCGAGGCCAGGGTGATCGTGCCGTGGCTCTGCGGTTTCAGCAGGATCGTGCCGAGAGTAATGCCGTGGCCGGGTGTGGGGACCAGTCCTTCCCCGACGTAGGCGGCCGGGGCAAAGAGAAGTTCCAGGTCGGGTTCGGCCAGCGATGGGTCTGACCGGATAAAACCGTAGGCTTCGGCGACGTTGGAGGTGAGCATGCCCCGCCTGCGGAGGAGATAGTTCAGAACTTCCTTGGCTTTGGTTGCGGTGTACAGGGTTCCGCCCATAGCCTCGGGTACCAGACCCGCGATGAGGTGGTCGCGGAGGTTGAGGCCGACTTCCCTTGACGGGGCCACCACGTCGATCCCGAATTTCTTCAGCTCCTCCGGATCCCCGATCCCGGAAAGCTTGAGCAGCTGGGGGGTGTTGACCGCCCCGCCGCACAGGACGATTTCACGCCGCGCGGTAACGGTCGCGGGTATCCCGTCCCTGAGGTAGTCGACGGCGACTGCCCGGCGCCCTTCGAACAGCACCTTCCGGGCCAGGGCGTCGGTCCGGACTATGAGGTTTGACCGGCGCGCGGCGGGTGCCAGGTATGCGGTCGAGGTGCTGGCGCGGGCACCCTTCTTCTGCGTAACCATGGTCTGGGAAAAGCCGTCGGGCTGACGCGTGTTGGCTGGCTCGATCCGGTTCCCCGTGGCCTGGACAGAGCGGAGGAAGGCATCGGTGTGCGGCCGCGGATGCCGCTGGGGCTCGACGCTCATGGGTCCTGCTGTGCCATGGTCAGGGTCCGTGCTGTCCATGGTCCGCTCGATCCGCCGGAAGATAGGGAGCAGGGACTCCCAAGACCACCCATTTCCGGCAAGTTCCGCCCAGCGGTCATAGTCGGAGGCGAACCCCCGGACCCACATCATGGCGTTCATCGACGAACTCCCGCCAAGGGTCTTACCCCGGGGCCAGTAGACGGTGCGGCCGCCAAGTCCGGGCTGCGGCGTGGTTTCGTAATTCCAGTCCCGCTCCGATTTGAACAGCTGGGAAAAGGCTGCGGGAATCGAAACGGCCTGGTTTTTATCCGACGGGCCTGCCTCCAACAGAAGCACCGTGTGGGGGCCCGATGCGCTGAGCCGTCCGGCGAGGGCAGCCCCGGCCGAGCCTGCTCCGACGATGATGTAGTCGTAGGACTCGGGTGTTGGGTCGGTCTTCATAATGATCTCCTTTGATTCATCAGGGGATGGCTAAATCTTCGACTGGGAACTTAGCGGGGGGCGGGGACCCGGCATTGCCGTCAGGGGTGGAAGAGTGTCCCGGCGGCCCGTTCGGAGGATCCGGAGTAATCCAGCAGCGGGGTTAAGCCGCCCAAATAGAGGGGGTAGTTTGCCCCCAGAATCATGCAGAGATCTATGTCAGAGACGCCGCCCACGACCCCCTCGTCCAGCATTATTCGCGTTTCCTGTGTGAGGGCGTCGAGCACGTTCTCGGTCAGCGAGAGGGGCACCGGCAATGGCTGCTCGTGATTGGTCCGGGACCGGACGGCCATAAGAAGATCGCGTGCTTCTCCTGTCAGGGTGCCATCTGCGGACAGCACTCCCAGGAGTCCTTGGTCGACCACTGACCGGAGCCAGGCCGGGACTCCGAAGCGTTCCGGGTAGGCTGCGTGCATCGTTTCGCAGACGTGGAGCTGGACCGCGGGCCCAACAAAATCGAGCAGCCGCAGCGGACTCATGGGCAGCCCCAGACTGTCCAGGCACCGATCCGCATCTTCAGGTTCAGTTCCGGCGTCGATCGCATGAAGGATTACATCGAACATCCGGGTGAGCAGTCGGTTCACGGCAAAGCCTGGTTTGTCAGCGACCCGGACCGGGACGCGGTCAAGTTCGGCCGCGAATGACAGGGCACGATCGAGGGTTCCGGGATGTGTCACGTCGCCCGGGATGATTTCGACCAATCGGACGATTCCGACGGGATTGAAGACGTGGAATCCCACGACCCGCTCTGGGTGGCGGAGCCCGGATGCGATCTCGGAAATGGACAGGGAACTGGTATTAGTGGCCAGGACAGCCGTCGGGGAGATTACGTCCTCCAGATCGGCGAAGACGCGTCTCTTCACATCCAGTTTTTCGAAGACTGCTTCGATGATGAAGTCGCATTCCGCCAGATCGGACAGGTGCGGGGCCGCTGTAATCAGGGACGTCCACCGTTCGGCTTCTGCAGCCGTGATCGTTCCCTTACGCGCCTGGGCGGTAAACCCCGCGTGCACGCGGCTGACCCCCGCAGCCAGTCGCTCCTCGTTAATGTCGGTCAATCGGACAGGGATTCCGGCCTGGGCAGCGATCAGGGAGGCAAGCTGACCGGCCATGAGCCCTGCACCGATAACCGCCGCTGACTTGAACACACGTGGTGCCGCTGCGCCGCTCGCAGCGCGGGTTCTTTTCGTCGTTCCGGCGAGCAGTTCATGGGCGTAGAGCGAAGCGCAGGCCTGAGCGCTGATCGTCACCTTGCCAAAAGCCTTGACAGCAGCCTCCATGGCCTCTTCCGGGGTTGATTTCCCGGCCGCTTCGACGAGATCGATAGCTGCCAAAGGTGCAGGTGCTGCGCCGTGGAAGTATCGGTCGGCCTTCTGGCGGGCCTCCTTCACTGCGACAGCCCAGTCCGCGGCGGAGTCAACGCGCTGCCTGGCGGCTGGACCCTCCAGTCGCTCGGCTACCCAGGCGGGCCAGCGCTCGTCCCATGCCTCCGCGGCGATTACGTCGTCCACGATACCCAGGTCCCGGGCTTCGTACGGTGTGAGTGTCCGGCCGCCGCGAAGCGGGTCCAGGGCGATAATCTTTAGCGCTGTGGATGGGCCTATGAGGTGCGGCAGCAGGTACGTCCCGCCCCACCCAGGGACCAGTCCGAGCCTGGTTTCGGGAAGCCCGAGGGCTTTTGCATCGGCACGTGCGAGGCGGTGGCTGGCGTGGAGGGCAAGCTCGAGTCCCCCGCCCAGCGCTGTTCCGGTGATGAGCGCAAATGAGGGGATGGCGGAAGTGGAGACCTTGTTGAAGATTCGGTATCCATAACGGGCGAGATCTTCTGCTTCGGATGCGGTCATGGCGGCACGGACTGCGTCAAGGTCAGCTCCTGCCCCGAACGACGTATCCGAACCGATAAGGATCAGCGCCTCGGCATCCTGGGGATTCACACGATCCAGCGCCTCTTCAAGAGCGGCGAGCTCCGGGATACCCCAGATGACCGGCCTTTGGGGTTTTGCCGGAGCGAAGCTGATGACCGCGGCGGGCCGGCCACGTCCGGGCAAGGTTGGTGTCGTTACCTCGACCTTGACAGCGGAGGTGCGCATCTGGGCGGTGGCGGCGGTCGGGGTCATGGCAACTCCAAAATGAAGGCATCGGCTACAGGTTGGGCGGGAACTGCGCGGGTGTCCTGCCGGGCGGTCCGGAGCGCCCATATGCGGGTGCAGGCGTGGGTCTCGGAGGTCATGCGAACGCTGACACGCCTGTGATGGCACGGCCAATGATGAGGGCCTGCATGGTTTCGGTGCCCTCGTAGGTGTGGATGGCTTCGATATCTGCGAAGTGGCGGGCGACGCGGTTGGTCAGCAGGATGCCGTTGCCGCCCAGCAGGTCCCGGGCGTTGGCGGCGATGCTTCTGGCGGTGCGCGTGCAGGTGTATTTTGCGATGGACGCCTGTTCGGGGGTGAGGGTTCCGGCTTCTTCCAGGCGGGTCATCTGGACGACCAGGAGCTGCATTGTCCCGAGTTCGGTGTACATCCGGGCGAGGCGCTCCTGCACGATCTGGGAATGTGACAGCGGGCGGCCGAACTGGATCCGTTGCTGGGTGTACTGCACTGCGGTCTCGTAGCACGCTGTCGCGTGGCCGACGGCGGACCATGCGACGCCGAGGCGGGTGGCGAGCAGGACCCGGGCGGTGTCCTTGAATGTGCGGGCGCCCGGGAGTACGTTCTCTTGGGGAACGTGGACGTTTTCCAGACGGATGTGCGCCTGCCAGATGGCGCGCAGCGCGAGTTTTCCTTCGATCGTCGTGGCGTCATATCCGGGGGAGTCCTGGGGCACAATGTAGCCGTGGACCTGTGAGTCTTCCCCCCTGGCCCACACCACAGTGACGCCGCCGACCGAGCCGTTGCCGATCCATTTCTTCTCACCGTTGAGCAGGTATCCGTCATGCGTCCCTGTCGCTGTTGTTTCCAGCGCAACGGAATCTGAGCCGTGGGCGGGTTCGGTCAGGGCGAACGCAGCAAACTCTTCTCCCCTGGCAAGTACGGGCAGCCATTGCTGCTTCTGTTCCTCCGAACCGCATTCGGCTATGGAGCGCAGGGCCAGTCCTCCCTGAACGCCGATCATGGTGGCGACGGACCCATCGCCACGGCTGACCTCCATGGTCACGAGGCCGGCCGCCATCTTGCTCATGGGTTCGAAACCGGGGATGCCGACGCCGTCGCGCAGCAGGTCCAGGTCCCCCAAACGTTTGATGAGGTGTACCGGGTATTCCGAACGGTCCCAGCAACCATCGATCACAGGAAGTACTTCGTCCTGAACAAAGGAGCGTGCACGTTCCCAGTAGGCACGGTCCTCAGCATTGATGGAAGTGAAGATGCCTGCGGGGTCAGGGTCGAGGGGTTCGCTCAGCGTATAAGTGGGCTCCATCGTGCCTGAGGGGAAAGCCGGTACTGCGTCATTGGTGGCAGCGGGCGCTAGGTCGGATGCTGTGGTCGAGGTTGTGAGCATAAGATTTCCTGTGTTTTTAGCCGGAGATGGGTTGCGTCACGCGCGGAACGCAGACCAGAAGATCCGAGGCATTTTCAGCCATGACGGCGAGGCCGCGTAGGCGGCCAAGAGTTTGCCGGTTTCGGCCGCGCTGCGGGCACTGACGAACCACGGAGGCTTGGGGAACAGCGATAGTTCGCCATGGACTATTGATCGTGGGAAAGGCCGGAAGGGCCCGGTGACGACGGTGCGTTCCGGGTTCTCGATCAGCAACGCGTTATGTACAACACCGACGCCGCTCTCGACCGCCTCGGGCGTGTGGCCAGGAAAGGCACCCCACGAAGCTGTCGCAGTCAGGAAGCCAAGGCCGGTCCACGCATTAATAGCGACGGTTCCGTACCGTAGATCAGCGACCGCTTCATTGAAGGCCGCGCCCATCGCGCGGCGGTCCTTGGGATCGACGATGATGTTGGCCCCCAGGGTTCCCGTCAGTTCTGCGTTGGCAACTGACACAGCCTTGGTCATGAATTCCGAACCGGTGCCATCAATCTCAAGCACACCCAGGACCGGTCCGAAGCATTCCGTCTGAAGAAGATGCGTTGCCTCAGTAACCGAAGCCAGTTCAACGATGAGGTGCTCACCCGTCGGTCCCGCCTTGCTGGCATTCGGGTACGCATCGGCCGCGGAGCTGAGACGTTCTGTACTCCCGGGATACCACACTGGCCGTGCAGGTGAATGCCTGAAGGCCCTGTGGAGTTCTTGCAGGAAGGCGTCCTTCTGCTTCCAATCACGGCTAATCATGACCACCTGTGTAGCAACACAATTGTGGCCGGCATTGTGCAGGCGTTGGGTAGCAATATGCTCCGCCTGGAAGCGGAGGTCCCTTTTGGTCCATGCCCCCGGGACGACAATGGTCGGGGAAACGCCCCCAAGTTCACTCGTGATCGGTTTATCCAGCAAAGGAGTTCCCGCAACCTTCCGAGCGGCGCCCTCCTCACCCGTCCCGAACACAATCGCATCGTGAGTGGCCGAGCTGCCCGTCACGTGCACATGATCGATTCCGGGGTGATTCGCCAGGTATCCTCCCGTGGCCGCATCACCTTGTACGATGCGGACTACCCCGAAACGCACCAGAGGGTCCAAAGCATCCTGATAGACAGTGAGCATGGCCGACATGACCGGATTCAACTTAAGGAGTACCGCCCGGTTATTGGCAACGAGCTCATAGAGGACATCGAGCGGTGCGATTGAGGTGATGTTTCCGGCACCCAGAACGAGTCCCACCCCGCCGGACCTATTGCCCTTTGCGGCGAGACCCGCCCCCGCCCGAATCCCTGCCTCGTCTTCCCCGGGGGCCATCCAGACCTCGGCCCTGAACCCATGGAGCAGCACACGCTGCTGCAGATTGGCAGGGAACACCGGAACAACCTGCCTGCCTCCGGGAGCCGTCCCAAACTGAATGGAATCCAACGGACTACCTCCGCTGGCAATTTTCGCTAGTGTGTGCGCTAAAGCGCCGGCACCGGCCAGTGTCGCATAAGGTCCGGTAATCCACTCCTCACCAACAAGAGGTGAAGTCGGCGATACTCCCTTGATGTCTGAGGCGGTGCGTACCCACCGTGCAGACTGCCGATCAATGGCATCAACAACGTCGCCGAGCAAGCCCGCGCGATCCGCCGCGGTGGCGGCCGCCCATTTAGCCGAGCCGCCTAGCAATTCTTGAACAGCCTGATCGAGGGGTTGCCGTTCGATCGTGGCAATCAGGGGTGCAGCAGGAATCATTTCTCCTCGCTTCATGTAGTGATCCGAGTCACTGACTCGATTAAGCAACTTAGCAGTAACTTTCATCACTGACAAGGGGGTGAGTTCTTTTTGCTGTGACCGTCGCGGTTTGTTTTGGCCGTTTTCGTCGTTGACGACGTCGGCCCTTTCATGGTTCACTGAATCGATTCAGCTGGTCGGCTAAGTTGAGCCTTTAGTCCTCCAATAAACGGGAACCTGCGAAAGCCGTGATGCGAAAGCAGCCAAGTCGTCCCTGCGGCCCCTCCTCGACCGGCCGCTGTTCTAAGAGGTGCGGGCAGTCGGGCCGGTGGGCCTCAATTACCGGGCGCTCAATACTCGCTACTTAGGCTTGATTTGAGAACCTTCCCCAATTACTTCAGAGAGTAATCAACCATGACAGACAACACAGTCCACACCGAGAACCGTCGGCTCCCTGGGCCGCACGGGGAAATTCCGATCCGGATCTACACGCCATCTGCGTCCCTGTCCGAGCCGGTCGGCCTGGTGTGGTGCCACGGCGGAGCGTACGTCTACGGCGACCTCGACACGGCCGAAAGCGATTGGGTCGCCACCAGCTTGGCGGAGGCCGGGATCACTGTCGTCGCTGTCGACTACCGACTCGCCCCGGTTCCACAGTGGGCCATAAACCTTGGCGCCGAACCCGGGGTCGGAAACTCCTACTACCCCGTAGCGATCAACGAAATCGAGGCTGTTCTCGCTTGGGCAAACACAGAACTTCACTCGCAGAGTCCCGCCGGCTGGGCATTGGGCGGGGCAAGCGCAGGGGGAACCCTCACTGCAGGGTTGACTCATCGTCTGCGCGATCAGGGTCTCACCATGCCCTCCAGGCTGCTGCTCGCCTACCCGCTCCTGCACCCGAAATTGCCTCAGTTCAGCAGCGAACTGGCAACCAAGCTCGCCGCAATGAACCCGGGCCCTGGCATTCCTCTCACGCCGCAGGTCGTGGAGGGCCTGACCCTCAACTACGTAAATGGAGATCCCCAGCAGTTGGAGGACCCTCACGCGTTCCCTGGCGGGCATGATCTTTCCGGGTTTCCACCCACGTTCATTCTCAATTCCGATGTTGACACAATCCGCGCATCCGGTGACGCGTTTGCCGACGAACTCGCCACTGCGGGCGTCGACTTATTGGCGGTCAGGGAAGATGGCACAGTGCACGGACACCTGAGCGAACCGACAACAACCGGTGCCCAGCGCAGCATCCACCGCATGATCCAGTGGCTGACCTCACCGTTGGCCCACGGTCGTCGTTCCGCCGATAGCTCATCACCGGGCATAGGGGTGCCAGTACAGTGACCCACCGCCGCTGACCCGCTGAACCCTCGCTGAGAAACAAGCCCGGTGTCAGCGAGGGTCCAAAAGTGAGCCATTTCGCGGGCCGTCGCAAGGTTTCACTTGTCGACCGTCACCGATACTCGGCTTCACCGGTACGGGTAGACAGCCATCGTCAGCATCTTGAATGAACAGTGTTTGTTTCCAGTGCCGGTCATGCAACACGCCACGCAGCGCAGAAGCGGGTCTCAAGGTGCTTCCTGACGAACTGGACTACCTGTTTGCAGTGACGCCAGAAAAGCCTCCCGAGGCGCTCGTAAAGGCCAGCCCCGTTGTCCCCCCTCCTCGCAGCCAGCAGCTCCCACTGCCGCAGATGGGTAGCCATAAAACCCCTTCGCTTACCTCACCAGTCAGGTAACAATGGCGGTGATGGCAGCCATGGGTGCACCGCCAGGACCAGCCGTGCAGTTCAGGACGAACCCAGCGTCGAGGCCGTCGGAAGCTCTCCTTTGTGCGGCCGAATCTGAGTGGGCAACCTGGGCAATAATTGACCGCGCAACGCCCCGGCCGTAAACTGCTGAAACGAGTCAGTGACTCGATTAAGCGATTCTTTCTGAGAACCGTCTAGCTGATGTTTTTTCATCCCAAACCCAATGGATCCCAATGGAGCGTCCCATGAAATCACCCCGCCTTCTTGCGGCCTTGGCCATCGGCCTGGCAGCTGCGACAGTAGTCTCCGGCTGTTCTGCCCCAGAAGGTGGTAGCGGCAACGCAACCACCTTGACGATGTGGAACAACACGGCCGATTCACCGGCAATCCTTCAGCTCTACAAGGATTTCGAAGCCGAGACCGGCATCAAGATCGAACTCACCGGCATTCCGGCGGACGCGTTTGAGTCCACCGTCCTGACAAAGTTCGCCACCGGCGACCGTCCTGACCTCATGGAGTGGCACCCCACCCTTGCCGCGATGCTGCCGTTGAACCCCAAGGCCACCATGCAGGATCTCACTGACATGGAGTTCGTGAAGCACTCGGGAGATATCTACGAGTCAATGGGCACTGTCGACGGCAGGGTCTACGGGGCGATGACCGGCTTCCCGACAGTTTTCGGGATGTTCTACAACAAGAAAGTCCTGGCCGATAACGGGATTGAAGCACCCAAGACGTTCAGCGATCTCACGTCGCTGTGCACGAAACTGAAGCCAACCGGTGTTGCACCGATTTGGGAGTCCGGAGGCAGCGTCTGGCCGACGCAGGTTCTTCCAATGATGTACGTCTCCGAGGCCAACAAGGGCAACGAGTATGGGGCTGCGGTCAGCGAGAACAAGGACAAGCTCACCGATCCAGATGGTGCGTTCCTGAAGGGCCTGGAGGCGTATCAAACGCTCGGAACGGACGGCTGCTTTAATGCCAACGCCACGTCAGCAACATTCGAGGACGGACTGAGGGCGGTCTACGACGGCACCGCCGCCATGACGGCACTTCACTCGGATACGTATGCTGCTCTCCTGGCCGATGCCGGCGGAGATGCCGAACTCCTCGCCAAGACCGTAGGCTTCGTCCCGGTCTCTGCCAAGGCCCCGATTGGCGGCTGGGCTGGTGGACCATTGGGGACCTACTACGCGCCGAAGACAGGAGATTCGGAAAAGGAAGCAGCCGCGCGGAAGTTCATTGAGTACACCACCGGCGCCGGATACCAGAAACTCATTGACTCCGCCAAGGCATACCCCCTGATTGATACGGCTAAAACCCCTGAAGGCTTTACCGAACTGCAGTTGAGCTTCCAGTCCGCGTACCGGAACGATTCAGTGGTGGCATTCAACTCCAACATTGCCGGATTCACTGCCTTCGCAACCGAGACCTCGAAGCTGCTGGCCGGTCAGACATCTCCGAAAGACGCCGCAGCCACGATGCAGACTCAGGTCGAGCAGGCTTCCAAAGCTGCAGGAGTGCCCGGGTGGTAATTGACACCACCCAGGCTGCGAATGCTAAGAATGCTCCCCGGCGTGCAGGTGCACGCCGGGGGGCCGCCCCCCGGAGCTGGCGTTCCAGTTGGCTCTGGTTCGCCCTGCCATCAATCGTCCTCGTCACCGTCTTCTTCATCGTTCCGTTCCTACTGAACATCCCGTTCGCGTTCTCCTCCTGGAGCGGCTACTCGACCGACATCAAGTTCATCGGGGTCGACAACTGGAAACTGCTCTGGGAAGCTGGCATCCTCGGCCCGGCAGTCCTCGTAACGCTGATTTACGCCATCATCGCGATGGTCGTGCAGAATGTCGTGGCGCTCACCCTGGCCACGGCGCTGAGGGACACCACCCGGCTCAACAGCTTCTTCCGGTCGCTGTTCTTCCTCCCGGTGCTGATCTCCCCGCTGGCTGCCGGTTATATCTGGCGGGCCATCGTTGCCCCCAATGGTGTGCTGAACGGGTTCATCGGAATCTTCGCCCCCGGCTTTGACTTCGCCTGGCTGGGTGATCCGGTCTGGGCACTGGTCACGGTGGCATTCGTCGACGCATGGAAATGGTCCGGCATTGCCACACTCGTTTACATTGCAGGGCTCAACAGCATTCCCCGGTCGCTGAACGAAGCTGCCGCGCTCGATGGGGCAAATGCCTGGGCCCGGTTCTGGCGTGTCAACTTCCCGCTGCTGGCCCCCGCGTTCACCTTCAATGTGGTCACCACTCTTATCGGCGCGCTCAGCGCGTTCGACATCATCGCATCGACCACCGCAGGCGGGCCCGGTGTCGCGACCAGGGTGCTCAACGTTGCTATGCAGCAGCAATTCGGCCAGTCCTATTTCGGAACAGCCAGCGCCCTGAGCCTCACCGTCACCATCCTCGTTGTGGTCTTCGCCGTACCGCTGGTCGCCTGGCTTCGAAAGCGAGAGGTCGCATCATGAGCACCCCCGAAACCATCGTGGTCCCCGGCTCCACCGCTGGCCGCATACATAACAGGAAACGGCAACCGACGGGACGCTCCTGGCGTCGTCCGCTGACGGTCCTGAAATATGCAGCCATCGCGCTCTTTGCCCTTCCCTGGGCCGTCATTCCCGTCTGGCTGATGGTCGTCAATTCATTCAAGACTGTTGGTGAAGCCGCCGAGCTTTCACTGGGCCTGCCTGAGCAGTGGTCGCTCCTTGAGAACTACCGGGCGGTTTTCGTCACCGGCAATTACCTCACCGGGTTGAAAAACAGTGCCCTCATCGCGATCCCCACGATCATCGTCGTGCTCCTTTTCGGGGCAATGGCAGCCTGGGCCTACGCGCGCAGCACCAAAAAGTCGTTCCAGTTCTTCTTCTACCTGACTGCCCTGTCCATCCTGATTCCGCCCGCAGTCATCCCCACGGTCTACCTGCTGACAACGCTCAACCTTGATGGCTCTGTCGCCGGGTATGCACTGATGATGATGGGAACCAGGCTTGGGCTGATCGTTTTTCTGACCACAGGCTTTGTCCGGGGCCTGCCGCTAGAACTCGAAGAGGCAGCAGCAATCGATGGCGCGCACCGCACTCGCATCTTCTTCTCCATCATGCTCCCGCTGCTGCGGCCTACACTGTTCGTCGGCGCGGTCCTGCTGATCATTGGTGTGTGGAATGACTTCTTCTACGCATTGCTGCTCCTGAAAACCTCCGCGAACGCGACCTTGCCACTCACGCTCTACGCCTTCGCATCGGCTTCCACCACGTCCCTGAACTGGAACTTGGTCTTCGCACACGTGGTCATGACCAGCCTGCCGCTGGTCATCGTATACCTGATCGCCCAGCGCCGTGTGCTAGCCGGACTCACCGAAGGTGGCCTGAAGGGATGATCCTCACCCACCCGGTCTCCCGGCCATCCCCTGTCCGCTTCGAACAACTCGGGACCAACGTCCTTGGCATCGGAGAATCCACTCCGCGCCTGTCATGGACCCTCGCATTCGGCACGCCTGCGCCAATTGGGTACGACTGCGCATCCGGATCAATGGTCACGAACGCACCGAGCGGCGCCTCAGCACCGGGAACACTTACCAGCCATGGCGATTTCGCCGGCGCTCAAGCTCCACTCGACAGCGAGCTGGGGCATGCCAACACGAAAGCTAGGACCGTGCAGAGTCGAAAAGGTGGACGATCCGCTGATGACGCGGATCAGGGTCAGGCGCCCGGTGACTGGCTTTGCAGGCTACGGGACCGAGGCAGAGCTCCCTTAGCGAAAGAAACTTGCTCTACATATTCCCGGCTGGACTACACCCCAACCTGACGTCGAGCAGCAAGGAATGGAGCGTCAGAATAGCGTCCGAAAGGCTGTTCCTGCACATGCTCAGCGCACAGCCTTAGATTCAAACCTGACAGCTGGGCCCGCAGAGGAGCCGCGGAAGCATCCTTCAGCAATTGCGCAACGGCCTGTTGGGACTACCCTCGGTCCTGTTGGCTCCTTGACCTAGCGTTCATTCGCGGACGGCCAACATTTAGGACTGTCAGTGGGGGTTAGTAAGGTTGAACCTTCACTGGATCAAGGATTGGGGCATTGGTCATGACGCTCAAGGCAGACGTCGATCAAGCGGTAGACGAACTAACGAGGACGTGGTCGACAACGCAGTGGGGAGTGACACGAAAGGACGTTCCTGATCCGGACGGTATGGGGTATTCGGACGGAAAGCTAGTAAATGCCACGTTCCTCTACGCAGACATGGTGAACTCATCTGGGCTTGTGGCCGCCACGAAAAACAAAGAAGTGGTAGCTAGCGTGGTCTCCGCTTTCCTAAAGACGTGCGTGCGGATTATCAGGTCCCACGATGGCCACATACGAAGCTTCGACGGTGACCGTGTTATGGGTGTTTTTAGCGGCCCGAGTAAGGAAACGCGCGCTGCTGTAGCTGCTCTCCAGATCCACCACGCCGTTACGTTTCTTCTTGACCCCAAGATCCAGAGCAGTTTTGCAGATATCAAGGCAGCTGGCTGGCACCTTTCGCATGCTTCTGGAATCGCGACTAGCCCGACGTTGATGGTGAGGTCCGGTATCAGGAACAACAGCGACCTCGTGTCCATTGGAGTCGGCCCAAACCTGGCTGCCAAGCTGAGTGACATCCGAACGAGCAAGTACAAGACATACATAGGCGCTGGAACATACAGCGAATTGGAAGAACGAGCGCTAATCGGCTCTGACAAGTTGAACATGTGGACAGGACCGCACAGTCTTTCCATGGGTGGGGGAAGCTACTCCTATTACTCGTCTTCTGCCTTCGCCGTGGAGTCGGCCATCATTGCAACCACCGTGGCGCTCTCGGCTGACGGACGACTCTTCTCAGATCTCAAGGGCTGGCTTGACGTCCTGTTTTACTGGATCGGCATACTGTCGTTGATGGCAGGAGCCTTCTTTGCTATTGTCGTCGTCACACCGCGCCTTAAAGCCGCTATCGTCAAGAAAATGGCAGGTGACAACTTCATCTACTTCGGCCACGCCCAGTATTGGGAAAGTGATGACCTGGCTACGGCACTCAGGGAACGGGACATCCTCCCCGTGATCACGCGGCAGATCGTCGTGATGGCTGATATCGCGTGGCAGAAGCACAGGTGGGTGCAGTTGTCGATGACACTAGGTGGCGTAGGCGGCGCGCTACTCGTGGCGTGTGGGCTGATTCAAAACTTCTAGATGCCGGGAGTATCTGGATCGTCTTTAGGGAACTGTCGCTCAAAACGACTGATTTCTTCATCGTCAGGATTGCGGAGCTGTCCCCGTTTAATATCGTCCGCGATTCGGTGCACGAAGTCCACGAGGACATCGTAGTCAGGATCCTCTTAGTACCCAACCGATAACAGCGTGGGCCTCAACCGGTATCGGCGGGGGCCTACGCTACGTTCACTTAGTCTTGTGATTTTTTTCGAAGCGGTCTGCCGCGGGTTCATAGGAACGGGGGTGCCCGGGTGAGGTAGCGAAAGCACTCCTTGCTCCCATGCGGCCCGCCAGATGGCCGCCACTTAGGGCCGGATTAGTTGAAGTAAAGAGAGAACAAGCCGCCCGTAACAACGAAGTAAGGAGCACTTGCTACTCTGAAGATATGAATGAAGGTAATGGCAACTCCGCGGTATCGTCCGATGATCTGCATCGCTATAATTTTGCCTTAGCTGCGATTCGACAATTAGGTGACTATGCGGTTACAACTTTTCGCAGTGGAAAAGTACATGTTCAGATCAAGCCCGATGGTACGCCAGTCACCAATATCGACAGGGACATCGAAGAGAAGTTCATCCAGCTCGTAGAAAAAGAATATGGCGATGAAGACGTGGTTCTTGGCGAAGAGCTATCAAACCCGGAAGATGGAGTGCCCGAGGACAAACGCATCTGGAAGCTCGACCCGCTCGACGGAACTGGATGGGTGCAGCGCCTCCTAGAGTCCGGAAGCGCGGACCATGGCGAGCTCCGCGCGCTGATACTCGCCGCACACTTCAGGCATCAAGAAAAGATTCCAGTTTTTGGAATATGTCATAGTCCATTCTTCAGCAATAGACCTACAACGCTGTCGGCGATCGATAATGGAACCTATTATCAGACTGTAAATCGAGCGCCTACTCGTCTCATCAGCGCCGCCTTAGGCGCGCCCACTGATGTCCGTCTCGTGACGCGCTACGAGAAAAACGGCCTCAACGCTGCCACTCAAGATGTGAGCGAAGAAGAGTTGAAAAAGCTTATGCCCAAGGCTAGGCGAGTCAAGGCACCTTTATTCATGGGTAATATTCCACTGAATAAAGTAGAAGTTTCTATCTTCCCTGGCCCTTCCCAGCCGCATGACGTTGCCGCGGGTGCACTAGCCGTCATCAATGCAGGGGGTGTAGTGAAGGACTTCGACGGTAACAGTTACAACGATATCGACTGGAGGCGTTACCCGATAAATGGTGTCATAGGAGGAGTCAATGAGAAGTTAGTCGATCAGATCATTGCACATTACAAGCGTCAATAGCGGCCCTTCAAACTGTTGACGCCTTTGTGGGTGCACGATCTCCTGTCACATTGCTGCTTGCCGTTACCTCTGTGAAGAACGGCGCCGTGAGGTAGGAAGGAGTTGGCACGGTCACTCGAAACACAGGTTCCCGACGATGTGTTGGTTTTCAGAGGACATGAGCCAGGTCTTGCTACTTAGCGACCCACTGCTCTAAGAGTGCCTTCGGTCGCTCAACTGTGGACGAACCCGAAAAGTGCCAAGCATTCTGTCGCCAGAATCCCGCCGTGTCAGCCAAAGTTTGGAGCTCGCGGGAAGATGGAATGTGCGTGAGATAAGAGCTCAGAGAAATCTCCCCTTGGCTCGCGGCCCCGGTTATCCGGAGGTCACCAAACTCCGCTCGGCCCAAGTTCTGTACAAAATATGTGAATTGCTCACGCAAGCGGTAATTTCTTCTAACATGATGACTAATAAACAACAATCCTCCGTCGCGTAACACTCGCCTGGCTTCGCGAAGCGTGTCGAGCCTTCGCCTTCGTGGAAGAATCGCTTCAATAACATGGAATGAAAGCATTGCGACGTCGGCGGAAGAATCCTCCCATGGAAGCTGGCAGGCATCTGCCACGGAGACGTCGGCTTCGGGGTGTCTCTTTCTAAAGGCGTGAATTTGTCCGGGGGCTATGTCGCTCCCCCTATACTCGGCTCCGGTTGCCAGAACTGATTCGTAGAGCCTTCCAGAACCGCACCCTATGTCGACTACCATCGGACCTTCCGATTGTCGAAGCTTAGCCAAAATGGCGTCTTCGCCCTCGAAAACCGGAAGTCCGGCCAACCAGTCGGCCGTTTCTTTTTGATTGTAAAATTCCAAGTTGTTTTCGCTCATGCAAATCTTTCTTTTGATCGGAGTTCAGTAAACTGTTATTTGTTCATAAGTATCAAATATGGCCATATGCGTGGCCTTTGTGCCTTCCAAATCGGTTCTGTACTTCGTAGCACTGTGATCTAGGAGGGATTCGACTACGTCCCTTAGAAGTTCGGCGTGACCGGGACCGTACTGGTCAGGAAGTCTGGAGAGCCGCGCGATTTCCCCTTCAATATCATCCGTGACCACTGACCATGAAGGACGCTCAGAACCTACGACTAGCAGGGTCTTATCGATCAGATCGATACGAATAATTTGGCGTTCCTCGATTGACGCATTCGTGGTTGCGGTGACTCGAAGGACGCGGTCAGTATCCGTTCGGAAGGCAGCAGTAAGATAGTCCTCAACCCCCAGGGAGCGGCTATCAATTCCCTTGGCGTCTACGAGGCGCAATTTGAAATCGGTCAGGAATATAGCCAAGTCGATGGCATGAATCGCCTGGTTTACTCCTACTCCTCCGCCGCAATGCTCCCGCGACCCTTTCCATGAGTCATAGTAGTCTCGGTCACGTCGTAAACTTTGAAAGCAATGCACTTGTTGGACGTTCTCGCGTTCGGATACCAAGTACTGTCGGCAAAGTTCCATGTCATTGTTGCATCGCTGTGTAAAGCCGCAAAAGACGCGACCTCCTGTAACGGCGGCTACCTGCGTTATCCGCTGCCAGTCCAGCCGCGTCAGTACGAGCGGCTTGTCACAGACGACATCGGCGCCGGATTTGAGAGCGCGGATAATCTGTGAAGCATGTTGATCATGCGGTGTGGCTAAAAGTACTAGGTCAGGCTTCAGCGCAATCCAGTCAGCGGCCTCGTCCATGGCGGCGGCATCATGCTGGGCAGCAAGATTGTTTGCAGTTGTCCCCTCCTTGGAGACGACGGCGGCTATTTCGAGTCCAGGGAGCTGCATTGCGGCCTCCGAGAATAGGCGCCCGGCCTTTCCTGCCCCGATAAGCACAGCCCGAAGCAAAGGGCGAGGCTCACGCATCTGGCAGAAAACACTTGAACGCAAGGCCTTGGGCAACCTCATTGCCGTGGAACTGTTCGACGGTGTATACCTTCTCGAATCCCTCAGCCTTTAAAAGGGTTCGTAGACCTGCGTCATCGTAAGCTCTCAGGTGTTCTTCATGATGGCCAATGTCGCTATGTCCCCAGTCACCATCTGCGTGTGGCACCGACCCGACGAGCAATCCACCGGGCTTCAGGACCCGAGCGACTTCCTGCAATACGACGCTGGGTTCGAGTACGTGCTCCAACAATTCCGCGCATATAGCCGCATCAAATGAGTTGCTTGCAAAGGGAAGATCCTCCGCGAATCCGTGCAGAGCATCCACCCCCCGGGACTTCGCTACTGCAACGAGCTCGTGGGAAAGATCGATCCCGGCAACTGCGCAACCCTTCTTTATAAGGGCGGCGCCGAACGCCCCGCTGTTGCACCCCACATCAACGACCTTCGACGCCTCGGGTATCCACGCAACGATAGTTTCCAGCCTGTCCAGATCTGGACTGTCTGCATCAAAATGTCCCTGAGCATCCATGTCCGTGTATGTCGAATAGAAGTCCGCCATTTCCTCTAGTGACGCAGGCAGAATAGCTACGCCGGCAGGCACTGCCACCCCCATAGGTTCAGCAAACCCTTCTAGACCGCAGACGTGTAGGACGTTCGTCTCACTTACATGCTCAACGCCTCGATTTTCTCTAAGCCACGTGGTCACATCGGATAAAGCAGGCTTATCAACGCGCCAGTATCCTTTAAAGTCGATGACCTCAAACGTAAGCGATTCTCCATCAACACGGATGAAAGCTTTCACAAAGCGATGCCGTGTGAGGACATTCTTCTTCTTGTAGTACACCCCAACCGGCGTTTTTTCAATTTCGCTTACCGTCAAGTACTTGTGATCGATTCCGGCGTCAGGAGATGCCAGAAGGAAGTCAGATACCTCAATCTTTCCCGTCACTGTTCCTCCAGTACGTCTGCGATGATGCTGGTTACTTCTTCCGCCTCGGCAGAGGTGATAGTTAGTGGGGGCTTAATTTTGAGCACATTAGGGTCGTAACCGCCTAGGCCCAGCAATAAGCCGCGTTTCAGCGCGCGTTGGCGCATAGACGCGGCTATAGTGGTGGACGGGTTATCGCCTGGGGAAAATTCAATTCCTATATGAAGTCCAACCTGCCTCACATCGAGGATATAGGAGTGGTTTGTCTGCAGGTTACCGAGGGTAGTTTTGATCTGATGCCCACGGTGATTCGCGTTTGCTAGTAGGTTGTCTCTTCGCACTATTTCGATCAACTTGCTCCCAACGCTGTGAGCTAGTGCCGAGGTGGCAAAGGTGTGCAGGTCATAAACACCACCGGGAGGAAATGGGCGTTGGTCAGACCTCAGTAGCACAGCACCGGCCGCAAACCCGCCGCACAAGCCTTTACCCAAAACGATGAAATGCGGGCGGAGCTCGTCCGCCCAGGTAAAATACCTTCCCGCGCGCATGTACGTCTGGATCTCGTCAAAGATGACAAAAAATCCGTCCCGATCAGCGCGCTGGCAGAGGTGGCGCATCCACCATTTCGGCAGGATTCGCTGGCCGCCAGACCCTTGGATCGGCTCGACAATAACGGCCAGTAAGTCGTTTGACAGTTCATCTATTTCTGCGTCTAAGAGGTCGATGTGTTTGCGCATGTCATCGTCAGCGTTAGCACCCTCGCCGTCAGTCGCGGTTGCTGGGAACGTCAGAGTGGCATAGGTGCCACCACGACCGCGGAACGAAGATAGCGTGCGCCGGGCGGGTGATACGTCAGAATTGGCCGGCCAAGACGCTTGAGCAGTCCCAAGTGTCGTACCGTGAAACCCGCCAGTTAGTCGGGCAATCGTGTTGCGGTTGGTGCCTTGGAGGATACACAACTTGATAGCTGTTTCGATCGCCAGTGCACTAGTCGCGGTGTAAGCGACGCGATTGTAGAAGTCCCTGTTCGCATTGTCCGGAACGAGATCTAACAAGTCTGCAGCAAAGGTTTCACGTTCTTGTGTGGCAAACCCTTGATGGACATGCCAGAGTCGATCCATCGTCGCCGACGCGTGCTGGCGGAGTTCCTCATTCGAATGGCCCAGGTACAAAGCCCAACTCTGCGAGGTGCAGTCCATATAGCGATTGCCTGAGGAATCCCAAACGTACAATCCCTCCCCTCGCGAAATGTCAATTGCGGGAGTACCGCCTCCAAGGGTTACGGCTGAGGGATGGGTCATGAGATCACCGGCCGCACGTGGCCCCCATGGTCCGAGGCGACTGAGGTTGTCCCCAATCTTCGTCCAGCAGGAGGAAACTCTTTGAGTGCCAGGAGCCGCGATGATGAGAAACTCGAGCCGTAGATGGCGGTGGGTCTCTTGCCCGCCCCCTTGTCGGGTTCACTTCCTCCGCCGAACTCGACATGACCGTCAGCATCCGTCACGTCTCCGAGCCGCGACGGGTAAACGCCATTCATCGCGAGCTTATGCAGCGTTGCTTCTAGCTCCGAGGAAGCGATCGTAAACAGCAACCGGTCGTCACCCGCGATTCCGTTCAGTGCAAATTCTGCTGGATCCGTATCCAGATATCTGCCGGCGATGAGAGCTGACTCATCCAACGGAATCGATGATGTATCGATCGTGAGACCGACACCTGACGAACTTGCGAGGTCTTTGCAAGATTTGGGGAGACAATCATTTGCATCGATGCATGAGGTAACGGAACCGCTCTGCCTTAGAAGCGCTCCGACGGACAGTTCGGGTCGGTAGTCAAGGAACGATTTGCATAAGACCTCCCACTCAGTCGAGTCGAGTTCGTCCGCGACCCCAGAATTGAGGATCGCCAAGGCAGCATCCCAGCCTCCTACAGGCCCGCTGACGAACAATACGTCCCCCGGTTTCGCGGTGCTGCGGCGCATGGCAGTACCTCGAGGAACCACACCAACTGCTGTCGTGGAAACACCAAATTCACCTCGGGACATATTCGAGGCCTGCAAAAGAAGTCCGCCGTTACTCAGAAGTACATCGCCTACTCCTTGGCCAATTGCATCAAAGTCCGCAAGATCGAAGTCGTCGGGCGCCCGTACATCGATCTGGACGCCGTATAAGGTAGCCCCAGCGGCGGCGATGTCACTGACGGCTTCATTGACTCCACGGCGGACTAACGACCTGATATCCTCACCAGGAAACGCTTGACGCTCATTTATTTGATCTGACGTAATCACAACTTGTTCATCCGGTCCTGCGTCGATCAGGCACGCGTCTTCGGCACCCGGTTCCCAAGCCGCTACTCCTTGGCGAATAGCGTCAATGGCCGACGATTCATCCCAAGCTGCCGGGTTTGCCTCAAAAAGCGTCATGTTAGGACCTTTCCTAGAATTAGCTCAGAATGGCATAAGAGTGCCAGCGATGGCGGGATCCCCAGGAAACTTTGATGAAAGTTTTGAATTGTTACGAAATGTGGGGCACGAGACGACTGAAGTGCACTTTTCGATAGACGCCCGCTGGCATTTATAGATTAAAAGTAAGAGCAAGTGTCCACATCTTCGAACATCGCTAACGAGGCCTAGGGCGTGCGACAGAAGAGCGCATTGCTGCAGGCCTTTCCCTTCGCCTTGGGCTAAGCACGGCATGCAAGGCTGGTAACCTGCGGACAGCTTGGTCAAGCTCAACTCTGTATGTCTTTTACCCTTTCAGAGGACACACAGGCTGGGATACCAAAGAAGGACCTTCAGGAAGTCCTGCTCGCGGTGGCGAGTACAATTTCGGTCTTCGAGACTTCGCCGCACCCCGCGCCAGATTGATCATCTCGATGGCTCGGCCAACTCCTCAATAAGCTCTTCTTTGCTCATCTCGTACAGAGTAGAGAACTCACCAATCGGTACCACGGAGCTTAAGATGCGGTCGGGGTAGACGTGGACCAGGTTGAATGCTTGAGCACCATTCTGGCCCCGTATCTCGCCCTTGGGGACATTCAAATCTTGGGTATAACAGGTCGCGGAGGCCACGGTAACGGGAACGCTAGCGAATGTGGAGAAGCAAGAATAGTGCAAGTGACCGCCTAGGATTCCCGCGCACGTCGGTTCCTTCGATGACCTTAGCCAATAGATCCTGATCGCGGAGCTCTACCGCAGCCATGACATCCAGCGGACTTGGGACCGGCGGGTGGTGCAAAGCCAGAAGCGTACCGTGAGGGGCTGGTGTAGCGAGGACGTCGTCGAGCCATGACAGCTGCTCTTCGGTTATCTCCCCATAGTGTTTGCCGGGGACAGTGGTATCTAACGCGATCACGCGAAGCCCGTTAATATCGTGCACTATGTCCACGGATTCTTGGTTGGCCTCAGAATCTAAGAGACCAGCCCTGAAGGCGGAGCGTTCATCATGATTGCCCATGACCCAAATGATCGTGGCTCCGAGTTCTTCTGCCATGGGCTCGACAATATTCCGTAGGCGGACATACGCTTCCAGGGAGCCGGTTTCGGCTAGGTCTCCGGTAAACACCATGGCCTCGGGCGTGATCTGGGCCTTCACGAGGACGCGGAAAATCTGGCGAAGCTTTTCGTCGGTATCCACCGTTCCGTATAGGAGTTCGCCGTCAGTAACGAAGTGAGTGTCGCTTATGTGCAGGATGAAGTGCTGTAGTTGGGGCTGCTGTGTCATTGATACTCGCTTTCACCGATATGAGCTGAGTCGTGGCTTGGTAGGGCTCGCGGAGCGGCGACGGGAGCCTGTCATAAATCACCAAGCAAGGCCATTCACATAGAGGATGACCCTACTCATGCTCACACCGTCCTGCGTTCTTGTTGCCGCCCGAAGCCGTGCGCGGTCCGTTCGAAATTTGCTTATCCTTTGCCCAATCGAACGCTTCCATAGCAAGATGAGCTCCGGAAGGCCTCATATCAATAGAGGGCAACTCGTCCAAACCGATGAAGGCGATCTCGCTGAGTTCACCGTCCCACGTCGAAACCCTGGCATCAACGATTTCGCAATGAAACAAGCTAACTACGAAAGCGGCCTGATCGCCATTAATATATGTCACTTTAAACTGGGGACCGCCATAACAGCCGATTAACGATCTAGCGGCAACCTTCAGTCCGGTTTCTTCTGCGATCTCTCTAGCAACAGCTACGGCCGGGCTTTCATCCAACTCAATGCAGCCACCTACCAAATCCCAGAGCCCATCGTCGCGCTGCTTGCCAAGCAGTAACCTGCCGCGATCATCAAAAACTGCACCTGCTGCCGCCGGCAGCAACGCAAGCCTGTTTCCAATGACCTCCCGCAGCCGGGCGACATAACCAATCGACATATCCCCCCCATGTCCTGACGCTCCCACGATTTGCATGCTCCTTTCTGGGCTAACTCTAAGTGGAGGGCATAAACATGACGCTGTTTCAGCCGAATTGGACACCTTGGCCGTAGAGGCACCCGCAGCGATCCACCGGCTACCGGCCGCGGCGGCCGGTTCGTCGCCGGGTCATGTGCGGTGATGGAGCGCGCACCGCTTCAGCCTGTGGACCGTTCATCCAAGGCACGTCTGCGGCAGTGCGGCTGGGGCTCCGGAGGCGAACATGATGGCTTGGCCGCGGGGGAATGCGGCCAGGCGCGAGACCGTCCAGCGTGCGTTCCTTGCGGTCGTCGTCTTTGCTGCATGAAGTGCCCTTTTTGGAGCGCTTCTGGTCATGTTGGATTGGCGGTACTCACCCACCAGTTGTGCAAGCTCGTTCAGGAACGCGGCTCGGCAACGCCCCCGCCGCCGTAGACCTTGATGGTGGATGCGCTCCAGAGCTTTCGCATGCCGTCGCGGACCCCAGTTCTTCGGAGGCCTCGACTGTGCCATGGTCAGCGCCGCCACCAGCGGGCCTGCAGGGCCCTTTGTCTTCCTTGGAAAGGCTGTACAGCGTCCCCTTGGAGTGCACGATCTTGCCGGATCGAACTGGGGACCGCTGATCGTCGTCGCCTGAGGCGTCACCAGCGGGCCACCTGGGGGTTGATGGGCAGGAGGCCATCTGCAGTGCCGTGCAGCCGTACACGCCGCCGCTTTGTTTCTCGGGACTGTTCAGTTCTCTTCGTTCCGTTACGACCGTGCCGATTTTCCTCATGACCATTCAATTCGAGTACTGAAGGTCGGGTGCAGATTTTGATACTCGTGGGATGCGCTTTTGCAATAGGCTGCTAGCCTTATTTCATGGCAAAAAAGACAGTTGTTCTGCTAGAAGATGATATTGACGGCTCGGAGGCTAGCGAAACGATATTTTTCGCCCTCGACGGTAGTGAATACGAGATTGACCTCAATGAGGGACACGCTAGCGAACTGCGTGAAGCACTGGCGCGCTTTACCAGCGCTGGACGCAAAGTTGCTGGCGGACGTGGCCGTCCGGCAGCTCGCACCAAGTCCTCCCCCCACGGCGGCCCGGACGCCAAAGCAGTACGGATGTGGGCTGCTGAGAACGGCATACCAGTAAATACGCGTGGTCGTATCCAAGCCGAAGTTGTAGAGAAGTACGAAGCGGCTCACTAGAATCACCAGAAACAAAATCAGGGTTTGAATTCATTACGGATTCCGGCCCTGATTTTTATTTTCCCGTATATAGGACCGCATCTAATCTTTTAGGCAGAGATAGTCCTTACGTCGGGAAACCAACCCGTTGGGGCCTTTTTGGGTTCGAGATGTTCGGGGTCGCGGTGTTCTTTCATGTCGCAGTTGTAGAACGGTCCTTGTGGGTCGAGGAGGACTTTCATGTGGTGGTCTGCGTGGTCGCGCCACCAGACGCTCATGCCGGTGGCGGGGTTGAGGCGCAGGTGTTCCCAGGCGCGCCACATGGCCGCTACGCGTGAGACGGCTTCGGGGTGGAAGTACCATTCGATGCACCATTTTGCGGATTTTCCGGTGACGCTGCGGACGTAGGTGGGCAGGAGCTGCTCGTGCAGGAATTCTTCGGCTGAGCCGTAGACGAGTTCAGGGGTCTTCTCGGTCTTTCCGTCTTCGTTTTGGGCTGAGCCAGGTGCGGGAGTGTCTGTGTCGAAGAGTTCGAAATCATCTGTCATGGGTTGCTGCTTCCTTACCCTGTGACCCACGGGTTGGCCGTTGGTGCGGCTGCAACGGGGACTGGTTCTGCTTCCGGCTGCGGGCTGTACTTCTTGATGGAGGCTTCCACGGATTCTGTGTGTGGGCCGGTGTACCAGGGCTCGGTTCGGACGAGCGTGGCGGGTGCGCCGGAGGCGAGGATGACGGCGCGGCCGCGGTCCAGTTCAGCGAGGTTGGAGACATCGAAGATGCGTTCCTTGGCTTCCTGGCGTGAGCGGCTGGACCCGGACTTGCCGGAGGAGATGGAGATATTGGTGTAGCTGTAGTCCCCGATCAGGTCCGAGAGTGCGCGGAGGAACCCTTCTTCGGCCACGCCGCCGCCGTAGACCTTGACGTTCGCGGCGGACCAGATCTTCCGCATGTTCGCTTCGCCCCAGAGCTCCACGCCTTGGGACCAGGACTGCAGGATGCCCATGACGATCAGGCCCTTGGAGCCGTAGTGGCTGAACTGGTCCGGCAGGCCGGCCCAGCGGACGACGTTGGCCAGCTCGTCGAGGGCGAACAGTGCGGGCTTGGGAAGGCGGCCGCCGCTGCGCTCGGCTCGTTCTTCCATGGCCTCAGCGATGGCTACCGTCAGTGCGGTGGTGAGCGGGGCGGCTGAGCCTGCCCCTTCTTTGGAGAGGATGTAGATCGTCTCTTGGGAGGCGGCGAAGGCGTGCGGGTTGAACTGCCGGCGGGCATCACTGGCGACGCTCGCGCCGCCCGTGGGGGCGACCCAGCGCAGGGTGTTCCGGCTTTTGAGGCACTGGATCATTTTCTCGGCTGTGCCGAAGATTCCGTCGCGCTGTTTGTCGGCCAGTTCCAGTGTGGATTCCAGGCCTTTGTACTGCAGCTCGTAGTCGTGTGATTTGAGGATGTTGATGGGTTCGCGGTTCACCTGTTCGGTCACCCACAGGTACACCTGCGTGATGGGCAGCCCGCCGAGTGCGGCCGCGAGGAAGTACGAGGACAAAATGTCTTCGGCCTTGGGATCGAAATAGGCGTCCGGCTTGGATCCAGGGACCCGGGAGCCGACTGAGAAGTGCTGGGTGAGCTTGTACGCCTTCTCTTCGTCGGTGACATAGGACAGGGGGTTCCACCACCAGTCAGGTTCTTCCTGGGCGATCTTCTGCGGATCGAAGACCCACACCGGGGCCAGGTTCTCGCGGACGCCGCGGGTGCCGTCCACGACGTCGCGCTTGTTAGAGGTCGAGACAACGGCGCCGGGTGCGTCCAGGATGGCGGGCATCACCCGGGAGGTGGACTTTCCCGTTCGGGGTCCCCAGATGTCGAGGCTGAGGTCTTCCCAGGACTGGATGAACTTCTGACCGGTGGAGACAACCTTGCCGACGACGATGCCGGGGTTGTCCTTGATACCGAGGCGTTCGGCTTTGGCCTGTGCGCCCTTTTCGGAGAATGCGTCGAGGGATTTGCCTCGGCCCAGGTAGCGGGCGGCCTTGTCGACCCGGGCGCGTTTGGATGCGCCTTTCCGCCAGGCCATGAGTACGACGATGGCCAGCGCCAGGATCAGGCCGGTCATGACGCAGACGACGATGGTGGACTGGGTTGGCCAGGGCACCCTGCCTTTGATGAGCCCGGCGATGAGGTCGATCGGGTGGGTCGGGGGCGCGGCGATGCCGGCCATCCAGGACCCGAGGTGGACGGCAGCGTAGGTGCCGCCGCCGAAGATGACGATGGCGCCGATGGCCAGCCAGACCAGCAGGGCATCTTCGAGGCCCATTCCTTTGCGGTTTGGTGCGCTCACAGCGTGCCTCCTTCTGTGGGCAGCGCTGGTGCTGCCGGGTCCATGAGCGTTTTTGCCGGTGCGTGCCACCGGGTGTCGGTGTCGTTCAGTCCGTCGTTCTTCTCGATCGAGGTCAGGCCGATCTGGACGGGGATACCGGGCCGGCCGCCGACCTTGATGAGGAACTTGCCCCGGCCCGGGGGTTCGACGTCGAGGCCGCGTGAGTCCCAGGCGGGCGGGTCCTGCCAGGAGGTGAGCTTTTGCTGCTCCTTCCGGGAGAGGGGAATCGCGGAGGTCAGTAGCGGCATTTCCGAGGCGGGGAGGCCGCCGCAGATCACCATGCCGGAGCGTTCGACGAAGCCGCGGGCCTTCATCCGGTCTTCTTTTGCCGGCAGTGCCAGCAGGTCGGACATGGTGTGGGAGATCATGATCTGCCCGACACCGACGGACCGGTTCAGACGGGTGAGGGCGTCCACCCGGTCGACCATGCCCTTGCCGGAGCGCAATGCCCGCCAGAGCTCGTCCAGGACCACGAAGTAGTTCCGCCGCGGTTCCAGGCCCGCGTCCGAGAGAGCGTTGGCGACGTTCACGGTTCCGAAGCCGTAGGACCAGCAGGCCAGCAGTACGGCGGCTTGGAGGTCGGTTTCGGTTTCGTCGATGCTGGAGACGTCGAAGACGACGGCGCGGTCCCGTTTCATAGGGTTGGTGGTCTGGCGGGAGAAGATTTCTCCCAGCTTCCCTCCCCCGGTCAGGCCCAGCAGCGTTGCTTCCAGGGCACGGGTTTCCTGCAGGTAGACGTTCATGTCGCCACGGTCCAGCGCGACCTGCCGCAGCTCATCCGGTGCGGAAACGATGACATCCAGGAGGTCCTTCAGGACCGGGATGCCGTCGAACCGGTCATCGAGGACCCGCAGGGCCCGGTCGAGGATGGTTTGTTCCTGGTCGGTGGGCGGGTTGTTCCGGCTGATGGTGATGAGGGAGACGACTATGTTCAGCCGGCGGCCGTGCGCGTCGGCGCGGACCCGGGTGGCGGCTTCGTGGTGGCCGTGTTCCTCGAGGAGCTGGGCGACCTCGACGGCCTGGCCCGGATCGAGAATGTTCAGGTACCCGACGCCGCGGCCGAGCTTGATGACCTGCCCGCCGAGGGCTCCGACGGCTTTGACGTGCTCGCCCTTTAGGTCCCCGAGGACCAGGGGGTTGACGCCCTGTGCGGCGAGGCCCAGGAACATGCGCCGGACCAGGGTGGACTTGCCCAATCCGGGTTTGCCGAGGATGAAGGCGGAAGGGTTGGAGATGAGGCGGGCGCGCTGGAACCAGCTGATCGGGTCACAGCAGACCGTGGCCTGAGTTTCCTCATGCCGGCCCAGCGGGACACCGATCATCGGTGAGGAAGCGCCGGAGGAAAACGGCCACAGGCCGCAGACTTGGACGGTGGTTCCCCGGTACTCCTTCACGGACGGGACGAGCTGGGCCATGCCGCCGCCGCGTCCCGACCAGCCACGGGCACCGGGCCCTGCTTCGCGCAGCTGCTGCTTCCCGGACTTGCCGGCTTTGTCCTTTGGCGCGCCTTTTGCTGGCATTACTGTCTTTACTGTCATTGACTGTAAAAGGTCTTTGAGGGCCATTAGAGTGCGTCCTTGATCTCGGAGGGGACCATGCTGTGCTTGGGCAGGACCAGGCCCAGTGGCAGTGAGGCGGCGAAGGCGGTGTCCTGCGCGCCGTAGGCGCGGCGCAGGAGCACTCGGGCCGTGCCGGAAGTCTGTTCGATGGCAGCCACAGCATCAGGCAGCCGTTCCCTGATGGTCACTGTCGCGGTGACGACCATCCCGAAGTTCACCAGTCCGGCGCCGCGGGCTTCTTCCTGGGCGGTCTGCACGGCCGAACGGGCATCGACCAATGCCCGGGCGCTGGGCCGGGTTCCGGAAGTGATGCGGACGTTCGCGTTGTTCTGGTCCCGCTCGACCACAGTGGCGGCCTTCGCCGAATCCATCGGACGGTAGAGCAGGGATACCCGTTTGCGGTCAATGTCCCCGTGCGGGGCAAGCAGCCGGGACAGGACCGAGGAATTAACCGATCCGCGCGGTGCACCCGTCATCGTCCAGGAGACAGAGAACGCGGAATCGTGGCGGTAGGCATCCCAGTTCGCCTGCGTCGCAGTGGGGCCAACCTCACCCCAAGCCAAGGCAACGGGGGAACCGGCAGCGTGGGCCTCAGCAATGATCAGCGCTGCAGGCGGATCATAGGCGATGCGGACGACTTCGCAGAGTTCCTGCGCGGACATGGGTCGGGCGATACCGGCGCCGGTGGACTGCAGCCGGGCTGACAGGCCGGGGATCCGGGAGGCGAGGTCCCGGGCTACATCTTCGGGGGTGCGCTTCTTCGAGCCGGACCGAAGGGAGGCGTTGAAGGTCAGGGACACCCAGGCACGGACCGTCGCTGATCCCTCGGGGTAGGTGTCAACGACCTCGCGCAGAATCGCCTGGGCGAATTCCGGTGCGTTCGGGTCGATGTTCATCTCGACTTCGTTCCGCAGCCGGTACCCGGAATCGGGGGCGGTCTCCACGGTGACGGCCGCGGCGTCCAGTCCGGCTTCGTCGGCAAGGCCGGCGAGCCAGCCGCCCCAGTTAGCGACCCATGCGTCAACCTGCTCAGGGTCCACCAGCGAGGCTCCATCGGGTTCGGTGGAGAAGATGACAGTGAAGTGGCTGGTGGCCGGCATGTGCAGCATGGCGAACGGGCGCTTGTAGGAGTCGGTGAACTCATACAGGGTCGACTTCGCCGCCAGACCGGGAAGCTGATACATGCCCCACTCGGTGACGCCCAGCGGGCCGGAACGGTAGAGATTCGTTCCGGACGACTTGGAGAGCCGGAAGCTCATGCGGGTGCCGAAACGATCTACAACGGACTGGCCGTGCTTGTCCTTGACCGTGAGTAACAGGGCACTGGCCCCGGCAACGGCAAGGACAGCCAGGCCCGGGAACAAGCCCCAGATAGCGAAGGTGGTGATGCCCAGCAAAAGCCCGGCCATGACAATCCCGGTGCCAATGGCACCGAGGTCGCCCAGACCAGCCGAGCGCGGTACCCGCCAGTTGCCGTAGGACGGTTCCTTGTATTCGGTGTTAACTGCTGCCACTGGGGCCCTCCCCGGTTGAATCCTGCGCGGTCTTCTCGATTGCCTGCGACGTCTTGGTAGCCACCTGTGCCCCGGCGGCTAGAGCCATGCCAGCCGGCCCAGCTGCTGCTGCCTCGCCGCTTGCCCCAGCCGCTGCTCCGGCGGTACCTGCCTTGCCCGCGGTTGCTGCGCCAGCGGCTCCGCCCGGACCCGTAACACCGGGGGTGGGCTGGCCTCCCCCGCCCCGAGTACCAGGCGCGCCGTCACTGCCCTTCGGCGAAGCAACGGCGGAAGCGCTCTGCGTACTGGCCGTAGTGCTTGTTGAAGCGGGGATTGGCGCGGCATTGCCTCGTCCGCTGCCGCCACGGCCCAGGGACACAGCGCCCGTAGCCATTGCACCAACGGCAGCCCCGGCTGCTGCTCCGCTGCCCGAGGCGACAGCTCCAACCATCGGCGTGACGAACCGCATCAATGCCGGGAGAGCGAAGAGGGCAACGATCATCAACGTGAAGCCTGTGATCGAGCCGACCAGGGCGTCCTGCCCGCTGGTGTTGCCCATCAAGAGGAACGCGACCGAGTAAACAATGGCTGCCGCAGGCTTGTAGAGAATGAACGCAATGGTCCAGCCAACGGCCTTCTGGAACCACTGCCTGCCCATCTCCGTGTTCGTGAACGCGGCCGTGGTGGGCAGAATGCCCGCCAGGATTACCAACATGCCGCTCCGTACCACCATCAGGACTATCTGAACGAGGGAAGCTATCAACCCGATTAGCCCCAGGACAATGAGGATGAACACACCGACACCCGTCTGTCCGGTCACGACGAGGATGTTCATCGCCTCTGCGAATCCCTTCCCGTCCGTGGAGCGGTCAATTATGGCGGCCGAGAATGCATCGGCAGCGATTACAAGAATTGAGATGACACCCAAGCCCAACCCCGATACGAGGGTCAGCGTGATGAGCGAGCGTAAGAGGTCTTTTAACGGTGCCCCGCGCTGTTCCCAGATCATTCGGATCCCGCCGAGGATAACGGCGAGGACTGCCAGGGTCACTGTCCAGGCCATCAATTCGTCGTTCACCATGGAGACGATAGGACTTGCTATTGTTCCGTCCTCGCTGGTCAGGTTCACCGTGGGTGTGGAGACCCAGAAGGTAGAAAGGGTTGTGACCATCTGGCTCATGCCCTCAAGAATGGCTTTCGCCATGTTGCCCATGGCGTCATCGGCGAGTCCTGAGAACCAGTCTCCGACGATGTTCCAAGTCGGCTTCATGCCCCGCTCCACAAGATGAACCCTGAAAGGTCACGGATTTGGCGTGGTTCTTCCAAGGGTTTGCCGCTGTCGGCAACCACGCCCTTCCAGTCACCGTCCTGCCAGAGCAACGTTGTGCGCACCGAGGCAAGCCCTCCGTTGTTCGCCTTGAATGCCAGTTCTACGACGGCGTGGTTGGCCGTGTATGACACGTTGAATCCCGCTACTTGGACCTTCAGGGTTGAGGATGGGGCCGATGTGGGAGGCGCCTTCATTCCGGCATCACGTCCAGGTCCTTTAGCTGCAAGCTGTTCGGCAATTGCTGGTTCTTTGGAGGGGTCGGTGCCCAGCGCCCAGAGGTTGACTGCCGCGTACAGTGCGCCAGTTGGTGTATGGGCGAAGCAGGACCGGATGCCCTGATCGTCTGTCATACCGGGACCAACCTTGAGGTCAGTCGGGGCGGCCATGGTTCCTACCAGTTCCCATTTCGTTTCCGGCGCAGTTCCCAAAGCCGTCTCCGACGTAGCTGGTAGCCCGCAGATGCTCTCGCCAGCAGCTGAAGCACTGGGACCGGCCTCGGCTGTGCTGCTGGATTCCGCCAGGGCAGGGGCGGGCTGAGCGTTGCCCTGTCCTTTGGGGAGAAGGAAGATCACGATGGTTGCTGCGATCAGCGCGACCACCAGCGCGGCCGCAATGATGAAACCGGGTTTGGTGAACGGATTGCTTTCGGTGGTGCTATCAGTTGACTGGCTCACGGTGAACCTCCCGTTCTTGGTGCTGGCTTAGACGAAGGCGCGGACGATGCCGGCGGCACCGGTGATGATGATGCAGCCCAGGAGAACCCAGCCGAGCTTGCCGATGGCTTGTGCGCCTTCGCCGCGCTGGAGCTGGATGACCATGCCGATGCCGACGATGATGACGCCGAGCACGCCGAGGACCAGGCCAATACCGGAGGCCCAGTTCAGAACCAGGAGCAGCCCGTCAGCCTCTGCAGGGATGGTCGGAGTGGGGTTGGGAATGACGCCGGTTGCAAGTGCGGAGAAGTAGCTCATGGTGAGACCTTTCAGTTGGTTGTTAATGTTGTGCCAGTGGTCAGTGCGGCCATGTCAGTAATGAAGCGTTGGTATTCGCGGGACGGCTGCGCGGTGGTGTCCCCGTGCCGCCAGGCTTCTACCCAAGGCAGGGTCCAGAGCCGGGGCGCTCCCCCGCCAACGATGGCGGTGAAGTCCCGGAGGGCTTTGGGAGTTTTCCCCGGTGCGTCAGCAAGAATCGCGAGGCCGAGCAGGTCAGCTTTCGGTGCGGCTCCTGACACCCATTGGGTCAGCGCACTCCGGGCGGCTGTCAGGCCCCGCATGTCCGCACGGCAAACCAACAGGGACCGTGGCTCGCTTCCGTCAGGGAGGACGGGCCAGCAGTGATCGGTGGCTCGTCCGCCGAGGAGGTCAGCGATTCTGCTCTCTCCCGCTCCCCCATGTGCGCCAATGATCCACAAGGCTGCGGAACCGGTCATAGTGCTGCTGGCTAGCCGGTCGGCTGCGTCGGGTTCAACCATGCCCTTTAGCGGGGCACTGATGACAGCCGCCGGGGGCAGGTACGCATCCAGTGTTTCCTCCCCCGGCGTTTCGGTGCCGGGGCTGGTGATCCAAGGGTTCAGGGACTGTTGCATGGCTCCTCCTTTCGAAAGTCCGGATTGGGCCGGGTTTAGAAGCCCTTGGCGACGGCGGCCGCGGCCGCCAGCCATGCCCGCTGAGTGGCGGGCTGCAGGGCTTCATAGCGGATGGGGCCATTGACCAGGGCAGGATCGTAGGGAATCCTCACGACGGCTCGGACGAACGGTTCAAAACCGTCAGCAATCCGCTGGGCCTCGTCTTTGGCCCGCTTCAACGCGTCCCCAGACATCGCGCGCTTGGCGTCAGTGGATTCAGAGACGATGACAACGGCGTTGCGGGCCAGCTCGGCATCGTGGCCACCACGGGATTCGAGGGTCTGCAGCGTCAGCCGGGCGGCTTCAGCGCGGTCCTCGATGGCCGTTACGGGAACGACGAGCTGGTTGGTGTGATGGATCATCCGGCGCCAGTTCGCCGCCCGGGCGGTGTTGCCCGAGTCCATGACCACCAACCGGTAGTACCGGGTGAGGACCTGGTGGGCGATGTCCACTTCCTCAGCGGTGACTTCGTGGTCGCCTTCTTCGTTCTCATCCGAGCGCAGGACGTCGAACTTGTCGGCGGTCTGGTGGTGAACGAACTTGGCAATCTCGGCAGCGTTCGTTGCCGGGGAAAGCAGTTCAGTCGAGGAATCGATCAGGTCCAAGACGCTCCGGTCATGGGCGCCCTTTTCCGTCCGCCAGCCCAGGGTGCCTTGGGACTCGTTGTTGTCCCAGGCGACGGTAGCTGCCCCGCTGTAGCGGGCAAGGATGGCCGAGAGCATCACGACCGTGGGGGTCTTGTTCGCACCACCCTTGCGGTTGACCACGGCAATGGTCCGCGGGCCGGGCCAGTGCTGGCTGACCGTGCGGACATCCTCCCGCTCGGAGAGTTCTTCCGCGGACGCGTCCATCCGGAAGCCAAGGCGCGTGAGCGCACCCCGCCAGCCCTGCGTGGCCGGCTCCAGGACCGGCGCGCTGACCAGGAAGGAAGTTTCCTTCAAGCTGCGCCGCGTCGTCGGCGCTTCCGCCGCGGCCACTGCCGTCTCCGGCACCGAAGTGGCCGGCATGTCCGTCGTCTCTGACGACGCGGGATTCGGCGGCCACGGCTGGCGGTCCACGGCAGCTACGGCGGCAGCAGTCGCCTCCGCCGGAGCCGGCTCAGGCGCAGGGGCCTGGATGATGTCAATGACGGCGGGAGCTGCGCTCTCCTGCGCGGGTTCCGGTGCCCGGCGTCGGGCGGGGCGGGCCTCGTAGGAGACAGATTCGATCTTGTTGTCGGGGTGCACGATCAGTTCACCGTGTCCTTCGGGATCCTCGATCTGGACCCTGACGGGACGGTTCAGCGTCTGTGCCTCGCCCACGACGAGGGCCAGGGCGTTGTTGCGGAGATCCTGCAGGGATTCCCCGGCTGGGACGATGCGGGAGTTACCCGCGACGACGACCTCAGCGGTTCCGTTGTCACGGACGATGGCCCTGATGTTTGGAAAGGCCAGGACCTCGGTTGATGTGGTGCTCATGAGCTTCTTCCTTACGTGTGTGAGATGGAGGGTTCCGGCTTAGGACGAGGGAGGTGTGAAGCGGTTAACCTTCCACGGGGCTTCCTTGCCCGTGCGGAGCAGCTGCACCGTGTAGGTCCCGGCGTTGGTCGGAACCGCCGCCCTGACCCCGTAGCCGTTGGCTTCATCGACGCTCAGCGCGGCCGGGCCCGTGACACGGCCTGCAGGGATGTTGGCCGGGTCCACGGCCGAGTAATCAGCAGTGGCCTGTGGCGTCAGCCAGCGGGCAAGATCGTTGGCCCATTGCTTTTCCTCCACACCGGGGCGGGAAAAGTCCGCCATAGCCTTCTCAGCGACGTCCACCGCCGCATCCTTGCTTGCCTCGTCCCAGGCAATGCCGGTTGTGGCCGGGACCGTGCCCCCTGGAGCCTGCGGGCCGCTGCTGGCGCTCAGCGACACCGGCGCGGAAGGCGTGGCGGTCGATTCTGCCGGTGCAGGCGTGGTGTTTGCTGCCGGTGCGCACGCGGCGCAGAGCAGGGCCACTGCGATGAGGGCCCGGGGCTTCTCCATTACTTCTCCTCTTGGGTGGGCAGGTACAGGAACGCTGAAGGGACATCGCTGCTGACTGTGCGGGTGTAGTAGTTGTGGTCATCCGGTGGCGGGTTGCCGTTGTAGCCCTCTTCGACGTACGTGCCGTTGTCCTTGACTTCCTTGACCACGGCGACGTGACCGTAGGTTGGGTCCGCTCCCCCGGCCCCGGGCGCGTACCAGACAACGGCACCAACGCGGGGAACGGAACCGGTGGACCAGCCTTTGGCGTCCCAGCCGGCCTTCCAGGTAAGGGCAGAACCGAGACCTTGTCCGTCGGGGCGGAAGGTGCCGTTGAGGAATTTGAACGGTGCGTCGGTGGACCCCATCTGTTGGTTCACCCGCCACAGGGCGAAGTCCACGCATTCGCGGTAGAACATGCCAAGAGGTGACGCCGCCGCCGGTCCGGCCTGCATCCAGGTCGGTGAGTTTTTCCACGGGTAGTCATCCCCGGCGCCGGACTGCCCTGGAATCGCGCAGCCGCTGCCTTCCAGCGAGAACTTGCCGTCAGAGAGTGCCTGGAAGAGTTTCACTGCCTCGGGCCAATACCGCTGGTAGTGGTACGGGTCAGCATTCCGCTGGACCTTGTTACCGGCAATGGTTGGCTCCAGCAGCTCCCAGCCGTCCACCTTCTGCAGGGCCTTGATGAAGTTCGTGGCACTGATGGTCGGGTCCATCCGGTCCGCGTACGAGCCCCACGCACCGTTCCCGCGCTGCTGGAACAAGCCTCGGGAATCCTGGCCGGCACCATCGCCGTGGTCGAGAACACGCAGCCCCGACTCCCCCAGGGCAACCATGACGCTGATCATCTGGCCCTTCACGGGCAGATTCAGCGCCTTGCCGGCACCTAGGATCGCCGCAGCATTCTTCAACTGCTCCTGAGAATAGCCATCGACCTTGGTGTCGCCGTTGATAGCCACTGAGACGGCAGGTCCGCAGGTGGCCGCAGCAGGCTTCGCAGGGATGAGCAGGAGCATACTAAATATCAGGCCAAGGAACAGTGCCGAGGTGGCGACGAGCGCGACTAGAGCAAATGACCTGCCCTGCATCAGCGCAACTCCCCGTCCTGTCCAACAGACGAGAGGGCGTCGGCGTGTGTCTCCGTCGCCGCGTCCACAGACGAAGCGCAAAAGGTGTCGGCGATGAGGCTAAGACGCCGCGAGCAGCAGCCGCCACGACTCCCCGTAGAGGGTGCCCTGGCGCCAGCTCTATTATTTAGCAATAGAGCAAAACAAAGAGATTCGCCATGACTCAAGGGAAAGTTCAGGATAGAGGCATGCCCAGACTGATCCGACCGAATCTTCCTCCAGAAGTCGAAGCCGCAGTGAGGTTCATGGGTAACAGGGCTCAAGCGGACATCCTGCGGCAATTGGCCATTCTCGGCCCCTCTACGATCGGGCAACTTCAGGCTAGGCTCGAAATAGGCAGGCCTAGCCTGAACCGGCATCTCGAAACCCTTGCGGATGATGGTTTGATCGAAACGGATCCTCCGCGCGGTGTGCGCCAAGGCAGGGATGTCACTTATGCGGTGCAACCAAAAAGGATTAGAAGCCTGGCTCGCGCGTACCTTGAATACGTCGAGGGGCGCTAAGGCTGATGCTTGGAGAAGCGGCAAGAGGATTTCTCTGCTTCTGCCGATCAATGCCACGATCACCGATCATCATTCCGTCCACTTGATAGCTTTCACGCGTAAGTCACGCATGAGTCACGCATGAGTGAATACACAAAAGACGATAGCAGTGTGACGATGCTTGTCAAACCTCCCGATGGCTACCCAAAGGAGAGGGCCCGGGAAGTTAGGCGCCCTCATCCAGTATTTTTGCGATGGCCTTCAACGTCTCGGGATCAACTGGGCCGAGTGCTCGGGTGGCGAAATTGCGAACTTCGGCACGCCTCATGCTTCGGATAAGTTCCAACTCTGCCTCGACTCGTTCCGGAAGTTTTCCCTCCTCTTGGAGGAGGTATTCGGGATCCACATCGAATACGGCGGCTATTGCCCGTAGGGCTTCGTCCGTAACGACTTGTTCCTTCCCAGCCTTCAGCAGTGTCCATCGTGTCCGCGACAGGTAGTAGCCGGCCTTTTGGGCTCCGTCGCGCACGGCGGCATAGTCGAGAGGTTTGCCAGTGTCAGAGACGAGCACGTCAAGTAGGAGATTGATCTTCCGGGCGAGCGTTTCCGCCCGCAAGGCCCCGGCCGCGCGCTGCGGCGAAAGATCAAAATCACTCAACTGATCCAGCTCCAATTTTTAGCTCCAACGAAACAGCAATAAGTGACGATGCCCACCAATACCCCGGCCGCTGCCTCTCGCCACGTGTGCTCCCTCAGCGTCGTTCGGCTCAGCATCATTATCGGTGATAGTACCAACAGCCAAATAAAAGCGGTTCCAAAAACGTCCGTTACCCAAAGTACGGCAAAGGTTGTGATCGATACGTGTGCCGAAGCGTTCATCCAGCGTCTAAGCAGTGCCAGCAGACCATTTCCTGCTACGAGGCCCAACACTGTCGAGGGAACTGGCGCCGGCACCTTGAGAAGAACACAGGCTAAAGCTCCGGCGATAGTGAGTGTTGTGACAGCCATCATTCTCCCGCGCCTCGGCAAGCCGAACATGAGGGTAATCACGGCGAATTTCTTGTACGCCAATCCGGGAAGGATGACAACGCCTGCGGCTAAGACTGCAACGCCCCAAAAGCTCAAGCCGGCTTTGACACCTGCCAGGACTATGACCACCAGCAGGACCCCTGCTGGCGCAAGAAGTTTTGAGAAGTTAGCCGCCAGCGGAAGAAGAGCGGTGGGCGCGGTTCGGGCCTTTGCGTGCAAGTCCTGCCTCAATATTGTCTAGTACCTCAATGTCTTGAACCGACAAAAGCTCCGGATTCTCAACACGAACATCGTCTACAAAAATTACCCAGCGGTAGAGCTGATCTTGGGAAAAGCGCCGCGGGAGGCTTATCGCTGCAGCCTCGCGGGCTCGTTCGCCGGCATCGGTTAGAAGAAGCCTCTCCACAATCGGCTGAAGGCTAAGCAGCGAGTCCCGACGCGCCTTCCAGTCAACCCATTGTTGAAGGCCACGGGTGAACGCAGGAAGTGCAAAGCCCACGGCAAAACCAAGCAAAGTAACAGCGATAAGCCCGCGATAGATCAGATAGGCGACTTCCGTAGACTGGCTTTCTACTCCCTGGGCTTCTTGAAACACCAAATGCAGTTTGGTAATCACCGCCATAACTCCGGACAGGCAAGCCCCTGCGATGATGTCAAAACCAACACGGAATGAAGCCGTTTCCCCTGTTCGTTTCCTTTGCATGCATTCGTACCCTGTGTAGGCCGTGATGATGCCAATCCAGGCAAAAAAGAGCCCTTGGTACCAGGCAATAGCGGGAATACCGGCAAATACGTCCGTGAAGTTGGTCGCCGATCCAGGTGTCGTTGTCGAAAACAGCAGGGCTGCCTGAGCACCTGCGAGGCCAAGACCTACCGTGACGAGAAGACGCCAGCGTGCGGTGGATGCATCGGTGGCGGCAACAACCAACCTACTTAGTTCCGTCATGCCAAGACCCAAGACGATATGGACTACCAGATTCAGCAGATTGCGGTCACCAATCCACGCATCAACGGTTATGTAGACAGGATCGACGTTCAGCGTTGTGCCTATCGAAACGAGGAGCATCGCCCTGAGGATGCCCTGTTTCCACCCGAACCTTAGCCCTACAAGCCTTACCAATACGACGGACCAGAGGATCAGGGCTGGCAGTAGCTGTAGAAGTTTCATCCAAAGACCTTTTCGAAGTCACTGGCTGGCACTGACGGCTTTTCCCGTGTAGCGGACGAAAGCAGGTAGGCAACTTCCTCGGCAGCCTTTTCCACGTCGCTCCACTGCGGTGATCGCGCAAGCACCCGTCTAAAGCCTTGTGTCTGGCCGACATGATGGAAAACTGAGGGCATAGAGGCAGCCAGTCCTTCGCAGCCTTGGTGCCGAAGAATGATATGGCCAAACTCGTGGCAGATCACATGCATCCTGTGTAGCTCTGAGAGGCCGCTTCGCACGAGCACGAGGGATCGTTGAGCAGATTCGACCCAAAGCCCTGACACGCCGGACAGAACGGAGCCAGGAACCTCGCGAATGGATATCGGCTTGCCGTGAGCCGAAGATACCGCTTGAAGAAGGGTTTCGAAGGCTACGTGTCCTGGTAAGGCCAGCATGGAGACGGCATTCCGAGGTGTTACGCGACCGCTCCCGTTTGCACTGCGCCCAATCATGATCGGTGTCATTTTCTCCCAAATTACCCAAAACTCACGCGTGAGTCACGCATGCGTCACGCATGTGTGACTAGACTGTGTTCTATCGTTGCTCCCCCAAGTTCCTACTAAAAGATGGCATGACGGGTGGCTCTAGCATCAAATCGACAGGGGCGCCTGTCATAGGAGAGGACTTAGTGGAGTGCTCAAAACAATGAAAGGCCTCATCGGTTCCGGCCGGTATAAGACCGGGTCAGCCTTGGGCGACACCCGCAATTGCCCGGCTCCTTTGTGCAACGCGGCCACAGCCAGACTCTCGTTCCTCTTCCGGGTCGAAACCGAGGTCAAAGTCACAAACGCGACACGCCGCCGTTTTCTGAAAACAAATCCCCGCCCCTTCAATTGGCCGGTGATAGCTTCAGAGCAGTCGCAATGACAACCCAGTCAGTTTCAGCGGCAGGCAATACAACGATGAAGCTGTAACCGCTCCAGCGGGTACAAAATTCAAAGGACACAGCACATGACGGCAGTAGCAGTAAATCGAGGCGGCGGGCGCCCCAGTAAAGGCCTGCGTAAGTTCATTGGTTTCCGCACACAGGAACACACCGCTGACGGGATTGCCAAGGTGGCCGCCCACAAGGGTCTGACCGTCACTGAATACGTTCTGTCCGTTGTAGAGCCGAAGCTGCAAGAGGATCTAGCCGCACTCGACCAGGATGACTACCAGCAGGAGCTGCCCATCCGCATCGCCTCATAACAAAAGAGAAGGCCCGCACTAGGCGGGCCTTCGAAGCTTGAGACTTACCCTCTGGATTGCTTGCCGGCGGATCAGATTGTAAGTCGTGGAGAGCCTAAACAGGCCATCCTTTGTGTTGCTATGAAACCGATCTGGCAGGATCGGCCCTTTTTTCGTACCTCAATCCCCGAAAGGATTACCCACATCGTACATCAGCACGTCTCCGTGCTGCCAGCACGCCCCGCTGTTGGCGTGTCAACGCAGCCAGACGACCCTGCAACCGTTTGGGCAGCTCTAGCTCCCTTGCTAGCCGGCCAGCCCAGAATGCGCCTCTCTCGTGATGCAGGTAAAACGTACCCGCAGAAGCACGAACGGAACCTGACCGAAGCACTCCCCTCGCTGCCCGCGGCCGTGAAAATTTTCGGTAAAGACGGAACCTGCGCGGCAATCTTTCTCGACTTTGACTCCTCAGTGGCCGGACTCGATTGGGCACAGGCCGACGTCCGCGCGGTCCAGTCCTGGCTGCACTCGGTTGGGGCCCGCTGGATTGAGGACTACTCCCCCAACGGCGGTCGCCACGTCTACATCCCCCTCGCACGGCGGGTCACCTTTTCAGAAGCACGTGACCTCGTCGAGGCGCTGGGCACCCGCTACCGGACCCTGGATAAGACCCCACACCAGAACCTGCTTCATGGATGCATGCGAACTCCCGGTTCGCCGCACAAACGCGGCGGGCACCAGGAACTGGCAATGAGCCTGTCGGTGGCCTACGACATCGCCCGCCGTCCCAACAGGGCCGCGGTCTGGGATGCCATGACCAAGGACCTGGCTGCAGAGATCAAGGCGGTTCGGGCGCTGCGCCAGGAAGAAACCTTTACGCCTGCCACCTCGGACGCACCCATAATCGACCAGCCGGTTGGGCGCATGTCCCGCGCGATGCAGGTGCTGGCCCAGACCGGGATGTACGACACCAATCGCTACGCCTCTGACTCCGAGGCTCGCCAGGCGGTCATCCTCAGTGCCGCGGCTGCCGGCTTGAAGCTGCTGGATGTGGAGCGTCGGATTCTGCAGGGAACCTGGCCTGGACTTGCCTCCTTCTACGCCCGCTACGCCGCCCGCCACCGCCTCCCGTCACTGCGCCGGGACTGGTCAAATGCCCTCAGCTACCTCAGTAAAAATCAGGCAAAAGGAACCGAGAAAAACAATGTCCGCAGATCCCCCACAAGCCAGCCAACTACACAGGCGGCAGGGATAAAGGGATCTTCTTCAACTTCAAATCCCGATGCAGAGCATCGGTACATCCGGACGTGGCGCAGTGCGCTCAGGATCCGGGAGGTGAACTACCAGCAAACTAGGACCGGGATGGGGCGACGAATGGTGCTCAGGGCACTGGGGGAGGCAGCCCACATGACAGGGTCCCGCTTTGTTGAATTCGGAGTCCGTTCCATTGCCGTGGCTACAGGTCTTGATCACACCACTGTTGGGCTGCATCTGAGGCAGCTGCGTGAGGAGAAGGACCCCCTAATCACCCTCGTTGAGGAAGCCAGGGGAACTAAAGGCGATCTCTACATGCTCACCGTTCCCGAAGAGCTGAGAAGTGTTGCCGAGGATGCTACTTGGCAGAAAGGGAAAATCCACGCGTTGCGGCCTGTTTTCCGGGAACTGGGTCTACCGGCCGCGTTCGTCTACGAAGCGCTGGAGCACTCCCCCGGGATGCCCATCTCCGAGATTGTGCGGGTGGCGAGGCTTTCCAGATCTGCAGTGCACGAAGCCTTGGAGGTCCTCGCTGCATGGAACCTGGCTGTCCGCAGTCCTAGCAGGGCTTGGTCAGTTGTGGCCGGGACATCACTGAAACAGCTGGCCGAACAATTTGGGGTCCTCGAAGCGGTGGCAGCCCAGTTACAGCGCTACCGCAACGACCGGATCATTTGGCGGGAATGGCTCGCCAAAAACGTCAATACCGTCTCGGAGCTGCTCTCCCCCGACGAAGACTATCCTTGGGAAATGTTCGAGGGGCCACCCGATGAATGGCTACTGTCCGACATGGCCTTCAACAGAACAGGATGAGGGTCAGCGCCAAGGCGTGTCAGTTGTGACCTATGCCCGGACTGTACACCTTGACGGGTGCCGATGGGCCGGCCGCCGCCTCCACTCCCCCGGTGTAGCTTTCGCACACTCTTTTTCATGCCATAAGCCATGCCATAGGCACTACGGGAAGACTAGCCATGCTTGTCCCCAGGGAGCTCCTGGATCACTCTCCCGCAGTCGATCCCGCGTGAATATGAAGCTTGAGGACGGCCGAGACGAGCGCGCTGCGTGACGGTGCGTCGAACTCGGCGACCTTCTCATCCAGCCAAGCGACCTGAAGCCCGTCGAGGCGCAGCTGGATCTGGATGCCGGCTTCGCCCCGTTTTCGCGGTGCACGGCGGGGCATGCCGGATCTGGTCAGCGTGGTTTGGGGAGTGAACTCCTTGGTGATCTGACTGTCGTCGACGGCTTCGAAGGCATCAATTAACAGGTCCGCGTACGTGGTCCGTTCCTGGTAGACGGCATCCTTCACTTGCGCCAGGAGCGCCGGCGGGAGGTAGACCCCGACGTTGCGCAGCGCCCCGGGAACCAGCTCGGAGACTTTGGTTGCGTTAGCTGTATTCCTGGCAACAGGTTGATGCCGTGTGGTGGCCTTTGGGGCCTTGACGACTGTCGGCGCGGGCTCTTCCTGGGCCACCTCAAGGGGTGCCTTCTCAACAGGTGCCTGCTCAGCTGGGCGTATATCGGCCTGCCGCTGCTCAATAGGTACCGGTGCGGGTTCGGGTGCTGCTGGCTGCACCTGGATAAGTTCAGGGGCCGTTGTCTCTACGGACTCTCCGGTTTTGGGGTCCGGTGCAGGAGCGCCCCTCCCCCGCTTCGGAGCCAGCAACCCTTGAAGTGCTGCACCCCGGGCAGGCGCTACAGGTGCGAATGCGCCGGCAAGGTTCTGTCGGCCGCTCATGCTTCGTTCCCGCTTTCGATCTCGTTTAGTCGGGCGAGGATCTCGCCGGTCAGCTGCTCGTACTCTTCAGCGAGTCCCCCGGCATTTCGCGAGAAGAAGCCGTCCGTCGGCTTCTCCCCCGCCCGGAGCGCCTTCAGGCGGTTCTTCTGAGCGTCAGTAACGGCACCTTCAAGTTCGTGGAAGAGCAGGCCCTTTCGGCGGGCGTCGGCGCTTGCGCTCTCGAGGTTCCTGATGCGGGTGGCGAAGACCGGGGCGACGGTGCCGAGCATTTCTTCCAAGGTGTCTCGGACGCTGCGTTCGAGGCGCATGGAGCGCGGTCCTACACCGAACAAGACGATGCCTGCCAACTGCAGGGACGGGTTCCGGTCACGTACGGCCATGAAGCGGCGTGCAATGCGTTCGACACCGTCGATGCTCGCATCATCGGACCGGGTAGGAATGACGACTGCACTGGAGATGGCGAAGGCACCTTCTACGAGGATCCGCTCCCCCGGCGGGGTGTCGATCAGGATCAAGTCGTACTCGTCTGCCAACGGCGCCAATACGGCGTAGAGCATGTCACCGAAATCGCCGGCGCCGGAGCGGCTGGAGCGGGACACCATTAGGCCCTGGATGTCTTCAAGGTCTTGGCCGCCCGGGATTACGTCAAGGTTTTCCCGAACATTGCGGAGGATCATCGGCGGCGTGCCGGCGATCAGGGCTTGAAAGAATTCCCTCCCTGTCTGCCGCTCATATCCGAGGTCGCGGGCCAGATCGCCCTGCGGGTCAAGGTCGATCAGCAGCACACGCGAGCCGGCCAGCGCCACGTACCCGCCAACGTTGGCTGCAGTGGTCGTCTTACCGACTCCGCCTTTGCCGTTCGCCAGAGATACGACACGGTCAAGGGCGCGTGTTGCTTGGAGTTTCGGGGGTACGGGGGTTTCCAGCGATCGTGCCATCGGCCGACGACTCTCCTACTTGGTGGGGTGCATGTTGTCCTGCTGTCAACGCTATGTGGACTCCTTTAGGAATGTTGGCAGTGACACGCGTAAGAGTAGTAACTGTTCGTAGAGCAGGGTGACACACGGTGCGCCACATCATAGACATGGCGGGACGTGATGTCTGTATCCCTACCTGATCTCAAGCGGAGTCACGCATTGGCGCGTCTATTGAGGCCCATACTGTGGTTCAAGCCGTTGGGGCTGTGGGCACTTACATTGTCTTACCCACGATTTCTACTGTTGCATTCCACGCCTGTGGGCCTGCTTGTCGTCACCCCTGAGTGCAAACATAGTGAATCGCTGAGTTTCCTATTGGCGGGACGGCGGGACTGAAAGCCTTGCGCCGGGCAGGTTTCATAGCGCCGAGTCCAAGTGTTCTTTCAGTTGATCGTCCAACAGGAGATATGGCATGACTTATGGCATGAAACATTGTTGGTCCCGAAATGGACTTTATAACCTCTAGCGGAACAAGGACCATGGCTGGCCGCCTAGGGGCCTGCCCAATGTTAATCGAGCGCCTGCGCAGGGGCTCGCAGGTATCACCCGGGGAAAATTAACACACTTGCGCTATTAACCGAGCCGGGATTCCGGCTGGCGCTAGGGGGAGAGGGTGGGGGAGGCTGACCCGTACCAGGAGGCAAGGCCTGCCGGTCGGGCCATGGATCAGCTCTTCTGGTGCGGCAGCGGAGAACAACTTCGTTCAGTTGACGTCCTTGAACAACCTCGTCAACGTCCTGCATATGATCGAGCATCTTGTCCCGTGCTGGTCGACTGGCCCTGGAGCCACTCACACCAGGGTGGGAAAAGAACCTGTGACAGCCCGCAGCGTTCAACGCGGCATGCTGCAGTTCCGTGTTCCGATCAACGGTGCTGACCTTGGCTTATCCAATAATCCCCAAAGCGACTTCAATGGCTCATCAAAGGCCGCTCTCCCGTTGTTGAGAATGGATCAGTTGAGACAGATTGTTGAGACGACGCACGGTTCGCTGGAACCGCTGGAAGGCAGGGCTTCGAAAATAGTTGACGACGAACTCGCCCGGTCTTGGGAAAAGGATCCTTTGCTGAGATCGATCCGGCGGGGCTTTGATGAACGCAAGGCAGTACAGAAGGTGACCGGCAGGGGACCCCTTCACGCCGTCGCTGGTTGCCCAGGACATACTCGAGGCAACGCGAACTCCCGGACCTACGCTGTTCCCCCTCCACTACGGGTCGTTGAACAAAAGCCTTACGACCAGTCCCGTAGGGTTATCGTCTGTGATCTTGCTCGAACTTATTTGGGGGGAAAAATGTCATCGAACCATACGCCTCTGTCCCGCCTTTGCGACAAAGTACATCAGCTTCGCTACTAAGGCTTCAGACCAGGTAGTCACCACCCCGATCATGGACAGCATCGTCGCGGGATGGTTCAGGAACCACTGCAAAGAGATCGGGCCCTGTGGCTTACTTGGTACAGCGCCGGCAGCTACCGCAAGTACACGGCTTGTATGACCGAATGGGCACAAGTCCTCAGCATTGAACTCGAGCAGGTAGAACAGCTGATCTTCAGGGGGCACTGACCGCGGTGGGGATTTGGCCCCCGTCCTCACACAGCGTTCGTTTGGGACACCGCTGTCACCCGAGCGAAGGCTTCCTGTAGCAGTGCTCTGTTGGGTTTGCCTGTGAGCGCATCGGTCTTGTTATAAGCGAGCGGACTCGGGTGCGGCGCCGCAATAATCGGGAGCCCCTTGAGCTCAGGAGGAGCCCCTAGCAGCAGCTGGGACCAGGCTTCCTGTGCTTGCTTGCCGAGAAGGAGAACCACCTTCGGGCGGGCCGCTAACAAGTCCATCAACTCCGCCAGTAGGGGAGCAGCCCTGCGCGCTTCAGCAGCCAAACTCCGTGGTGCAAAGGCCGGATTCGCGACCCACCAAGGGACCACATTCCAGTGCAGCGACCTGGAGTAGGGGAGGCCGCCGGCTTCAGCGGCGAGTGTGGAGTTATGTGCCGTTGGGTCATTGTTGTCCCGGCTGATGAATCCCGAACCCAGTTGCGCTTCCCCTGACGGGTCCTGGAGTAGAACCAGCACATCGGCTCCCTCCGTTGCCGCCCGCGGATCAAAGTAAGGGACGCTTTCCTGTGTGGAAACCCGGATGTGGTCGACCCACCTATTGAGTGGGCCAACAACGCCTTCGTATCTTGTCTCCTGCCGGTGCTGAAGGACGTGGGGGAGGTGATGCCGGCTAAGTAAGGTTCCTGCGTTGTAGGCATGCTTGTTCCATATAACGGTGGATCTGTCTTTCACGCTGCCTGCCGTTCTCTATTTGACGCCACCGGTCCGGCTGCGTGGAATCGGCACGCACCGATCAAGCAGTCGCTTCATTATCGCCGTGCCCTCATCTTCAGGGGTCCTTCCCCTGGAGATGCCCTCATAAAAATTGTCCGAATAATGCCGATAGCCAGGGCTTACTTTTGCTTTCGCCCTGAGCTGGCGCCAAAGGCACTCATATTGAGGGTGGGGCTGTCTGCCGCACCAGTCACAGGAGATGGTTTCGGCTGGTTGCGGTTTTTCCTTCTTGCACGTTGAGGACCAGGAGCCGGACGTTAATCCGCCGTAGTCCGGATACCGGTGCCCGGTCATGATGGCCACAGCGTCTCTTGCGGAGATCTCCATTCCCACCAGCGCAACGTCTGCTGCGTCTCCGCGTGGTGGATGCCGGCGCTGGTGTGGGCTGGATATGTAGCCGTCAAACGTTGCCTGTTGGCTCTCTAACGGCTCTTGGCTGCATGGCCCGAAGCCCTTGTCCGCACACAGATGGACCTGCGTGAGGATTCCATCAGCCAGGGGGATTCGGGCTGTCACCGGTATGGTCACTGACTTCCAGAGGGTCTCCAGCTCCAGGAAGCCATCCCCGAAAAAGCCTGCCCTGCAATGTGCACACCCGTAGGCCAGGTAGATCTTGTCTGCCTTCTTTGAATGGTGCATCCGCAATGGAGCCAGCGGCGGACGGCTGCCTTTGCCAAGAACCGCTGCGACATCGCCGGCGATCAGAGCCTCGATGCGTTCGGTTGGCCACAAAGGATGGTCTGTCCGGGCGGCGTCGGTCGTCTCCTGGCAGCGGGACTGCAGGGACGCTGCACTGATCCTCCAAATTGTGGATGGCCGTTTGCAGGCCCAGCAGTTATCGCTCATGTACTGAATCGTCACCGAGGTGATCCGCGCTTGGATCCGGTCAAGGTACAGCCCCAGCAGGAAAGCGGTTACATGGGCGTGCAGACTGGTCGATGTTGCTGGCTGGAACGCTTTTTCCGCTAGGATATCAAACGGAGCATCGTCGCCCTCGAAGACGACGTGGGGCACGCCGGAGCGCCTGGCCTCATCCCTGTTTCGCCGGTGAACGTACCAGAAGCACTCCACGCCGTCAGCGGCATAACGATCCTGCCTGCGTCTGAACTCTCCGGCGTCCTGGCGCGACCATTGAACCTCCAACGCCAGGCGCCTGCCATCGCGCTCTGCCAAGACGTCCGCTGTCCACGCCCGTCCCTCTGTGCTCCACTCGACGTTTACATGCCAGCCTGCATCTTGGGCCGCCTGGGCGATCAGCGTTTTGAGCATGCGATGTTGAGGTGACTCGTTCCAGCAATCGATGAGACCGCATTGCACGCCGGCCTTGTGGGCAAAGTGTTTGAGGCCACGCCTGGACGTGCGAGGGATTCCAGGAACCCCGCAGCGCATGAGCAGGGACCTGCTCTTGTATACGCTTTTCACCTGATCCCAGCGCTCATCCGTGGCTCGGTTCGATTCGATTCGTTCCCCGTCAAGAAACGCCACCAGCGGCATTGGCCCCCCTTTTTTTGCAGCCCGCGGGCTTTTGATTCACCCTAGCCACCGGCACTGACAAAAGCTGCACCCGCCACCGGTTCTGACGATGGGTGGCCCGCTATAACGCCCTCAAGCCCAATTACAGGTGGACCGGCTTACGGGCGGCGTACGTGTCCGTGGCTTTAACTTCTCTTCCACGAATATGCTGTCATCGACGGGGTGGCTGCCCCTGTAACCGTTAAACAGGGAAGAGATGATGGTCAACACCCACCTCCGGGTCCTTCAAAGGTTCGATGAAGAGATCGAGCAGGGCATGCCATGGCCGCGCCCGCATTGTCGGACTTGCGGAGAAGGCTATGTTTCTTGGGACAAGCCTGTAACGGCTCGAAACGAGCAATCCATGAAGGACATGGATTGCCCTGGCTGGGAGCCCGAATGGATCACCGGGACGATGCATGTAATCGGGCAATGCGACTCCCGCGAATGCAAGCAGACGGTAATCGGGGTGGGGACGTTCAGAGTCGACTACGCCACTTCGAGCTCAGGCAGCGAGTATCAGGGAATCCCTTACGCGGAGTTCTACAAGATTGATTATTTCAATCCGCCGCTGCCGCTACTCTCGTTGCCTGAGGCTGTGCCGCAGGATGTGCGCAATGCCATCGACCGGGCCGCGCCAATCATTTTTGTTGATCCTAGTTCAGCCGCAACGGTGCTTCGCGCTTCGATAGAGCTGTTCCTCAGCAACTGGGGAATAGCCGCATACGACAAAAACGACAAACGAATAAATCTTCACAAACGAATTGAGCTCTGGGAAGCAGAAACAGGCAACCAGCAAGTGGGGGAACAGCTTCTTGCCATCAAATGGATCGGAAACTCCGGCTCTCACGAAGGGGAACCGCTCAGTGTTCGTGCTGTTGCCGACGGGTTGGAGTTTTTTGAAGCCGCATTCAATGAACTGATAGTGGCCCCTGAACTCAAAGAGCGTGTGCGAGCCGTGAACGAAGCCAAGGGGCGAATATATGCAAAGTGATGGCGGTCACCTGGTAGCAGCAATAGCTCATAAGCACGAAGCCACCGCTCGGGTTAGGCAGGACATTGCCACCATGGCCGGAAAAGAAGACTGCATAAGTCAAAGGAAAACTAGCGATGGTGAACGAATCAGCACCGTCTGGCTCGATGGTTGGGGGCAGACCATCCAGTAGCCCCGTCGGGTCGACGGAGCAATACAGCACGTCGGCTACAGTCAACCCCAAAACACCGCGCCGAGTGCCGAAGTTTTACCCTGACTCGGGGCGACCGGAGATGAACCGGCTGCAGAAATCGTTCTACCGCCGCACATTCCTCCCGTCGCTGCTCGCAGGGGAGCCGGTCGATGTACAGGGACAAACCGGGTATGGGTCAGTGTTGCTTTACGAGTTGTTGGACGAGCGGCGGACGAATCCGCTGGAGGCCAGGCGCACCCTAGGGAATTTGCTAAGTGCTTATCGAAGTAGAGACCTACCGTCGTATGCGGAATCTGCATTAGCGGACTTCTACTTTCTTGAGGGAGATTTCGCCGCCGGATACGCCGCGCTCGGCATCTGGGCCAGTCCGTCACACCATCTGACGCTCGGGGCCCATCTCAACCACCCGCCGTTGACAGCGATGCAAGTCCTCCGATGGGGGGAGTGGAGGATCACAAGGAAGGGTATTGGGCACCTCGATGAGATCGTGCCCGCGCTTCAGGCACGACTCGATGACTTCCATGTCCATCATGGTTTGAGCGTTCTAGAGGACTTCTGGCGCCGCATTACGGCCGATAAACCAGTGAATGAAGTGGCAGCCAGCATCGAAGATGACGTTCAGTTGCGCTACACCAGAGAAGAGGTGCGGTATTTCCTCACAGAGGCACGGAAGGAGAGCACTGCCCAGGAACCGCCCAAAGCCTTTGAAGACTGGCCTGGATACGAAGAACCGTTGGATTGGCCCTGCCCCTGGGTTCCGTGGACCCTTCACTATGCCCTTGTTTCTGGGTTCTGGCCAACGCTCATACGGCAGGCCGAAAACACGGCCCGAGAGGGGGCTGGGATTCCACGAGTCGGAGAGGGATGGGTGTCAGAGATGACGCTGCTGCGTCAGGTGCAGGCCGCGTTCCCAGGGGAACGAGTGTTGCACCAAGCCCGCCCAGGTTGGCTCGCGCCACAGAGCCTCGACATTTATCTCCCTGATTACAACGTCGGGATTGAGTATCAGGGTGCCCAGCACATGAAGCCCGTCGAGTACTTCGGCGGCGCAAAAGCGTTCGAGGTGCAGCAGGAACGAGACGCACGAAAGCTGGATATCTGCGGACAGTATGGCTGCACGCTCGTTGAAGTGTATCCGGGCTACCAGCTTGAACAAGTAGTAGCCCGGGTGAGGAGTGCTATTGAGGACGCGGGCCGTGGACCTACGTCAGCCTTCAAATGACGAACCCTCACGGCACTCACGCGCTCCCCTTTGGGGAACCGTCGTCGGGACCGGATTACGGGCGTGGGGCTCCGCGGATTCAGACTTAGGGGAGAGGCCTGTTGACGGTGTCCCGGTTCCAAGGAAGTGGGACACCGTCAGTCCTTTGGTGCCTGGCGGGCTGCAGCTGGGGACCTTCATCGGGCAATAAAACGAGCGGAGCATACGTGCACTCGACACCAGCGCTGACGCCGGCAAAGTGTTGGAATCTTTGTGTCCGTTAGTCGACCGGCTTACGGGCGGCAATCTAAGCGTTAGGGCTCTCTTCCGTTCGACGGGAAGCACCTATTAAGGCCTATGAAGGTGTCAGACTGAAGCGCTGATATTTATTGACACCTGTTGGTCCGGGGCTCTAAATTTCGACCTGACACTCTTCGTTAGGACTCGCTTATGGCCGGACGACGTATTGGGTACATCAGGGTCAGCAGCATGGACCCGAACACTCAGCACCAGCTCGATTGTGTTGAGGTGCAAAAGATCTTTCTTGACGAAGCTTCAAGTGATGATGCTGAGCGCCCCCAACTTGATAGGCTACTGGGCCTAGTCCGAGACGGCGACACCTTAGTCGTGCAAAGCATGGACAGACTGGCCAGGAACCTGGAGGATCTCCGATCCCTGTTGCAGAAGCTTGCGAAGAAAGGTGTCCGGATTGAGTTCATTAAGGAGAATCTCACGTTCGCCGGTGAGGACTCATCTGTCACCGATTTGATGTTCTCTATCATGGGCGCCGTCATTGAATTTGAACGAGCACTGATTGGTGAACGCCAGCGTGAAGGCATATCCCTAGCAAAGGCTCGGGGAGCCTACCGAGGGCGTATTAGAGCCCTGTCTCCGGACAAAGCGAGCGAACTCCGTGAGCGAGCCGCTGCAGGGGAACAAAAAGCCGGGCTGGCCCGCGAGTACGGCATTAGTCGTGAAACGCTATACCAGTACCTCAGAAAGGGACCCTGACGACCGAATGGTGTTGCCGTTTCAGCGGCAAAGCGGGCAGCCCAGCATTATACTAACCATCGATAGAACAGGGCCTGTTTGACGGGGTGAGGAACACGGACACCAACGGTAAGAAGCTTTCGAAAAGACGACCCCGAAATCAGCTCACGTCCGCAATCCGCGAGTATCTTCGAGGTGTTGAGGGCATGACGGCTTCGACTTCCGAGATTCGTGCGGGCACAGTAGAAATTCTGGGTGAGGCACCCCAGTCCTCGTACCGCAGTGCGCTGCAAAATGAGCGCTATTTCGTCCGGATCAGACCGGGCGTTTTTCGTTTGAAGGACATTGGCAGCACCGACTGACGTACAACGCCGCCGATTTTGTCATCCAGCGGGCAGTCCCTTCCCCTATAGATCGATTCGTTTTGTGCCGTTACTGTTCATTCACTGTTCGCGGTAGTAGGCCGCATCCTAGCTTGAGGAGTTATACGCCAACCAAGCTTTCCGCGGATGGAAGGGACAGCCGCGCCGCCTTCCGCCCGCGTGGACGCTCAGACGTCCAGGAGAAGATAGTCCTCATCTGCGGCTAAGCCTGACAAGTCATTGGCGTCTACGAACGCGGAGTACCGCAGAGTAGACATGTATCGCGTGATAAGTACCCAATCGGGCTTTCCCGCCTTGTCCACTGGAAGCCTGAGCTTCGACTCGGTCATACGATCCATATCCATTTGCGGCTGTAGCTGTAGCGCTCTCCCTCCTTGCGTATGAGGGCACAGACGAACAGTTTCGCCAGATCCGGGATCTCGTCAACTCGTGGTGTTAGTACATGAACGTCGTCGCACGCATAAAAGGACTGTGTTTGAAGGAAGGCATGCCCGATGCTTCCGTTGTAAGGGACTGTGATGCAACCCGCGCCAAAGTTGGGTTCGACGTCCATATACCCAGTAATCCCGTTGTTTGCCTCAGATGCTCCAATGTAGGGGGTGTCCCCGGGCTCCTGTCGGGTCGCCACGATTCGGCGACCCTTCTCAAGCACAAAAAGGTCGGTGAGTTTGAATTCAATCCATTCAGATGTATCTGGCAACTCCACATTGTCGGCGAGAAGCGGTTCAGACTGGAGGGCTATGCGGTTGATGTCCTTCATAATCAGATCAAGTTCGTTTAGTCCCATGCGGCCCCGAGTGAGCGTGAACACTGCATGCTCACGCAAGGGGGCTTCAAAGTCGTCACTGCTCATGTGTGAGTAGTCCGTTTCCATATATGCTTCGGCTAGCCACTCATCTGTAGCTTCTACATGTCGAGAAACGCAATAGCCCGGGGTGTCATGCTCACGATTGAGGAAATCTGACACCCACTTGTCGCGAATAGTTGACCACTTGTTCCTTAGGTCTTTACGCCCGCGAAGAGTAATAAATCCATCATCAGCCCAACGTGCGAACCACGTCTTTTTGTTCGCGCTATGCGGGCGATGCGCGGTAAATACCATGATCACAGTCTGTACGCCTACTCCGAAGAAAAGCTCCCGCGGGGTTGTCATCACAGCCTCGAGTGTGTGCTTGGAGAGCACTTTGGCGCGCAATCCATCTTGCCCTGTTGCGCAGGAAGTGGGGACGATGGCGATTCCAGTCCCACCCGGTGAGAGCATGTCCAGCATGTTGTCGATGAAAACCATCTCGTGAAGGTCTTTGTCCTTTTTGCCCTGAGCAAATGGAGGGTTCATCATCCCAACGTTGGGACGAGGCATCGTTTTTCTCGTGTTCTCCCGGCCGCCAGTGATAACCTGCTGCCGAATGTCTTCGCTGAAGCAGGAGCCTTGGAACATGTTGGCCTTGCCATCTCCCCTAAGGATCATGTTGGAGGCGGCCAGTGCAAACATTCCTGGCATCTGCTCTATTCCGATAAGGCCTTCTTCCTTGATCCGATCCTTGGCCAAGTCATCTAAGGCAATGCCGCCCCGCTCCGGAGGACTGGACATATATGACATGGCAGAGACCAAGAATCCGCCGGTCCCGGTGCAGGGGTCAAGAACTACGTCGGTTGGCCCTAGATCAGCCAAGCGACAAAAGAGGTCTGTTATGTGCGGCGGAGTGAGCACAATGCCCAACCCCTTCTTGTCCCCTGCTGTGTAGCGGAGAAACTCTCCGTAGAAAGCCCCCACGAGGTCGAAGCCTTGGTGCAGATCGATGGCGGGAGCTACTTCAGAGTCGAGCTTGTCAAGAATCGCACAAAGCACGGAGCGAGCGTCCGTCTTTCCGCGTTTGTCCTTGAGGTTGTGCTGGGTGAGAGTGGGTGAGGAACGAACTGCTGAGCGGAAAGCGCCAATGACAGTTTCGGATTTGCTCATTGGTATTTCGGCTCGTTCGAAGACGCGCTCGATAGCGTCCCCCCACTCCTTGGCTAAAACATTTCCGTCGCGGCTAGTATCGGGCCTCGCGTCGTATCGGTTATACGACTTATCTCCAGCAGGCGCTTCCCGCTCACAAAATGCCGGGTCGGTCAGAGCTATTAACGAACCAGCCACGACGAGGGGCTTTTCCGACTCGGACAAGGAGGCATAGTTGCGAAGAAAAACGTGCAAGTCCACAGCGGCTCTATGTAACTGCGCGGCGGTAATGCTCCTTTTTGCATGGCCTGACGCAGCATCCAACATCCTGTTCGGAGCCAGGATGTCGGCGATTTCAGCCCGATCTGCGTCGACCAAGGTCTGGGGCCCCGCATCGCCTCGACTATGGAGGAAGGAGGAGATCCGATGCTCTCCTTCTGTGCCTGATGCTGCCACTGCAATGACGTTGTAGCTGGACGCTAAAAACCGGGCGTAGTGGAGTACTCCGTCAACGGCTTTTCCTGCGATGTCCTCATGTGGAACCTCAAGGTCCGGGTTTCCATGATGGGCTACATCCGCCTTGCATTCGATTACCATAAGCGTGTCCGAACGGCCTGGAAAGCGAACTATGAATTCCGGGCGGCCAATGCCACCCTTACCTGTTTTGGATGCCCTCGAAAGCAATGCGTCGATCCTCTTGACGGATGAGGCCTGCTCTTCGACCTTGCCCATGTCGTAGCCTGCAGCGCGCAGCTTCTCTCGCACAAGGATTTCGGTCACGCGTTCGTTGGGCATCGTTAAACTCTTTCAAGACTGGTAGGGGACCCGTCCACCCTATCGGCAACTCCGCTGATGAATATTGTCTGTCCGCCGCCCGGCTCAGTTGTCAGTGATGGCTTCCAGCAGCCATTGTTCAGCGAGGGGTTCGCGGCGCAGTTCAAAGGTCCGCAGCGGCGAGTCCGACCCGCCGAGGCGAACTTGAACACGCCAGTGTTCGATATCGACGACGTTCCCGACGCCTACGGGGACGCTTTGGCGGGTTTCCCACCAGGAGTCCCTGGTGAACCAGTGGACGGGTTCTTCGGTGATGGCCCAGATGCGTCCGTCGTGGCGGACGGCCAGGGGAGTGCCGGTCTTGGTGAAGCGGACGTCCACGGGGGTGTTCAGGGTGGGGGCTTCTGGGGTGATGGTCATTAAGATTCGTTCCTTGGTGGTGCTGGGGTGTGGTGGTTAGGCGGCTTTGACGAGGGGGAGTTCGTCCCAGTGGGTCGTGTATCTGGGGGAGAGCATGTCGCGTTTCATAGTCCAGTCCGGCCCACCCCGGATCCCGCCGTGGCCCAGGCCGATGGACCCGCGGCCGTACCGGCGGGTGACGTCCTCCAGCAGGGTTCCGATGTGGCGTTCCTCGTGCGGGTTCTCGAACAGGGACAGGGGTGCCTGGTTGCCGGTGGGGCGCAGGTCGGTGACCATGATGCCCGCCCGGGCGTACCGGACGCCCTCAACAATCCGGGGCAGGAGTGCGTGGCCGGCTTTGGTCAGGATCACCGGGTCAGCGGTGGGCATCGGCAACGGCACACACACCGACGGGTACGAGGTGTCGTTGGGGTTGAAGTGCGAGGTTCCGGCGAACGCGGTGAGGACTTTGGCCTGCAGCCCGTGTTTGGCCAACCGCGCCGATGCCTGCTGCCCGTACACGGACATGACCTGCCGGATCCCCGCGACCGTGGTGATGGGTTTGGCGAAGGACCGGGAGAAGATCAGCTGGTCCCGCCCGATGCGTTCTTCTTCCATGGGGATGCAGGGGGTTCCCTGCAGTTCCAGGACGGTGCGCATCACGACGACATTGAACTTGTCCCGGATCGCCACGGGGTCGGCCCGGACCAGGTCGGCGATGGTGAAGATGCCCATCACGTTCAGCCGCCTGGTCAGCCTGCCTGCGATGCCCCACACCTCTTCGACGGGCAGCCGGCCCAGCAGCGCCTCGCGCTCCAGGGCGGGGACGGAGTCCCAGTGGCACACCCCGCCGAAGGCCTTGTTGTTCTTCGCCCACTTGTTGGCCAGCTTCGCCAGTGTCTTCGTCGGCGATCCCGACGCAGACCGGCACGCCGACGTTCCGCCGGACGGCCGCTTTCATGGCCCGGCCCATCGCCAAAAGCTCGGCGGGGGTGCCTTTGACGCCGAGGAACGCCTCATCGATGCTGTAGACCTCCAGCCAGGCAGAGTACCGGCCTAACAGTTCCATCACCCGCGCGCTGATGTCCCCGTACAGCTCGTAGTTGCTCGAGAGCGCGACCAGGCCCCATTCCTTCGCCCGTGGTGCGAGCTTGAACCATGGCTCACCCATGGCAATGCCGAGGGCTTTGGCTTCGGGGGAGCGGGTGACCGCGCAGCCGTCGTTGTTGGACAGCACGATCACCGGCCTGCCTTCCAGGGAGGGGTTGAACGCCCGCTCCGCGGAGGCGTAGAAGCAGTTCACATCCACGTGCGCGATCTGGGGCATGTGCCGCATCAGAGCCGGCTTAGACATCACGGGCCCTCAGACGTGGTGCAGGCAGCGGATAGCGGTACCCCAGATGGTCAGGTCCGATAGGGCCGGCACCACGATGTCCGGATACGCCGGGTTTTCCGCCTGCAGCACCACCCCGGTCGGGGTGATCCGCAGCCGCTTGATCGTCAGCTCCCCGTCCAGCACAGCCACGACCACGGACCCGTCGTGCGGTTCCAGCGCCCGGTTCACGATCAGCTCGTCCCCGTCGCTGATGCCCGCACCTTCCATCGATTCCCCGGACACCCGCACCACATAGGTGCTGGTGACGTCTTTGATCAGGTGGGCGTTCAGGTCGATCCGGCCATCAAAGTAGTCCTGCGCCGGCGACGGAAAGCCCGCGGCAATCGTCACCGGAGAGAACAGCACCGACAACAAAGAAACGCCCGCGTCTATCACACGGGTACCGAGAATAACGCCCACGACACACCTTTTTTCGAAAATATGTTCGAGTAGTTACTGAGTGTACTCCGGGGGCCGGACATTCGTGCATGACGGGTTTCGGGAGGCTAAGCCGGGGCGGGTTGTACACAATGGGGACAGCTTTGAGTTGGGCGGAGGGCTCCACCTGCCCGCCAGTGTGCACAACCCGCCGCACCGGACATGGAGTCTGGTCACCTGGGTGCCCGGTCTTATCCCCGAAGGGGGATTGCCTGCTGGTGTGCTCAGCAGCCGCGGGTGATGTCAGGAGAGGCGGCGGAATTCGCCGGGGCGGATCTGTACGAGGATGGGCAGGGCCATCTGGAGGGGTTCGGCTCCGATCGGCTCGTCGAGCAGGTCGTTGACCGATGTTTGCCCTTCCAGCTCTCCGGACGAATCCCGCTCCATGGTCATGACCCTAGGCGGATCTCACCGCCGGCATCCCGTTCGACACGCGCCCGGTCCCTGTCGCCGCGCCCTCGGGCATCTACGGCGAGGAATGGGTCTTGCGTCGGCCGCCGCGGTGGCCCCTGCCTTCCCGCCAGCCGGGCAGGAGGGTGTTCAGCTGCTGTTCTTTGGCCGGGTCCATCCTTCCGGCGCGGTAGTCGATCCGTTGCCCGTGCAGCCACACCCCAAGGGTCCGCTCTGCCTGATCGCCTGTTTTTTGATGTCGGGGCCAGTCACCGCCGGCGGCCCTTATCCTGTGGAGTTCCTCCAGCCGCTGGTGCCACCGTTTCTCGTCCTCGGCCTTGCGGGTTGAAGGCTTATCCCATCCAGGAATCACTGCGAGTGCATACCGGTAGGTGGGGGAGAGGGTCCCCTCGGCCGCGTCCCGGCAGCGGTTTGCCAGCCAAGAGGCCAAGGCACGCTCCCGTGCTGCCTTCGCGTGGCTGACCGGCAGCCGGCCATGCGATTCGTGGAAGGCAAGGATGTCGGCTAGGTTCCGCAGGCCCGCCTCGGATTTCCGCCTGGCAGGGGGCTGGGCGGCTTTGTGTTCGTCCCTGATGCCCGGGTCTGCCTTCGCGGCGATCTGCAGGTGGTACCGGACGGTGGTTTCGGCGACGCCGGCCGCGGCGGCGATCGTCGATGTCGGCGTACCTTGCCGGTACTGCCGGACAAAGTCGGGGTGGGGCGATGGGCGCCGGGCCTCTGTCATGGTCGTCTCGAGGGTCCCTTCGGCGGGACGGTCCGCTTCAATTCAGCGATCCGTAGCCGGAAAAAAGTGATGACCAGGATCAGGACGTAGATCGCCAGACCGATCAGTACTGCCATCACGACGATGTAGAGCACCGCGAGGATGCCGAAGCTTGGACTGACGTTCATTGATTCCCCCAAAATTTGTTTAGGCCGTAGCCTACGCCCGACCCCAACATTGCTGCGCAGGACACAGGGCAGGCTCGCGGGGCTCGCCCTGGTTTGCGCTGCGCTTCAACCAGTTGATGGGCGTCCGCTGGCGCGGCCGGCTGTTGGGTCCAGTGCCGGCTCCGCAGGGCTCCGCCGTCCCTGGCCCTGGTGTGTCTACGACGTTTTTTGGCTGCTGTCCTTCGGATTGTACGTGCCCGTTCCGGCCCCTCTAGCCCCTGTCGTTCCTCCCGGGGCCTGCGGCCCGGGAAAGTCTTCTCCGGCGCTCCTTCGTCGCTTATTTCCTTTCGAAGATTTCCCGGGTCTTGCCCTGGCGGGTAGACGGGACTCCACGGGCACAGCTACGCAAGCTTCGCCAGCAGCCAAAAAACAACTGTGAGTCTTTACGTGGCTGGTCTGGGACTAGCTGGCAGTGTTGATGCCGGTCGTTCTGCCCGGCGCGTGACTCGAAAAAACAATTGCCCTTGAGGGTGCGTTTCCCCCGATTTGTCCGCGCTCGGTGGAGCGGTCGGCGTTGATCTGTCCCACGTCGGTGGCTTGATTAGAAGCTTGCCCAGCCTCTGAGGTTGTGGCTCATCACAGTTTTGCCTCGAAGTGACTCTTCCCAGGTCCGGCGCCGGTCGTGCTGCGACTTGTCTTGTCCATTCGAAAGGAAGGAGGGTGGCCGCGTTGACTATCGTTGCGCAGACCCGCCCGTTCGTCATCGGCGTGGACTGTCACGCCCGCACCCATACTTACGCCATCATCGAGGCCAGCACCAAGCGACAGGTCGCGTGTGAGCAGTTCCCGACCACCTCGGCAGGGATTTCACGCGCACTCGCTTGGGTAGGCCGAAGGACAGACGGCGACATGGGGTGTCTGTGGGCTGTTGAGGGTATCGGCTCGTATGGAGCCCGTCTGGCCAGGGCAATAACCGACGCCGGTTACAACGTCGCCGAAGCTCCACGTATGAACGCCCGAGGCCGTCGAGGGCTGGGCAAATCGGACCCATTGGACGCCACAGCCATCGGAGCCGCTGTCCTGGGCTTGGAGGAGTCCCAACTACGGGTTCCGCGACGGGATGAAGGAACCCGTGCCGGGCTCAGGATCCTGAGTGCTGCCCGGGATCAACTGACGCGGGAACGAACAATGAATGTCAATGCACTTATTGCCCTCCTCCGGGCACATGATCTTGGAATCGATGCCCGTAAACCTCTGGTCCCCGCCCAGATCAACACGATCACCAGATGGCGGGAAAGGCAGGAGCAGATGGAACTAGCGATTGCGCGGGAGGAAGCGATTCGGTTGGCGCGCCGCGTTCTCGAAGTGACCACTCAGCTGGCTGCTAATCAGAAACGCATGACTGAGCTGATACAGCAAAGTCCCGCCGCCCCGCTGCTGGAGATGGTGGGCGCCGGGACCGTTTCAGTCGCTGCCGTCCTGACAGCTTGGTCGCATCCAGGAAGGGTTCGCAGCGAAGCTGCCTTCGCGTCATTGGCAGGGGTGAATCCCCTGCCGGCCTCAAGTGGTAACACTGTCCGGCACAGGCTCAACAGAGGCGGTGACAGGCGACTCAATCGTGCCCTGCACATCATCACCATGACGAGAATGATCCACCATCCCGAAACGCGGGAGTACGTTGCCAAACGCACTCAAGAAGGCCGTGGCTACCGGGAAATTCGAAGATCCCTCAAGCGCTACCTTGCCCGAATCCTCTACCGTCAGCTCAACACCCTTTACGCCTCTATAGATCCAGCCCACCAAAATGTTGCAGCGGCAGAGCCCAGCCAACTCGTCGGAGCGTATCGCGATTCCGCGCCACGCCTAGGCCTCATTGCTGCCCCAGCGTCCTAGCGTGATGATCGCCTCACGCAAGGCGAGCCCGCGATCGGTCAGCGCGTAGGCCCGGGTGTTGTGCCGGAGGGGCAGGCGGGACAGTACACCGGCGGTCTCAAGCTCGCGCAGACGGGTCGCGAGTATGTTCGTCGGCACTCCGAGGTCGCGCTGCAGATCGCCGTAGCGCTGCGGCCCGTTGAGCAGCCGCTCCACGATGAGCAAGGCCCACCGCGCTCCAACGATATCGAGGGCCGCGGCGAGATCGCTCACTCGGTCGGATCGTCGTCCGGCTTCATCCAAAACGGCGAGTAGTGGTAGCCGTCGGGGTCGTCGAACTGGCGCTGGTACATGAAGGGGTAATCATCGGTATCACCGATCCGCCCGCCCGCGGCACCGGCGCGATCGACGAGCTCGTCGACCGCCTGACGGCTGCCGAGGTCGAATGAAACCGTGACCTTCGAGGGGGTGTCGGGTCCGCCGACGAGCTCCTCGGCGCCGCCGACGCTCGCATACATTTCGCGGCTGCCGAGCATGACGTACTGCTCGGGCGCGATCGCGAAGCATGACACGTTGTGATCGGACATTTCCGGGTTGAGGGTCCAGCCGAGGGCGGTGTAGAAGGCGGTCGCGCGCTCAACGCTCTCGACCGGGCAGGTGATGAAAAGGCTCATGCGGCTCATACTTGCAAAATGCAAGTGCGACGTCAAGATCTAGTTAATTGGCTCGTATCCCTAGGGATTCGAGGCGTTGAGTTTATGAGACACAGGAATTCAGCTGTCCCGTAAGGGGACCTGTGCGCGCGTGCCGTACCGGACCCTTTCTGCAGCCGCTAACTGTCGGCAGTTACCGATTCCAGGACAGCCTGAAAGGCTGGACTGATATGGACCGCCAGGCCGCCGTCCTCGCGGAAGTAGGTAAGTTGTTCGTAGCTTGTACCGTTCCACCAGAAGACGTGCGGACTTACCGGTCCGGCAGCATCGGCGAATCCCAGAGCCGTAAAGCGGGCCATTCCATTGACCGCATTGATGACGGCGTTGTCTTCAATGATGTGCCAGACAACTTGGTGCCGGTTCGGGATGCTCATAAGCCACCCGAACTGCTCTTGAGCGCGTTGACCTGTGAGTTCTACTGCCAAGGAAGGAAGAAGCAGGGCCCGGCTCGCAGTGTAAACAGACTCACCTAGGAGGGCATTGAAGGTACCCCCTCCGGGTGCGGGGAGGATTTCTAGCTGTTCGGGCTCCAACCCGCGGAGGTTTTCGAGGCCCTGCCTTTCGAGGGCTTCCCATCCTCCGAACTTGTTCGCATTGTCATGGTTGAAAACGGCAACGGTCTCGGGGAGGTCCAAGGCAAGCATCTGGACGATGCCGGGCGCGATCTCCCTGTGTGGGTAGCTTTCGATCCCTGGGATGCTCGCCTCGTCGTAGAGGCGCGCGAAGGTCCGCTTCAATACCTCTGAGGGCGTCATGACGTCGAAGGGATCGGGTGCTTCGAAGCTGGCCAGGACACGTTGAAGGTGGTCGCGGATTACGTCTCGCCACGTGGACTGCGGCTGCTCATTACAAGCGGCAGCTACGTTCCAGAAGCCAAACTCCCGTCCCGAGTCATCGACAGCATGACCAGCGTGGACATGGACCTCGAGTCCCATTTCGGCGAAGACTTCGCGCGCGATGGCCCGGAATTCATTTGCCTTGGAACCCGTGAAGAACGTCAGCTCGGAATCATTCATCTTTGCTTCCGAAGATTTTCTCTTGAAGATACCCACAAGTTCGCTTTCGTAGGGACGGTCGATGGACGCCAGTCGGCTTCGAAAAGGTTCGTCGGCCGTTTCTTGGGCTCATTGGTGTATAGGTTTGGTCAGGTTCAGGCTGATGGTCTGGCCCGGCGCCAGCTCTCCGGAGGGGAGGTCGGCGAAGTCGTACCAGACGCGGTCTGTGCCGGTGAGTGGCCGGTTCGCCGATTCCAAATCCGCAATCTCCGGCACTCCGAATCGGAAGGCGATCTGACGCTCTGTGTCCCCGGTTGCCGTGGTGTAGGTCAAGGGAATGCCGTCGGCGTCGGTGGTGAAAGCGCCATGCGAGCCATCGATTGTAACGTCGCCGGGCATGAGCCTAACCTTGGTGCCTACGGGGATAGGCTGACCAGCGGTCAGGGTCGGATTCCACCGGAGCAACTGGTCGGTAGTGAACCGGAATTTGTATCCGAGGCTGTCGAATGAGTCGCCTTCGCCCGTGGTGTAGAAGACCGTCTGGCCGAAGGAGTTGTTGACCGAGGCGCCCGAGCCGGACCTGCTGTCCACCGGCTTCTTCTGCAGCTGGATGACCTGGCCCGCCCGGATGAAGTAGACATTGCCCTTCTCGTACGTGAACGCGACCTTGTTCGCTTCCGCCAACTGCTCATCGGTCAGGTTGAACCGGTAGGTGATGGCGGCCAGGCTGTCGTCGGGCTCTATTGTGTAAGCCGTTGGAACGCCGTTTGCGTCAACCGTGGCAGCGCCCTTGGCGCCGGGCATGGGACCGTCTGGGATCAGCCGTAGCCGTGTGAAAGGAGTGAGGGGAGCTCCGGGCTGGAGTCCGTTGAACCCAGCGACCTTCGCCTCGGATAGCTTGTACGCCGCCGCAACGGCCGAGAGGGTGTCTCCCGGAACGGTGGTGTAGAAGTCCGCGTTGCCAAACGAGTCCCGCACGGTTTCTCCACTGAGGGCCGGCTTCGCGGTGGAAGACGCAACTGCTGTGTGGGTGGTCTGGACGGCAGCCGGTTCCGCCTGGGTTGGAGCACCCTCGTGAGTGCACCCCGCCAGTCCCAGCGACAGCACAACAACCAGTGCTGGCCGGGCCAGGGACAGGCCCATCGCTTTCTTTGATGTCCTGCTAGTTCCCACCATGGATGCGCCCCCCAATAAGTCCGGCGTAGCCGGGTCAAGGCCCACAAGGGACCAAAAGCGAGCCTAGTGGATAAGGCAAGCCCAGCACCAAACTCAGCGAACTCTGCACCGGACTCGGCATCACCGGCCAAACCCTCAACCGTCACGTCTCCCCCATAGGAAGCTGCGCCCTGCGGGTGAAAAACCGATCAGCAGCGGTTCCATGCTGGCGAATCGTCCCGCCCGTAACCCGGTCCCTCACTGCGACGACCCAGCTTTGACCTGCTGGTGTCGTTTTCAAGTCGACTGCACAGGCACCCGCGGAATTGCGGGATAGTGCAGACGAGTATGGACACTGAAATGTCAGAACTGCCCTGGACGGAAATGCATTCTGCTCAATAGTCCTCTGCACCAAACAGTCTTTTTTCAGAAGTCGCCTGCACCAAACCAGCAGGAACTACTTCTTTGGTGCCTCGGTCGCGCCTGTTGCCGGGACCCATCGGTAACGGGTGGGCGCGGAGACTCCAAGGGTGTCGGCGACCTCCCGGGGAGTTGTTCCCTGGTTGAGGAGCTTTCGGGCTGAACGGATCTTGGCATCCGTCATGATGCGTTTGCGTCCGCCGACCGTCCTTGTTCGCGTGCGGCCTGCAGTCCGTGCCTAGCCCTTGTGGCCGTTGACGGCTGGGCGTAACGTGCCCAGCACAAAGTTCGCCCTTGGAGGCCTCCATGTCCGTGCTGCTACGTCGCGCTATAGCCTCGGCATTGATCGTGTCAGTCGGACTACTCGGGCCAGTCGGCCTAGCGGCGTGCACCTACGAGGAGCCCTCCCCCGCACCAACTACGGGGGCGCCCTCCCCCGCACCAACTACGGAGGAGCCCTCTCCCACACCAACTACGGAGGCTGGCACGGTCGCACCGCTGCCGTGTAGCGGCGACGTCGGCCCCGGCTGCGACTTCGACGCCGGCACGTACCTCGTCACCAGCTTCGCGGAGCCTTTCGAGATCACCGTCCCGGACGGCTGGTCTGGCGGCGGCAGGGGCGTGGGCAAGTACGACCTGGATCACCTGGATGAAGGGGCGGTCTTCGTGGGTTGGTGGCCCGCCGACTACGTGCCGATGGACGCATGCGCGTGGCAGGACGCGCTCGTTAAGCTCGATCCGTCGGCTGAGGCCTTCGTCGAGGCGCTGACGGCGCAGACGTCAACGGCGAGCACCCCTCCCGTTAAGGTCGTGGTGGGCGATTACTCCGGCTTCGAGTTCGACCACTTCGTCGAGGGCGACGTGGACATCAAAGCCTGCGACCGCGACAGGTTCTGTATCCACTCAGAATTCTCAAACGAATGCACGCGCTGGTACTCGTCTCAGGATGAACGCGAAACCTACCGGGTGGTCGACCTGAACGGCCAGCGCGCTGTGTTCTGGGTGGCCCAATACCACCCACTCATCAGTCCGGAGCTGACGAGAGAGGCTTGGGTGGCCTTCCACCCACCCATCAATCCGGAGCTGACGAGAGAGGCACGCGCCGTCTTCGACTCGATCGTGTTCAAGTCCGACAAGTGACCGGGATGCGAAAGGCGATCCCGCCCGCGGGTGCAGACCCCTTCTCTGAACCCACCTGGGGTGTCTCATAGCCTCAGTGTCACGAAACGCATGCGATACAAGACGACTCAAGGCCAAGGCTGAGCCATGTTTGAGCGTATAGACCCGCTCCGCGAGACGGGTGTACTTTGAGCTGTGGAAGGCTTCGGGCACTCTTCGGACGCCGACCGTGAGTTTTATGAGCTCCGCAGGCGGGCATACGGTCCGGATCCAGACATAAGTGTCGACCCTCCGGGCCTAGCGAGGTTGCGCGAACTTGAGGCGGCGGACCGCGCTGACGTCAATTCTCTGCCGGTTGCCCTGGCGAGCGAGAGTGTGCCAGATTCGGAGGCCCCCGCGGACGCTGCCTCGGTGGAACATCCGGTGCCGAGGTGGAGTCGCTTGTACTGGGCCGGTGCCGCACTGGTCCTCGCGGGAGGGATCGTTACGACGACCCTGCTGTTGTCCGCGCCGCGTCCTGATGCCACTCTTCATCCGAGCGGGGCCGCGGTCGATAACCGGCTTCCCGGACTGCTGCTTAGGGGAGCACCCCTGTTGAAGATCGAGGTTTCAACCCTCCGCGGATACGGGTCGTATCTCGGTCTCGAGATCTATTCCGGGGTGAACGCGTTTGACTCGCCGTGTCTGGTGGCACTGCACCGGGCGAGCGGTAATCTCTCAGACGTTCGCTGTGCTCCGGCTCCAGCAGATCTCATGATGGACGTCGCCTCATCCCGGGATGGGTTTGAAGGATTCGAAGGACGCGCCGGCGACGGCATCATCCGATTCGTACTTCGTGACGACACGGTGGATGCTTACGTCTACCTCATCCCGGAGGCGGGCTGATGGACCCATCTTCACCCCGGTCCGACGCTCAGCGGGAGCTGGACGAGCTCCGCAGGAGGGCATACGGTCCGCATCCGGATATCGAGTCCGACCCCGCGGCACAGGTAAGACTGGCGGAACTGGAGGCGGCACGCGCCGCGAGTCCCCGCGCCCTCACCGACACCGACGTCAGAACACCCGCTGCAGCCCCGGATTCCGGTTCAGTTGCTCACCCCACCAGGACCAGGTTCATTGACGAAGTGCCGGACCCCGCAAACAGTATTGCGCCCGTGGCGGAGTCCAGGATTGGATCGATGTGGTCGACTTGGCGTCGTTTGACGGCGACACGAGTACGCCGTTACTCATTTATAGCCGGCGTGCTGGCAGTCTTGCTTGCCGCTGTGTTCACCGTGGCATCGATCCTCAGGCCGCATCCCGATGCCACATTGCATCCGATCGCAGACGAGGCTGACAGCGATGTTCTCACAATGCTGGAATTCCTCTCAATGCTGGAATTCCCTTGGGGGGAAGCTGCCGGCCAATCCAGCTTCCGCGGCTATCAACAGTATCGGGGATTCGAACCCTGGTTCTTCGTGGACGGACGGGGCTACCGGTGCTTCATGCTCATCGATCGTTCCGGCCCTTTTGTAGACGGCGCCAATTGTGTGCCGCCCGGGGTCGATCTTTTTGCAGACGTCGGCGGGCAAACCCATTCGGGTGATGATGCCGTGATGGGCCTCCCGAAGGGGAGCGTCGTTCGGTTCCACTACCGCGGCGACTCCGTAGACGTCTTCCTCTACCCCGCATCGTCGGAGGCAGAATGAGGCCCGGGCCCGGAGAGACGGGCGCCAGCTCAAATGCCCTGAACAGAAGAGCGCCAAAAATCTCCGAAGATCAGACCGGTTATCGCACCGTTTCCCGCGACTGGTGTGACCGACCGCGCGGTTCCGAAGGTTCCGGATTCCCACTAGATCGCCCGAAATATTGCCCGGTGATGGTGCCATAAACGATGCGGCAGCTTGTATGCAAAAACGACCGTTTTTGACAGTTGGTCGGCAAGCCTTCCGTTCCGGTGTGAATCGCGGCGATAAGTGGCGGCTTTTTCGCGGCGCTTAATGTCGCACTCTGGACCTGCCAGCCTGTTCCTAACGGGCGTCAGAAACATGAGGGTGTCCGCGGGCTCAGAGATTCCGGCGGAGGCTCTCTTCGACCCCTGTCTGGTACGAAAAGATGGTGCTTCGTTCCGGTTTGAAGGTATCCAAGTTTTGGTAGAGGGCGTCCAGCATCATGGTCAGCTCTATGTCGGACAGGCTGGACATGGTCAATTCCGGTCCTCTGGGGTCGGTGAGGATCGAGAGTAGTTCTGGGCCCGTCATTGCCACATGTTCGGGTTTCGCGGCCGTCGCTGCCCTTAGCCAGGTTATTGCTGCTGCCAGGAAGACAACATTGAAAGCCGACAACGGACGCATGGCGCCAGTCTAAGACAGGGCAGTGGGGTGGGTTGCCCCTGCTCGTTGCTGGTCGAACTAACCCGACAGGCTAAGTGACCGGCGTCGGCTGGGGGAGGGCCCCGGATTTCTCGACAGGACCCACACGACGCCGGCCACACCAGGTCGGACCCCAGACCCGAAACTCGCGCGTACTCCTGAACCCATAGTAGGGCTGCCCCCGTCCGGGGACTAGGCGTCCCGGTACCTAATACACCCACCCCATCAAGTTCGATTCGCCGTGCATTCGAAGAAAGGTCTAAGGGACGGATAACAGGAAGCCTCCGAATTACTGGGAAGCGCCCGCTGGAGAGTGGGGGACGAAGGGCCGCTGCCTATTTGACGGGGCAGACGTAGTCGTAGTCGAGCCCGGCTGACACGTACTGGGTCAGTTTTACCTGGCTGCCAGGGGTGAGCCCAGGCAAAGAACAATTCGACTTCGCTCCCCGCAGCGTTTTGGCACCTGCAAGCCAGCTTGGCAGTCCCTCGAGGGAGCTGCCGAACGGTACGGTCCCGGCGATGGTTCCCCACTGCGAGCTTGTCGAGTAAATCCCGACACCGGCGGTAACTTTCTTGAAGTAATAGACCATCCCTTCGAGGGTCGCCCGGTTCAGGGCTGTGCTGTCAGTCTCCCCGGTCTGCCAGCTGTTGCCCGTCTCCACATCAAGCCACCAGAAATAGCTGCCCGGGTAATCCACGCCTCGCTCCCATGCGTCCTGATAAGCCCTCACGTAGCCGTACACGTATGAGCAGGCGAGGTCGACTGCGCCCGCGCAGGTCTTATAGTGATCTGGGACCGGAACCACTACGTCTTCTCCATAAACGTTTTTATAAACGTTGGACGTTGGCCACCAGGAGCCCTCGTGTCCTGGGTTGGCAGTGTTCACGTATAAAGAAACTTTGGGCTGGGTAGGGTGGAGCCCGGTGGTCTTTGTCTTAGCCCATTCGATCTGCTTAGCGAAGCAAGGGTTGTTGTTACTGGCCAGTCCACCGTTCACGCCCACGATAGCGAATGCCTGATCAGCGGGAAGGGTAGTCATCTTGTCGCACTGGGGCCAGGAGATGTCGACGCCCACCAGGTCCTTATTCTGGGACGGCGGCCCCGCTGCCACCGGAGCTATTCCTGTGGCTAATAGCCCGATAAGGACCAGGAACGCGCCCGCCATTCTCATCCCGAAACCGGTCATGTCCAAGGCTCCCGTCACCCATGTGTCTGATACGTCGAGGTGGTAAAACTTTACGCTCGGGCGGCAAGGGGAGACACTGCAAGAACCCCCTATTACGGCCGCCAATAGAAGTAAGTAGTGGGACTAAGTCCGACTGCATCTCGTACTGCGCCGGGCACCCTCAGGGGTCCCCGTTACTAGTGACACACCCAAATGCGGGCCCACGATGCCCGTGAACCGGTCGATCACCGTGCTTTGGAAGCCCTAGTCGCCATTAGCCCAACTCTGTGACTTTCGGCCGCTATTTGGCGGCGTTTCTGATCGAATAAGTGGCGCGTAGAACCACCACGGGCGAGGCCCTGCCTGGTCCCACCGTCTCGTATCTCTGGGTTCGTGACAGGACGCTTTACACCCCCTGCTCCTCTTGCCATCGAAATGGTAAGTGTGCTTAGTATTGTTCCTGGGGGAAGCCAAAAGGCCGTAACACCAATCCAAGGAGACAGTATGGTTGCCAAGGAAAACATTGACGCCCTGCTCAACGCCGGCGGAAACGTTCTGAGCGCTGATGGGGACAAGATCGGTTCCATCGGCCAGGTCTACGCGGACGATGAGACGGGTCAGCCCACCTTCGTTACCGTGAAAACCGGGCTTTTCGGCACGTCCGAGTCGTTTGTCCCGCTTGAGGGGGCGCGGACCGAGGGGAACGACATCGTCGTCCCCTACGGCAAGGACCAGGTTAAGGACGCGCCGCGCGTCGCCGAAGATGGTCACCTTGAACCGGCTGAGGAAGAGCGGCTGTACGCGCACTACAACCTCGGCGGCGGCACCTCCTACACCGATACGACTGCCAGGACCGGCACCGCCGACGCGGGCGAACGCCGCGGCACGGTCGGCCATGACACCTCCGGCCCCACGACCGATGATGCGATGACCCGCTCCGAAGAACAGCTGCGCGTCGGCACCGAGAAGCAGGCCGCCGGCCGGGCCCGGCTGCGGAAGTACGTTGTTACCGAGAACGTCACCAAGACCGTCCCGGTGCAGCGTGAAGAAGTCCGGATCGAACGCGAACCCATCACCGACGCCAACCGCGGTGCGGCTACCAGCGGTCCCGACATCAGCGAAGAAGAACACGAAGTCATCCTCCACGAGGAGCGGCCGGTGGTGGAAAAGGAAACCGTACCGGTTGAGCGGGTCCGCCTGGACAAAGACACCGTGACCGAAAACGTCACCGTCAACGAAGAAGTCCGTAAGGAAAATATCGAAACGGACGGAATCGACGACACCCGCCGCTAAACGATCAGCTGCCAGAGGGCCCTGGCCACGCCCGGGCCCTTTCGCACGTCTTCCCCTCGCACGGGCCCCTTTCCTGCACCACGAACTCTTAGATGCCTTGCGCCAAGGCAACTGCTGTTGAAAGTCCCGAGGAGCAGAAGCGATGATAGGTCTGCCCGTGAAGCAGATGCGGTGCAAAAGCCTGTCCAATAAACTTCTGTAGCAGACCGGAAGCACTCGGACCCCAGGTGGTCCGCCGCCGGCCGCGCTAAAGCAGGACGCTGGCGGCGGACTCCGCCGCTTCAACGACCGGGGCAGCCACCCATCGCCCACGACCTGTCACCTGTAAAGTGGACGTAACCGAGAAGGCCGGGGGCTCGAATGGATAAAGGGCGCGTTTGCCTTGTCGTAGAAGATGACGACGACATCAGGTCACTGATCAGTATCGTGCTGACCCGCGCGGGTTTCGAAGTGCGGGCCGTCCGCACAGGCGCCGAAGGCATCGCCGCAGCAGCCGATCCTGCCGTTTCCCTAATTACTCTGGATATGGGCCTGCCTGACATGGACGGGCACGTCGTTGCCCGCGCCATGCGTGCGCTGAACAACGCCCCGCTACTGTTCCTGACCGCCAGGGCCGAAGATGATGACGTTATTGCAGGGATGGCCTCAGGCGCAGCTGCTTACCTTACGAAACCCTTCCGCCCCAAGGAGCTGGCCCAAAAAGCCAGTGACCTCTGCCCCGCTCCTATGGAACGCACCGTAGCCGAGGCACAACACACCGCATAAAGGGACCCTGCCTGCCAGCTCCTGCAAACCCTGCAGAACCAGAACATCCGGATGTCGTAACTCAGTTCGCCCTTCTGCGGCTTTCTTCAACGCCTATCTCGTACCAGAAGATCGCATCCGGTTCCGGCGCACGAGTATCAAGGTTTCGATAAAGAGCATCCAGAAGTCGGGATAGTTCTTCATCCGACAAAGCGGAAGTAACCTCGGCCGGCCCTCTGGAATCGCCCATGATCTTCAAAAGTTGCCTGTCCGTCATCGCGCCGACGATTCCAGCCGGCAGTCGACTCCGTGTCGCTGGCGACCGCCTCGATCCATTCCAGAACCTCGGAAAGCTGAGGGCCGTCCGCTGATTCGCCAGCCCACCACGCAGGATCGACCGTACCGCCCGTAAACGCAGGGATGTTGGACTAACAGGCGGCCGCAGCGGCTGACCTTGGTGCTCGATGAGCCAGGTGCGGGTTCCCGACTGGAGCATTGGCCACCACTTGGAGATGCTCATTACTGCAGTGTCGCACCGAAGAAGCCGGGGGCATACAGCTTCCCAATGGCGGGAGCTGACTCCCCCACTCGGTCTTTACACCGCAGCCAGCTCCCGGGCGGATGTTCCCCCATCAAATGTTCAAGAACACCGCCACGCAAATCCTCCGGCAGGAGCGGACTCCCCGTCAATGCAAGCACCTGCGGCCGCATGGTGCGGTTACCACCGTTTGACCTGAGGTTATGTCCCCAGTCGCATTAGGATCGTGGAAGAACGAACCTAGGGGAAAAGTCTGTGGAACCGATCGTGGTCAATGGCGGCAAAGGCGCCGTGTCACGTTCTTGATTTCTCGAACACTAAGGCTTCAACCCTGATTGCTCTCAGCGATTGCTCTCGGCTGCCGTTCAATCCTATGGATTGGCTGCGGGGCAGTCTGAACCATTGATCAGGCTAATCATTCGAACCTGTAAATTAGAGATTCAGCATCGCATCTGTATCGGGGGAAAATTTGGGCACAAAGAATTGGACTTACACTCTGAGGCTCGCTGTGGCCGTTGTGGTATGTGTTGGAGCGGGCATACTTTGCAGGTGGTTACTTGGTGCCGGTTGGGCTAATTTTTTCGGTGCCCTCTTCGTTGCTGTGGGCGGTTTTCTCCTCGTTGTGGAAAGGGATCGGAAATCAGCGTCCCCCGGTGTGGTGGGACTCGCATTTGTCACCTTTGGCGGAGCTCTGATTGCCGTCGCCGCCGTGCCGCTCAATTGACAGGAAGGCCCAGATTGGCAGGAAACTCATTATTAGGGAATGCAGCCCAGACCTGCCCGTAAGCCGGTCCCTTAGCGCGACAACCTGGATCTGACTTGCGGTTTTGCAGAGGTGGAGTTTGAGGTGTCCCGTATACCCTGCCCGCAAAACTGCCCTAAACGCTACACACCCAAACGTCTCAAAACCCTTGGGATACGAGACGTCTCGTATCCCAAGGGTTCCGGCGCGTCCTTGAGGGTCCGGTTTCCTGTGAAGACACGCGGCTTTCGCAGCACCCGGCCATTCTCATAACTATGTCTCGAAACCCTCTGCTCGAATCGGCATACTAGCTATTAGTTACGAGAAACACTCGGAGGCAGGCATGTCGAAGCTTATTGGCTATGCACGCGTTTCGACACGGCAGCAGTCCACGGACCGGCAGCGTGTGGATCTGCTGGCGGCAGGCGTTCGACGCGATGACCTGTACATCGACCATGGGTTCTCCGAAGCGCGCGCATCTCGACCACAGTTTGATCGAGCACTGGACGCGCTCATGGAAGGTGACACCCTCGTCATCACGACTTTGGACCGGCTCGGGCGATCCACGCAGAACATGCTCGCCCTCGCCGATGAACTCCGCAGCAGGGGAGCGGGTCTGCGCGTGCTGAACCTGGGAGGAGGTGACGTCGACACCTCAACGCCGATGGGCTCAATATTGTTCACGATCATGGCCGCCCTCGCGCAAATGGAACACGAGATCAAGCGCGAACGAATTACGGACTCCATCAACAAGCGACGCGAGGCTGGCTCGGGCCTTGGCGGCCGGCCCCGCAAAGTCACTGATAGCCAGATTCAAAATGCTGTCCGATTGGTACAAGATGGAGAGCCCGCCGCGCAGGTCGCCAGAGACCTGGGAATGTCGCGGGCAACCTTCTACAGGCGGTCACGAGCCCTTGGCGGCCAGCAGGCTGCCATTTAGCAAGACAATGCCGGCCCTATCGCGCTGGTGCCTTTCCTCAGCCGAATTCCGAGCGCTCGGCAAACTTCGGCGAATCACAGCGCTGGGCGCTGTGTAATGGTCCTCGCTTCGCTCGGGCTGTAGAAGCGTTCTTCTTGTCTTGGCTGCTGTCCCAAGGGATTGTACGTACCCGCTCCGGCCCGTCTAGCCCCTCCGTGAACTCCGGGGCCCGCGTGCCGGGATTTTCCCTCCGGCGCTCCTTCGTCGCTGATTTCCTCCGGGAATTTCCCGGCCCTTGCCCAGGGGTAGACAGGCCTCCTCGGGCACAGCTCCGCAAGCTTCGCCAGCAGCCAAAACAACGGGGGAGAGGGGAAGCTGGCCGGTCACCTAAGCCGCCCCGCCCGCCGGATCCTCAGCAAAGGACGAGAGAACCCATGAACGATCGCATTGCACGCGCAGCCCTGACCCGACTCTTCGAACCCGTCGACCGTGTCGGGCAGGCCCTCGTGGGCAGGCTCGGTGCGTACGCAGCGTTGAGGCTTGCCACCGGCGCGCAGCCCGTACACGCCATTCCGGAGGCCACAGTCGAAGAACTGTCAGAGGCCTTGAAGCGCTGGGCGCCGCGGGTTCCCGAGCTCGACCCGGAGGAGGACCTGGCCAGGATCGAACGCCTGGGCGGCGGGTTCCTCATCCCAGGAGATGAACACTGGCCGGAGGGCTTGGACGATCTGCCTGACGCCCCGTACGGGCTTTGGTACCGGGGCAACATCGACAACGGCATCCCGGCGCCGTCGAAGTGTGTGGCCCTGACCGGATCCCGGGACGCGACCAGCTACGGCGCCTCCGTGACAGGGGACATGGCGTACGGGTTGGCCCAACGTGGAATTTGCGTGATCTCAGGGCTGGCCTACGGCATTGATGCGCACGCGCACCGGGCCGCGTTGGCCGGGAGCCAGGGGGAGGGACCCGCAACCCTCGCGGTTCTGGCCGGAGGCTTGGACCGGGACTACCCGTCGGGTAACGCTGATCTTGCGGCCGCTATCCGCGGCAACGGCCTGACGCTCTCGGAGCTCCCGCCCGGTTCCGCCCCGACTCGGTACAGGTTCTTGCAGAGGAACCGCATCATTGCTGCCCTCGCAGGGGTGACGTGTGTCGTGGAGGCTCGCTGGCGCTCAGGGGCGCTGAACACCGCACATCACGCGGAGACGATCGCCCGGCACGTGGCCGCCGTCCCCGGAAGCATTCACAGCGCCAACTCCGCAGGATGCCACCGGCTGCTGAAAGAAGGCGGAGCCGTGCTGGTCTCCGATGCAGCCGAGCTAGCCGAGCTGCTCGCCAGCTAAGACTCCCCAGGTGGCCGGTCCTTCCCGGGCCGGTCACCCGCGGGCGGTCCGCCGCCTGTTGGCGGCTTAAGCGTTGGGTCACCGGCGGCGGACCGCCGTTCGCAAAACCAGGCACCGGTTCTGCTGCCGTCCGCGCCCCATCACCGTGCCGGCTCACTTTGTAGATCCGTGGCCCGGGGAAGGCCTGTTCGCAGAGCTCACAGGAACGGGCGTCCGCTTCGCGGCCGGCTGTTGGGGCCAGGGCGTTCCGTCGCAGAGCTCCGGACCCCCTGGCCCTGTCTTGTCTACGACGTTTTGGCTGCTGTCCTGACGGATTGTACGTGTCCGCTCCGGCCCGTCTAGCCCCTCCTTCGTCGGGGCCTGCGGTGCAGGAAATGTCCCTGCGGCGCTCCTTCGTCGCTGATTTCCTCCGGGAATTTCCCGCCCCTTGCCCAAGGTAGACAGGCCTCCGTCGGCCACAGCTCCGCAAGCTTCGCCAGCAGCCAAAACAACGGGAGGAAGGGGAAGCTGGCCGGTCACCACGAGCCGCCCCACCCACCGGATCCTCAGCAAAGGACTTTCATCATGAACGATGCCATCCGCATCTCCAGCCCCGCCGACATTCTCGGTTTCATCCCGCACTCCCTGGGGTTCGTACCGCGGGAATCCTTCGTGTTCCTGACCATGCGGGGCAAAAAGCTGGGCGCGACACTGCGCGTCGACGCCCCCGGGTTCGCCGAACCCGCCGGTTTCGCCCGCTCCATGGCCGACTACCTCGCACTTGATACTCAGGCCACGGCGGTGCTGCTGGCCATCTACACTGCCAACACCCCCGCCCTCGGACAGCCACGCCCCTTCCACGACCACGTCGAGGCCGTCATCGAGATGCTGGAGGGCGCAGGTACCCCGCTGCAGGACGCATGGCTGGTCACCCCGTCACACTGGCAAAACCTGCTGTGCGACAGCGACGCCGGGTGCTGCCCGCCCGAATCACTGGAGACCATCACTGACGGGCAGCTGAACGCTGAACTGGTGTTCCGTGGCAGCAGCTACCAAAAGACCCCGGGCACCACTTACCCGCCGTTCACCGGACCGGCGGATGCCATCGACCGAATCCGTGAGGCCGTCTTCGGGGTGTTCGCCGGAGAGCTGCACACCGGCCGGGAGCTGTGGGCGGACGCCCTGACCCGAGACGGATGGACCGACCCGGACACCGCGGTCGAACTGGTGGCCTGCTTCCAGCGTCCGGACCTGCGCGACACGTTGCTCTGCAATGTCATCGACCCCGAACGGCCCGACGCCGAGGACAGTGGAGACCTGCTGATCGGGCAGGGCATCACGCCTGACTGGGACCGGGTCGACCGGGCACAGCAGCTGGCACGGGACCTGATGAAAACGGCCCCCGACGGCTACCGGGCACCGTTGCTGACCCTGATCGGCTGGTTGTCCTATCTCAAGGGACAGTCATCACTGGCCGCGGAGCACTTCACCCTCGCGATCGAGGACAGCCCCGGCTACCGGCTCGCTGGGCTGCTGGAACAGCTGGTGAGCCGGGGGACCGTCGCCCCGGTCGCAAAGAACCAGGCAACCGCCTACAAGCGGCACCGCTAAGTACAAACAGGGGCCGGGCCGGGAAAAGGGTCCGGCCCCTTGGGTGCGTCGGCGGCCTCCCCCGCATGCGCTCCTCCGGCCGCCGATAAACGCTGCCGCGGGCGCAGCACCACAAGCGGCAACGGGCCGGACGCCGGGCTACAGTGGAAAAGGAACGCGAACCACTAAGAGCCTGGGGGCCAGCAGATGAGCCACGAGTACATCCTGACGGATGATGATGCCGCACCCGACGATGCCACCCATTCCCAGGACGTTCTCGAACTCTCGATGTTGACCATGCCGCAGCCAGGTGCCCCCATCGTTGATATCTCCTGGGAGAAATCCCCGCTGGACCTGTAAGTTCCGCAGCGATCACGCTGCACCGCAAGTTTCCTTTTGCTGAGGGAAAAACTGAGGCCGGCCCCAGGGGCCGGCCTCAGCCTTTTAACCGCTGAAAAGGACCTCGCTTCGCTCGGGCTGTAGTAGCGCTTTTCTGTTTTGGCTGCTGTCCTGACGGATTCTTTTAGGCGCGCCGACTTGCAGAGGCCATCCACCAGCAAGCGGCGGCCAGAGCACTGTTAAGCACCGCAATATAGATATCGCCGGCAGCAGGCCGACCAACGATCAGGTCCACGGCCACCAACACCACCGACGCGACCGCGGCAACACTGAACACCACAGCCAAGATCTTCATGGACCTCCCGGGCGGCGGCCGCCAATGGTGGCATGTTTAGCTGCCATTAATCCGCGATCTACTGCTGAGGCCGGTTTCCAGGTTGCAATACTCGGGCAGATGCCCGCAGGGATAAAACCGCTCGAGCTGCGAAAGCCGCTCCCGCGAGAAGAAGGATGACTGCCGAAACGACGGAGTACCAAGCTCCGTTGAAACTCAATGCGATGTATACGCCGATGAGAGAGAAAACAACTGCCCCCAGCGACCAAACGAGCGTTGCTCTTCTGGTGTTGTTCATGGCCCAAGCCTAAGGGACCAAAAGATCAGATCGGGCGTCCGCTTCGCGGCCGGCTGTTGGGGCCAGGGCGTTCCGTCGCAGAGCTCCGGACCCCCTGGCCCTGTCTTGTCTACGACGTTTTGGCTGCTGTCCTGACGGATTGTACGTGTCCGCTCCGGCCCGTCTAGCCCCTCCTTCGTCGGGGCCTGCGGTGCAGGAAATGTCCCTGCGGCGCTCCTTCGTCGCTGATTTCCTCCGGGAATTTCCCGCCCCTTGCCCAAGGTAGACAGGCCTCCGTCGGCCACAGCTCCGCAAGCTTCGCCAGCAGCCAAAACAACCGGGGGGAAGGGGAAGCTGGCCGGTTACCACGAGCCGCGTCCGCACCCGTTTCCACCCGCTTGACAGACATAGAAGCGTCGGGGGGAGAGGGGAAGCTGGCCGGTCACCTTTGGTCGCCCCACACACCCAAACTTCTCGGCAAGAAGGAGCAACACCACATGAACGCAGCACCCACGCTTGAAATGCTCGACCCGGCAACCCTGACCGTGGACATTAACGTCCGCAAGGACGCCGCCCTGACCGCTGACTTCATCGCCAGCATCAAGGAACACGGCGTGATGGAACCCGTCATTGCCCACCGCAAGGAGGATGGCGTCGTGCACGTCCTGATGGGCCAGCGCCGCACCCGCGCGGCCGTCGAAGCCGAGCGGACCCTCATCCCGGTCCTGCTCATCGACTCGCCCGAGGAAGCCGAGCGCATCGTGACCCAGGTCGTGGAGAACATCCAGCGCGCCGAACTGACCGAAGCGGACGCCTACCACCAGCTGTCCCTGATCGGCGTCTCGGCGGCCGCGATCGCCAAGAAGACCGGCCGGACGAAAGACAAAGTGGAAAACGCCCTCAAAGCCAAGGCATCCACCACCGGGAGCAAGGCCCTCGAGAGCGGCTACACCCTCGACATGGCCCTCGTGCTGACCGAGTTCGAAGGAGACCAGGACGCCATCGAGGAACTTGAATCAGTCATCCGCGACGAGCCGCAGTATTTTGACCACATTGCCCAGAAGCTTCGGGACGACCGGGAATCCAAGGCTCAGCTTGCCGCGCTGATCGAGGAACTCATTGCCCAGGGCAAGGCGATCGTCGAGGACGCCGGGCACTACGCCGACGAGGAGAACCTGTACGTCTCAGCGGCCAACCGGGCGGACGGGGAACCGGCCACCGACGAGGACGCCAACGCCTACGTGATCAACACCAACTACCGGGGTGAACACAGGGCCGAGCCTGTCATCTCTGACTGGAAGGAACTGGGCTTCACCCCGAAGTACGAACGCTATAACGGCGGCGGGACGCAGGCACAGAAGGGCCCGATGACTGAGGACCAGAAGACAGAGCGGAAAACCCTGATCGCCAACAACAAGGCCATGGAATCGGCCACCAAAGTCCGGCGCGAATGGGTCAAGACCCTGCTGGCCAGGAAGCAGGCACCCAAGGGCTGGCAGTACTTCACCGTCCACGCCATCACCCACCACTCCGAAACCGCCAGCGGCTACGACGGGAAAGTTGCCGCCGAAATGATTGGTGCCAAGGTTGAAGAGACCGACCGGTGGGGATGGAACCCGCTCCGGGACCACGTCGCCAAAACCGAAGCACGGCCCGAGTTCTCCCTGATCGCACTGGTCTGCGCAGGGTATGAGAAAACCATCGCCAAGGACTCGTGGCGATCACCAAGCCAGACGCACCGGGACTACCTGAACCAGCTGGTCACGTGGGGATACACCCCCAGCGAGGTGGAGAACATCATCCTCGACGGCCCCGAGCCTGCCGAGGACGACGCGGCCGCATAAACACCCTTGCCGGGCGGAAACCCCGCCCGGCAAGACCCCGGCCACTCACCACGTAGGGGGCCGGGAACCTTTCAGAAGTCGGGCGGTCCGCCGCCCAGGGCGAACCACAGCAGCCACTCACCAGCGGCGGACCGCCGATCCACGCACCTTTTCCCTCGCGTCACCAGGTGCCGCGCTCCAGGGACAACGATGTTCACCCGGCAGCGGCAGGCACCATCGAGAACATTCAGCTAGGCTGAATCCGTTGATTTCCTTTGCCGAGGAGAACGTAGAAGGGCCGGCTCATTTGAGCCGGCCCTTCTTGTGTCCCCAGGCGCTGGAGCGCCAGGGGTGGCTTAGCGATCAGCCCGGGACGTTCCGGGGATCGTTGCCGTAGCTGTTCTTGGATCCGATCTGCCCGTCCTGGTTCTTGATGACGTGCTCGACCTTGTCAGCCTGGGCCGCGTCCCGGCCGACAGCTGCCGCTTCATCTTTGGTGCCGTAGCCGGCGCCGAACGCGCGGTCAGCGCCCTCGCGCTTGTTCTTCCACGAACCGTCTTCGTAGTACGTCTCGATATCGCCCTGAGCCATTGCACACTCCCTCTGCCGTTCCGAATCCTGCATTTGCTGCCCACATGTGGATAGCGAAAAGCCCCGCAGCACGAGTCGTAAAGCGGGGCCTCCCTGGCAACCACTCCGCCTGATGGGGGACAGGCGGAGAAGCTGACACCAACCTAATAGCAAGCATGCTTATCTTTCAAGTTGGCACGCCCGGCGCCACCGTAAGCTATGCACAAAAAGAGAACTCATTGGGGGAGAGTATGGACCAGTCGATCGACACTGACCAGAAAAAGAAATTAGCGGCCTGGAACAAACGCTGCGGAATCCTATGGCTCAAATACTTCGCCATCGTGCTTGTCCCGATATTTCTGCTGATGTTCCCGTTCGTCCAGGTGCTCAATTACTTTCTGGACGTAACCCGCCCCCTGGTCACCGGGGAGCTGGTCTACGGCCAGCCCGGATACTACGAGTACCAGGCCGCAAAGGACCAGGCACTGATTATCCTGGCCGGCCTCCTTGTCCTCGCCGCAGCCCACTATTACCTCTGCAACCGCTGGTGCAAGAAAGCAATCCGCACCCTCGGGCTGCCGCCCGGAAACACCACCAGATGGAACCGCTGGGTATTAGGAAAGGCGAAGGACTCTTAGAGACAGGCCCGGGAACGTTTCCCATGGTCCACACCATGCGCTGCCGACGCACATCCGCTGTGGTCGTTCTTCCTTCAGCAGGGACGACACCTATTCACTACTCCCACTCCAGCCGGGTGCGCACACCCCACCTCCGGGGGGACTTCTCAGGCACAGGGGGGTGGACATTAGGGAACCTGCGGGGATGACCACAGTCGCCGGCGGCGCCCACCCACCGTTCGTCTCCGTGGTTCAGGCCCGCACGAAATTGCATATTTCCTGAAACAAAAGCGCTCCTAAAAACCTCTGGTATAAGCGGTAAAAGCCCTATTCATTCAGTTGAATGATTGCTAGAATTGAGGTAGCAAGTCAACCAGACGAACGAAACTCATTTGATACGAAACCAGGTGCTGATAATGACTGCAACACCGACCGCTTTCACGGTTTACACCAAGCCGGACTGCCCCAACTGCGAGAAGACGAAGGACTACTTCGACTACAAGGGCATCACCTACACGGCCGTGGACATCACCGAAGTGCCCGCCGCACTGGAGTACATCACCGCCGAACTCGGCTACTCCCAGGCGCCCGTCGTCGTGAACAACTCCGATGACCAGGACCGCTGGTCCGGGCTGCGCCGCGACAAGCTTGTCCAGGCGGCCATGAGTCACAAGGCAGCGTGAGGACCGTGACCACCCCGCGCCCGGTCGTCGGGTACAAACTCAGCCCACGGATCCCGTTGGAGGTGGACCTGTTCCGGCAGGTCAACCCCAGCGGCAGGATCTACCCCGACGTTGTGGAACCCTACGTTGTGAAACCCGCCATTGTGGAACCACTCAACGTGGACCTGTACGACGGCTACGCCGTCCCAGACGAGGGAGGGGACGATCGGTACCTTGAGGCGATCAACCGCGCCCCGCTCGGGGAGGGCGGTGTCTGGGATGCGCACACTGCGAACCAGTACCAACCCAACGACCTCACCCACGAAGAACCGGGTGGGACCCAACCTCAGAACGAACCCACAACACACACCGAGAACATCACCAGCACACGAGGAAAAGGAACCATCATGGCCGGCGAAACCACGATTACTGTCATTGGAAACCTGACATCAGATCCAGAGCTGCGCTTCACTCCGAGTGGGTCGGCCGTAGCGAACTTCACCATTGCCTCAACGCCCAGGACCTTCGACCGGCAGTCCAACGAGTGGAAGGACGGGGAGACGCTTTTCCTCCGGGCCAGTGTCTGGCGGGAAGCGGCTGAGAACGTGGCCGAGTCCCTGACCAAGGGCACGCGCGTGATCGTCAGCGGTCGGCTGAAGTCCCGCTCCTACGAAACCAAGGAAGGCGAGAAGCGTACCGTGATCGAGCTCGAAGTCGACGAGATCGGCCCGTCCCTGCGGTACGCGAACGCCAAGGTCAACCGCACCCAGCGCAGCAACCAGCAGGGCGGACAGACCGGTGGTGGTTTCGGCAACCAGGGGAGTGGCAACCAGGGCTCAGCCTCGCAGGATGACCCGTGGGGCATCCCGGCTACCAGCAACGCCGGCAGCGGCTGGGGCAACGGCCCCGACTCCGAACCTCCGTTCTAAACCCTTACGTACCTGTCGGGGTCAGCCGATACGCTGGCCCCGACAGGCGCACCACCGGTAGACCACGAGCAAAGGAACCACACCATGACGCACGCAGATGACCTCCGCGCCTGGGCAAGGGGCATGTACACGATAGAGGCGGCCACCGAGCTGCTGATTCGGGGCTTCGGTGGGAAGTTCGCTGCTCCCGGCAATCCATGGGTGCACACGAGCACCGAACCGCAAGGGCCCGGCCAGGTGAGTGCGTGGATCGACTTCGCCTCCATCCCCGAAGAGGCTGGCGTGCTCTCCGGTGGCGAGCGTCGTTTCCTGCTGCTGGCCGCGTCACTAGCCGAGGACGTTCCGGTCACCCTGGGTGACCTCGTATCAGGGCTGGACCGGGAGAACTTGGACTTGGTCCTTGCCGCGATCGCGCATGCCGGCGGCAGCCATCAGCACTCCGATATCCGCACCAACGCGGACGGTTCCATGTCACTGGGGAAGGGCTATTTGGACAGCCTGCACCCGTGGCCGCACGTGCTGCGTGCGGTCAAGTAACCCCGGGGTGTGGTGATGGCGATGGCCAGGAAGATTGCGGCGTTCACGCCCTACTACACCGAGGAGCAGGCCGATCAAGTCCGTGCCGCTTTCGTGAATGCTGGCCAGCCCGAAGAGGGTGACGCGAGCGTTTCGGACTTCATTGTTCGGGCCAGCCTGCGTGAGGCGAAGCGCCTTCAGCGCAAGTACAACGGAGGCAAGCCATGGCCTCCAGTGAAGGCCGGTGAGCTGCGCCGCGGGCAGAGAACGATGGATGAGATGCAGCACCGGAACGAGGACGTGTAGGAATGGGTCAGTGGACTGAGGAAATGAACCACGTGAAGGTCCCGGCGCCGCTGCCGCTGCCCAGGATGCTGTCCCTTGAGCAGGTCCAGGAAATCCTGAACCTGGGCATGCCGTCGATTTATGCGCTGGTGAAAAGCGGGGAGCTGCGTGCGGCGCAGTTCGGCGGCCGAAACGTTTGGCGGGTGCGTGAGGATGATCTCGCAGCCTTCATCGAAACTGCCTATGAGAAGACCGCAGAGCGCATCGCGTCCGGGCAGATCCCGAGCGACGAGAGCCCCGGCGGCAGCTAATCAAATCAGTTCCCCAAGCAGCAAGATGGCCGGCGCCCAGTGGGTGCCGGCCATCGTCGTCGTGGTGAGCGTTCGTGATGCCCGGGGTGCGTGGTTGGTGCCATTGCTTGGATCACGCGGGCCTGCGGTACTTGGTGGTGGTGAGCGCCGCCCTGCAGCTTGTGGTTGTCACCGCTCGTTACCGGGCTGAAGCCCCCCGAGCGCCTTAGAACCCTGCCACTGATGACGGTTCCGTCGCTGCCCGACCTCACCCCGCCTGGACGGTGTGTGTCGTCCCTGCTGAAAGAAACCTGACCCCTGCGATAGGTGGGCCGGTGACGCCGGTCTTGGTCCATGGGAAAGGGCTCCGTTGGATACCTCAGCGTTCCCCGGCTGTGCACATTGGCCGGTCCCGGTAGTGACGTGCCCGCTGGTGGTGTCCTGGCGTTTGTGTGCAGCCGGTTAGGTGGGTCCCGTCGTCCAAATGTGTGCGGGAAAAGCCCGTAGGTTATAGCTTTTGCCGTGCCCATGTGGGCGAGGGGCTTAGTTCTCCTAAACGGTTTCCGGCTCGGCTGAGTCGGTGCCTGCCGCGTCGTCGGCGGGGGCGCCAGTGGCCTTGGCTTGGGCTTTGCGTCGGCGGCCTGCGGCCGCTGGTTCGAGGCCGAGTTTTTTGAGTTCGTCGGGGCTCCAGCCGTCGCGGGTGGCTTTGACGTAGGCGCGTTTGTCGTCGCGTTCAGCGGCGGCGAGCTGGTCTTTGAGGTCGGTCACGCGCTGGCGTGCCTGGACGAGTTCTTCGACGGATTTGATGCGTGAGTTGAGCAGGGCTCGGGCTTGGTTTTTGGTCTCTTCGATGTTGATGGAAGCCATGGTGTTCGGTGCCTTTCGTGGTGTTGCTGTTTAGCGTTCGAGGTCGGGGGCGCTGAGGTACGCGCGGGGCGCGCCTCCAGGTCCCGGGGAGGTGCCGCCCGCGCTGCTGTGGAGTGCGGCGCTGGGGTGTTGTGGGAAGGAGAGTTCGGCGAGTCTTATCGACGCTGGCAGGGGCGCCTGGTCGCTGCCCATCCTGCGTTCGTGGTGCTCGATGACTTCTGCGAGTGTTACCCGGTCGCTGGAGCGGATCACGTCTGCTGGTGAAGGGAGCTCCGCGGCGACCATCATGGCCAGCGTTTCGGTGTGATGGCGTTCATGCGCGGGAAGGACGGATTCGATGCTTCGGGTCAGTTCTGGAAGTACGGATTGCTGGTCTGCTGTCAGCGGGGATTCAACATCTCTGCCGGTGTCAGATGCGGCACGGTGTTTGGGATCTTCCCGGGTCCCGGGGACGTCCATCTGGATAGTGAGGGCGTAGCCGTCTTCGATGATGCGGGTCTTTGTCCCGGTCAGGTCCTGCAGGTGGCGGGTGGCGACGTTGTCGATGCTCCCGCAGACCTGGTCGGTGCCGCCGATGAGACGTTCTTCGGCAGCTCGCAGACGTGCAAGGTTTGCAGGGTTGAGGTCCCGGTCGACGCGGAGTTCAAGAAGGACGTGCGCCGGACGTGAGGCGGTTGCCTGGTGGTAAGTGGAGATCTCGACTCGGGATGCTGTTTCGTCGAGGTAGTTGTGTTCTGTGAGCATGTGTCCCCCCAAGGTTGGCTGTCCAGACGGTGCCAGCGTACCGGCGCCGGAGTGCTGCCCGGAGGAGGTGGCTCGGCGTGCCGCGAAAGCAGAGCAAGCTATACATTTACACGGGTGTAAATGGCGTGTCGCTCACGGCCCTGTGGTTGTTTGCTTGGCACACTGGTCGTGTGGTCCCCGGTTTCGGGGTCGCTGCGCTGGGCCGTTTGAAGGGATTGGGGGAGTGCGTGTCTGAAGAGCAGGAGAAGCCGCGTTCCCGCTTTTCAGTACGCAGCCGTGCGAATGCGACGGCAGGAACGAAGAAGCGCCGAGAGAATGCTCCGGCCGGGACCAAGAAGCGGCGCGATGTCTGGGTGACCGCGAATGAGGAAGCGGCCCTGATTGCGAAGGCTGCCCGGCAAAACGTGACCGTCCCGAACCTGCTGCTCACTTCGGCCTTGTCTGAGACTTCCGATACGCCGATCGAGCGCAGGGCGGCGATGGCAGAACTGATGGCGATCCATACGTTGTTGGCTCGGGTGTCGAACAACGTGAACCAGATCGCCCGGCACGCCAATGCCGGCGACGAATTTCCCCAGGACGCGAAGGCGGCACTGGCGTATGTGCGCGAGGTTGCGATGAGGATTGACCGGACGATCGAGGGGCTGATGTAGGGATGATTCCGAACATCACGCGCGGGTCCCGGATGACCGGGCTGATGCTTTACCTCGCATCCACGGACAAGGATAAGACGAAGAACGCGCACACTGACCCGCACCTCGTTGCAGGGGACGCGGCGATCATGGCCTGGTACGACGACGGCGTCCTGGACAAGGACGACGCGATGGCGATCGCGAAGCATCTGGACCAGCCCCGAAAGGCCTTCGGCGTCGAGGTCCTGCAGAAAGATTTCCGCTGGGACCCGGTCAAGAAGGAACGCGTACCGAACGGACACAAGCACGCCGACGTGTGGCACTGCTCGTTGAGTCTCCGCGCTGAAGAAGGGGCCCTGACTGATCAGCAGTGGGGTGACATCGCGAACGACTTCGTCGACGCCATGGGCTTCACCGAAGCCAGCGGAAAAGCCCAGTGCCGGTGGGTAGCAATCAACCACGGCACCAGCGAAAACGGCAACCACCACATCCACATCGCCGTGTCCCTCGTCCGCGAAGACGGCACCAAAGCTTCCACCCACGGCGACTACAAACGAGCACAACAGACCTGCCGGGAACTGGAAACCAAGTACGGTCTCGAAGAGCTCTCTAGCGTGCACGCCACCCGCGGCTACGACCGCGCCGAAAAGGCCACCGCGGTCCGGGACGAACGCGAAATGCACCGTGCCTCCCTCGCCCGCAAGGTGCGCGCCAGCGCAAGCGCCTCAGCCACCGAAGCGGAATTCGTTCGGCGGGCCCGTGACACCGGACTGCTGGTCCGCCCGCGTTACGCGAAGAACACCACCGACGTCATCGTCGGGTACTCGGTAGCGGAGAGGCCGAAGCCGGGGGAGCGGCCTATCTGGTTCGGCGGCGGGACGCTCGCGTCAGACCTGAAGCTCGGTACGTTGCGTGAGGAATGGATGGACTCCCCGCACCTGGCTACCGAAGCCGCAGCGGAATGGAACGCAGCGGCACGCAACAAGCGCAAGGTCTCCAGGACCGGTCCGGAGAACGCCACCCCTTCGGCAGATGTGTGGGTGGAATACACCCGCAATGCAACAGCGCTGGTTGAAAAGCTGCGCGTCCTGCCCAGGGATGACCACGCCACCTGGGCGAAGGCAGCGCGGGAAGTATCAGGGGCATTCGCTGCCTGGTCACATCGCCTGGAACCTACGCCCGGACCATTGGCAGCGACCGCTGCCGAGTTGTCTCGCACGGCGCAGTTGCGCGCACCACTCCAGCACAGCAAACCCGTGGCGCTCCCGTCGATTGCCGGGACGGCCATGTTGTTCATGGCGGCATCGAGCAAGAACAAGACCGCTGCCCAGTCGGCTCTCATGCTGCAGCTGGTGAACACCGCTTTTGCCATCCACGAGATGCACCAACAATCCGGACGAACAAGGGAAGCGCAGCGGATCCGCGCCGTGGTGACCGAACAACTGAAACCCTTCGCAGCGACCATGCCCAGACCGGCCACTGTGGGAGCCGCGGAACAAACCGCACCAGGACAGACACCTGTACCGAAGTCGGTGGAACTTGGCCTGCGCGGTATGGCTCCCATCCGCCCAGGTTCGGCAGTACCCACCACGCCGGTGCCGGCCAAAACCCACCAGCACACGGGGCGCGAAACCGGCCCTGTGCTCGACCGATAACGAATCACACCAAGTGCAAGGGGGAACACCATGAGTGAATCAGATGGAATCGACGACGTCCTGGACGGCGGGATACGGCAGTCGCTGCAGATCGCCTCGCGCATTGCCGAAACCCTGGCGCGCCGACGGCAGGAACTGATGCGGCAGCGGGAACAGCAGGACGCCCAGGCAGCGCACGAAGCGCAGGCACAACTGGCGGCCCAACGCAGCGCTGCACGCGCCGCGCTCTCGCCGGTGGAGAAGGATCAGTGGTGGAACAAAGCGCAGCCCGGCGATATTGCCACTGCCCACGCCGTAGCAGAGGCATGGAAAGACCATGACCCGGCAGCCTTGGCGGCCGCGGACCGGATCAGGCACGAGGTCATGACCCGCTACGGGATCGACACCCACGACGTCGGCTCGGACACCGCCTACCTGGAGTCGGGCATCCAGACCATCACGACCGAAAGGGCCCGGCTGGAAGCGCTGGCACTCAGCCAGGAAGAGACGCGCAAGGCGGCCGCTGAACAGGAGAAGGCCATGCAGCTGCTCGCAGCGGCCCGCGCTGAAGAACTGCGCGCACAGGCGGAGAAGCTGGCGCCCGAAATGGAACGACACCAGGTTCCGGTTGAGTACTTGGCCAACCCCGAGCTGGCACAGGCGCTGCAGCGGGCACACAACGCCAAAACCCCAGCGGCAGCTGAAGCTGCCGACGTGGACATCAAGGAACGCATGTTCCTGATCGGCAAGGACGGTGTTAACGGTCCGGACCTTGACCAGCTGCGCAAGGAAACAACAGCGAACGTCAACGGTGCCAACGAGTCCCACTTCAAGGATCCCGAGTTCGTCAGAGCGGCCAAGGATATGCACGAAGCCAGGCTCCTGGCAGAAAGCGGCTTCAAGGGCTCCCAGTTCTCCTCCCTTGAGCAGCGGTACGAGCGGGCCGAGAAGGAACTCTTCGCCCGCCTCGAAGGCGTCGGCCGGGAGATCGAGAACCGTGTCACCGGCAATAACAGCAGCCGACTAAGAGACCAGGGCCTGAAGGCCGAAAGCGTGTCCGCCGCGGACTATGGCTCAGCAGAACGCCAAGAAGCATTCGCCGCGTCCCTGGCAACGACGGGCGCCAACGAAACCCAAGTCAAAGGGCGGGCCGCGGCGGAACGCAGCGAGGGCACACACCCCAGTGCAGCCGTGACCATGGGCAAAGGCGCAGCTAAAGCCAGAAAGACCCGCACGGGAGCATCTCTGGGGGCAGAACGAGGTAAAGGCGGCCCCGGCCGCTAAGCCGGCTCTGAGAGGGGACGGCCGGGCCATGTCGGTGCCCTCGATAGGATCGAACCCATGACTGAAGCCCGCGACCTCGCTCTGCCCAACGGCTACACCGACCTCCTCAGCGAGCTCAAGAATCGGGTGCGGGCTGCCCGTACCCGGGCGATCCGGACCGTCAACACCCAGCTCATTGCACTGTATTGGTCCATCGGGAAAACGATCCTTGAGCGGCAAGCTGTTGAAGCGTGGGGGAGTGGGGTAATCGGCAGACTGGCCGAAGACCTGGGAGCTGAGTTTCCCGACATGAAGGGCCTGTCACGGTCGAACCTGCAGTACATGCGCAGCTTCGCCGACGCTTGGCCGGCATTCGACCCAAATGTCCCACAGCCTGTGGGACATTTGCCGTGGGGCCACATCCGCACCATCCTCGACAAACGGCTCGACGAAGAGGCAAGGGACTCGTACGCCGCCGCTGCCGTGCAGCACGGCTGGTCCCGCAACGTCCTCATGAACATGATCATGAACAAGACTCTGGAACGCACAGGTGCCGCGCCCTCAAACTTTGTCCAACACCTCGATGCACCGGACTCAGAGCTCGCCCAGCAGGTAGCCAAGGACCCCTACAACTTCGAATTCCTCGGGCTCTCAGGCGAAGTCGCCGAGCGGGAACTTGAAAACGCCCTCACCAGCAGAATCACCGAAACCCTCCGCGAACTGGGCCCCGGCTTCGCCTTCGTCGGCCGCCAGGTCCACTTCGACGTCGACGGTGACGACTTCTACGTCGACCTGCTCTTCTTCCATATCGAACAATCGCGCTACGTCGTGATCGAACTCAAGACCGGCAAGTTCCAGCCCGAATACGCCGGCAAACTCAACTTCTACGTCGCATTGGTCGACGACGTCCTCCGCCGCGACCATCACAACGAAACAATCGGCATCCTGATCTGCGGCACAAAAAACGACCGGAGCGTCCGGTACAGCCTCGGCCGCTCCACGTCGCCCATGGCTGTAGCGGCCTACACCTATGACAGGCTTCCGGCAGCAGAGCAGCGGGCACTTCCTGATGAAGGACATATCGTCGCAGCCCTCGAATGGGCCGAGTCGGAGTTGAAGGAGGAGGGGGACGTCCCGAGAGCTTGACGTCTGGTGGTCCAATAGTGCCCCTCACAAGGAGTCATGCTTCCGACTCTTGAGTAGCCCGATATCAATTGAAGCCCTGAAATTACGTCTATCCTGCTAGGAACGACCGGCAGAACAAGAAGCCGGCATATTCTGCGAGGGATTTTGGATTCATTTTGGCGGCGAAGAAAGCGTCATGAGCTTTCGTGGGGGATTGTGGCCTTCGCGGCGCTGTTCGCCGCAGGAACTGTTTTCATTGCGCGAGTAGGGTGGCCGGGCTGGCTGCTCGGTCTGTTGGGCATTGCATGCGTAGTTGGTGGCATCGCGATGCAGGCAGCGAAGGACCGCGCTAAGAGCAAGGACACGAGCGCTGCCACTCGAATCCAATCGATGAGAACCAAAGGGAGTGAAAGCCCAGGAGGCCTTCTGCCTTCGGATATCTCTCCGAGAATGTGGGGAATTCACGAAGCCCTCCTAGACCTGCCGTACATCGAACGCGACGCTCAAGGCGCAGTTATTGATGCTCTTGCTGACAGCGAACCCGTGTTAATTCTCGGCCCTTCTATGGTCGGCAAGACGAGAATGGCCTCGCATCTCATTCAGGACCTCTATTCGAGCCGTCCGGTCATTATCCCCGACGTTCCAAATGGTGTTGCGATACTGATGAATGCCGGCGAGGTACCCGCCGAGTCTGTAATTTGGCTAGATGACCTCGAAAGGTACCTCGCAGATTCCAAGGATCTGAAAGCCCGATGGCTGGACGAACTCCAGGAAACCGGCAATGTCATCGTGGCAACGATGCGGGAAACGTCCTACGAACAGTTTCAGCCAAATGACGCTAATCCCCGGACTCAGTGGGAGACCTTGCGGTGTTTCAGAGTCATAAGACTGAGAAATAAAGACGAAGAACGGACGAAGCTTGCACTACAAGTTCAAGACCATCGAACCCGCCAGGGCATATTGAAGTATGGTCTTGGAACATACGTAGGTGGCGGCTTCCTAGCTCTGGAGCGGCTGGATACAGGGCGCACCACAAACCCTGTCGGCGTGGCACTCGTTTTAGCCGCTATTGATTGGCAGCGTTCAGGCATCGGCGATGCGATTCCAGAAGCCGTAGCCCTCCCGCTTGTGGCTAACTACCTTGAAGAAGCAGACACCTCATTGGGCCCTGCGGACCTTGCTACGGGACTTGCTTGGGCGACGAATAGAACTATTGGAGGTGGAGCCTTCGGTCTCCTTGTCTCCACAACCGATGGGTCTTTACGTCCCTTCGACTATTTGGTTGATCATATTGCTAGTTCTGGTGCACCCATTCCTCTTCCTCTCTGGGAGGCGGTGGCACGGGCCGACGTTCCAGACGGTTTGCTGAACAACGCTGGAGTAATAGCTAGCTACTCTGGAAAAAGCCTCGTTGCCATGCAGTTGTTCAAAAGGGCATCAGCTATGGGGAATGCAGAGGCCACAGCCAACCTCGGGACGTGGCTGGAGCGTCAGGACCGCGAATCTGAAGCGGAGGAGCATCATAGACTCGCCGCTGAAACAGGAAATCCTCGCGGCATGACCGGTCTTGGCGTCCAGTTGCTTCGGAAAGGACAGCTGGAAGAGGCAGAACACTGGTTCCTAAAAGCGGCCAGCGCAGGAGACGGCGACGCGATGGCAAACTTGGGCGTCATTTTCTTTCGACGTGGAGAAAAAGTCCAAGCTGTCGAGTGGTATAGGCGTTCAGCGATGGCGGGCAGTGGCTTCGGCATGACCAACTATGGGATGCAGTTGGAGGCCACAGGAAAAATAGATAAGGCCGAGCGGCTCTACCGTGCGGCGGCAGAGCGACGCAACGGTGCCGGCATGTTTCAACTCGCCCAGCTCCTATTCCGGCGGGGGCAGGCTATGGAAGCAGAAGGATGGCTGCGCAACGCGGTACAGAACGGAAATCCAGCGGCGATGTCTGGGTTGGGCCTCGTACTGGATGCCAAGGGACTGCACGATGAGGCGAATGAGCTATACAGGCGCGCGGCCGCGAAGGACGACGAGCTTGGACTAGCTATCGTCGGCAAAAAGTTTTTGGATGAAGGCGACGTTGAGCAGGCGGAAGGGATGCTTGACCGTGCTGCCGAACGAGGACTCGCCGCCGGAATCCTGTATTTGGGGGTTCTGTATGAACGAACTGGGCGCAAGGACCAAGCCAAGGCACAATTCTTGGCGGCGGCCAAAACCCAATCCTTCGACGATGTGGACACGCTCGTCTCCTTAGCGGACCGTCTGGAAGGAGAAGTCGCCCACGGCCTTTATCGCAAAGCAGCAGACGCAGGGTCTGCCTACGCCATGAACCGATTGGCAGCCGCCTTACGGGAACTAGGAGATCACACACAAGCCAACGTCCTACTCGACAAAGCTAAAGCAGCAGAAGCTGCGTTAGCCGAGGACGTCGAGTCAGGAGACACTGATGCCATGATCGAATTGGGATCCATAGAAGCAGCACGAGGTAACTATCAGGAGGCCCAACGGCACTTTATCGCTGCAGTAGAACGGGGCGATACTATGGCTGCTGAGTGCCTGGCTGTTCTCTTGGCGGAACACCCGGAATTGGGCTCCTCATGATCAATGAGCCCATGCCCATGGCCGAATACGAACCCAGATTAGGTAACCTGACGCTGTCGGAAACACAAGAGGGATCGATCAGAACGGCACCCTTGCAGTCAGCAGCTGACCTGGCCGAGCTCTACCGCTTGGGGAGAGATAAGTTCTGCTTTCTTTGCGGAACTCAAGTTATCGCTGGTGATGACCTCTCGGCAGAACACATTATTCCGCAGTGGTTGATCCGGCAGGCTGGTCTCACCACGGGCGGCATCCAGCTTCCAAACTTCGAAAGAGGATCTTCATTACGGAGCTACCTTAGGTCCAAAGTTGATTGCTGCTTGGGTTGCAATAATGCATTGTCTAGAAGTCTGGAACCTGACGTGAAAAACGTTGTCAATGTGGACCGTCAGGGGAATCTTCGCACGGAGCATAGACGTCTAATGCTCCTTTGGCTGGCCAAGATTTACTATGCCAATTCTTTTGCCGGGATGTCGTTCGCTGAAGAACCGAGTCTCATGAAGGATCCCGACCATGCGAAGCTCACGCACCGGGCCGACCACATCTCCATACTGAGCAACATTCAGTCGCATCTATTCAGTTTTGTTGAAGGTCCAAGCTTTGTCCGGACCGAAGGTCTGGGATCTATTTTCACCTTTAGATGTGTATCCACGCCTGAGCCGGACTTCTACTACAGTGATGGGCACCAGAATCTGCCTGTTGTAGTCTTCCGATACAGGTCCCTAGGAGTAGTTGCATACTTCGCGGGAGGAGATAGAGCAGAGAACATGTTTGACCGGCGCACGCTGGCTTGGCTTCATGGGTCAAACCCTTACGAACTAGACGTCGACCACCTCAGATGTGCAAAAAGAGTGCGACTCATCAATGAACAGCTGCTGGATATCGCTTCGATCATCGCCCAAGTCGGTACGGCGTACTTTGAAGTGCCTGGCCCTAAAGTTCCTGGTTTCAGTTACTCCCGGTCCTTTAATAGGGAGTCGTCGTTTGGCGGTGAAATTCTAATCCCATATAGGCGCTATTATCTCCGCTCACTTCTTAGCGGAAATAGTGAGTGGTACGAACGCTGGCTTGCCAATGACCAATCGTTGCTTGTTCACAGGTCGACTGGGGTCCCCATCACCTTTTCCCATGTGAAAGGTCCTGTGGAGGGGGGACTAACGATGTCCCACGTTCGGTATGGCAACAGAACTCCAAGGGTCAAGAAGGGGTAGCCCTTCTCCACGGTAGATGCAGCTGAGCTTGCCAGTTCTAGTTCAGGGTCTGATTACGCCCCTTCTCCCTGCTAGGTCTACAGAGGCGCTGCTATCAGACTCATAGGCGCAATACTCCGGGCGCCGAGTCGGCAGCCTCCAGCACAAGCGTGACTGGCTGCCCTATCGCTGCTTTTGTCAGATTGGGATCTGAGGCTGTTTCCCCCGGGCGTACAGGAAACCCCGTTGGGGCCCTAGTCTGACGATGTGCGAGAGGCTACCTGACGTCAGATTGGGGTGTGGCACAGACGGACGCTGCGTCTGGTTCAGAGTTTTTGGCTGCGTCAGCTTTTGGTGGGTCGTAGTGCGATGGTGATGGCGAGGGCCACGATGACGTGCATTAGAGCCAGGGCGATGAAGCCGAGGGTGTCGAAGCCGGTGGTCGCGGTCATAGCGATGGTCAGCAGGGCAAGGGCTACGCCGGTCCATTTGCCGATTTTGATGAAGTGTGGCCAGCGCAGGGAGATGAGTGCCACAACGCCGAGGCCGAACACGAGCGGGACGATGGTCATGATGAGGACATTGGTCAGGCCAACCGGCATGCCTGCGATGTTCTGGTACGTCGCGCCGGCGGCTTGGAACACCAGGAAGAGTGCGACGTTGACTATGGCGGTGCCGATGATGCTTGCCACTAGGAGGGGGCCGCGGCTGAAGGCTTTTGGTTTTGTTGGAGCGAGGGGGGAGGTGGTCTGAGTCATGGGGTGTCTTTCCTATGTGATGCCGTGGAGGGCCCTGTGTGAGGTCCGAGGCCGGCTATGTGAAGGGCGTCTGAGGCTGAAGGGCATGTGGGTTTGATGGGTGCAGGGGAGACGCAGGCCTTTGGGTTGGGAGGCTGCGTTCCCCCGCAAGGTGGGACCGAGTCTTAGGTGCCGATCGGAAAGGGTTTATTTGGCGACGGCGAAGCCGCCGGTCCAAGCAACCTTTTCGGTTGCGGCGAGGGTGATCTGCGGGAAGCCGAGCGCTTCGAGTTCGCGGGCGCGCGCACAGGGAGCCTGCATCGAGGGCCTGCAGACCGCCGGGGGTGATGATGCCGGCGAGCCCGGTTTTAGCGTTGGGGTCATCGCCTGCGATCAGGACGGTGGTGGGCTGGCCACCGAACTTACCGGTGGCCAGGGTCGGGCCGAGGGTGGTGTTGAAGGCTTTCAGGACCTTGGATTCCGGCAGCGCGGCGGCGAGTCCGGCGGCGGCGGAGGAATCCGCGGGGACGGTGAGGGAATCAAAGGTCTGGAAGTTCACCGTGTTGGTGATGTCAACAACGGTGCGGCCTGCGAGCTGGTCGGCACGCTGGGCGAGGATTTCGGTGATGGCAAGGTAGGGAACGGCAAGGATAACAATGTCACCTGTCACTGCCTGGTCTGTGTCCTTGCTGCCAAGGGCCTGAACGGTGTTGCCGCCCTTTTTCGGCGATCGCTGCGATGGCCTGGCCCATGTTGCCGGTTCCGAGGCTGCTGATGCTGGTCATAACAATCTCCTTAAGTGTGTGCACCGGTGGTGCGGTTGGCTTGGTGTGGTTGTGTGGTGCCGGTTGCGGCTCTTTCCGCTCCCGGTCCGTGATGGTCTAGGGGTTCCTGGAGGAGCGGTTAGGCGACTTGGAGGGAGCATAGGGAGTTACCGAAATTCATCCGGCTTGCTCCTGGGGCCCGCCGGCCGCGCTTTGCAAGCGTCCTTCGGACTTTCAGTCACGGATTGAGGTGACTTCGATTTCGTTTGCCCAGGGGTCGGTGAATCGCAGGGCTCGGCCATCGTGGCGCGTGGGAAGAGAAGAGGCGCGCAGTCGCTCCTCGAGGACTGAGAGATCGTCCGTATTGGGCAGGATGATTCGTACGAGTCCGAGGCCGAGGGTGAGCTGGCGTGGACCTGCACCACGGCTGTTCCAGGTGTTCATGGCCATGTGGTGGTGGTACCCGCCGGCGCTGACAAACAGCGCGGTGCCGAGGTCACCGACGACCTCGAATCCCAACTTGTGCACGTAGAACTGCTTGGCGGTCGGTATGTCGCCGACAGATAAGTGCACGTGACCAACTTTCGCGGGACGCTGGTCACTGCGGCTGAGTGCCTCTTCGTTGAGGTTGTACTGAAGGAATGTGTTCGGGTCGAGGGGGTCGCCCCCCCCATCTCCGGAATCCCGTTTATGTAGTTCCATTCGCTCCGGGGACGGTCCCAGTACAGTTCGACGCCGTTTCCCTCGGGGTCGTTGAAGTAGAAGGCGTTGCTGACGAGGTGGTCCGATGACCCCGTGAATGAGTGCGGTGTCTGGCGGGCGGTCGAGTAGACGGCAGCGGCAAGATCCGCCTTCGTGTCGAACAGCACGGCCGTGTGATACAGGCCCGCCTGGCTGGGCGACGCGTGCTTGAGGGCGGTGGAGTGTTCGAGAGTCACGATGGGAAGACCGAGGCGGCCGAGGGTGATCTGTGCTCCGTGGGTGGAGGTGCCTGTTTTGTGGGAGAGCACGCTCAGCCGGACGGCGTCTCGGTAGTAGCGGGTCATCAGGTCGAGGTCAGCGACACGGAGCGTTACCGCCCCCATCTCCGTGTCCGGGGCGAGAAGTTCCTCCTCGGGGCGGTTGCTAAGTCTCGAAGTTGATGTCGTGTTTTTGGGCGAGATCATGGGTAACTTTCCGTTCCTGAGGTGGCGTGTTCTGCAGCGGCCAGACTTCCGCGGTCCCTTCAATCTTGAACTAAATATTACACTCAATTACTTCACCATGCAAGTAAACAAGAAAAAGCTTTACTTCAAGTCTGAATTTTTGGGCTGGTATGCTGGTAACTATGGACGCCACAGTCACTGACGAGATAGCGGTTGCCAACAGGGGGCAATATCTTCAGGATGAGGCGCGGTGGCTGAGTGATGAAGAACGGGCCGCGTGGCTGTCCTTCGCCAGCGTGCTGTTCCGCTTGCCAGTTGCCCTTGATAAGCAGCTGCAGCGTGACGCGGGCGTTAGTCACTTCGAGTACACCGTGATGTCCGCCCTGTCAGAGGCGCGGGATCGCACGCTGCGGATGAGCAACCTCGCGGCCATGGCCGAATCAGGCCTTCCCCGCCTCTCCCAGGTCGTCGGCAGGCTGGAAAAGCGCGGCTGGATCACCCGCGCCGCTGACCCCGACGACGGCCGGTCCACCCTTGCCACTCTCACCGAACAGGGCTGGAACAAAGTCGTTAAAACAGCACCCGGGCACGTCGAAGAAGTACGTCGGCTCGTCTTTGACCCTCTTACCAAGGCCCAACAAAAGCGCCTTCACGAGATCAGCCGCCGCATCATGAACACCATCGACCCGGAAGACCGCTGCCTCCGCTGACAGCTCCGTCCCGGGTGCTTCTGACTGCGAATCGCAGGCTCTGTTTGGCACTGAAGGCACAGCGTTTAGTGGCCGGTGATTAGGGTTGGCCTCGCAACGTCGACGTCTTCAGGCGGAGTGAAGGACGCGGGCAGTTGAATGTCGACCAGACGTAGTTTCAGTCACGAGGGCTGCATATGACGGAGTCCTACTTCAGCATTTCTGACAACTTCTATCCGACAATCTGTCTTGTCGTCATCCGATAGTTCAGGTTTCCCGAGAGTTCCTGTTGGGTGACCCAGAGCTGGTGGCCTTGGCAGGCTCCGAAGATCGACGCGGGCCAATAGGCGACCGGCGGCGATCACAAGGTCGAGGAGTCGGGCATGGCGTCCTCAACGACACCCTTTCGATGGTTTGGCCGTTCTGGCGGATTTCCAAAGTCGCTCACCAGCCGGCTCTATTGAAATGACGCAGGGGTGTTGCTTCGCTTATTCCTTCCGTCAAGCTATGGCAGCCGCGGATGCGGCATACCCAGGCGCCGGCCAGGGGAGGAATGGGCCACAAGGCGTGTCAAAATATCCGTGAGGCTTCCGGGCGCCACCAATTTCATCCGCGCCCTGGACACCGACTTCCTACCGCCGCTGGGATCTCTTCAACGAGCGCGCAAATACGGCCGTCTTCAACCGGGGTGATGCGGGCCCTTAACTGCATCTCCACCTCCGGATAGTTCTTCGGCTTCAGACCCAGCCTCGTCCCACCGAGACTCCGAAAAAACTTACAACACCACAAGCAGACCAAGATGAACACTGGAACCGACACGCCCTAGTGCATGTCACCATGCCACTAGTTGTTGCGTAATGCCGTACGGAACGGCAGCATTGAGGGTCACACTAAATTGCCCAGGCGCCTCATGAGTGATGAGGATTCCACAGCAAGGATTTGTCATAGCCGTGCGTTGAGTCAGAGCAACTGCTTCGCTAAGTTTCCGCTCAAGTGACTCGGCGTCAGACGCTGTAACCGTAAGGTGTAGTAACGATACTGGTCTATTCATTATCTCAAACACCTTTTTTGTTCAGACGGCATGCCGTCCAACGGCGAGACGACGGCGACCTCCGGAAACGGTTTGATCCAACCCACGTATCTGGCCTAGTATTCCTGTTTTCACTAGAAAGTAATGACACCAGTAATGACCTCTCGTGCTTTGGCGGCCGCATAGGCTTCATTGATACGGTCCAGTTCGAAAACGCGAGAGATTATGGGCTCCGGCGTGAATGTTCCGTTCTCCAAGAGTCGGGCAAATCTCGGTATATCACGTCTAATTTTGCCACCTCCACTTTGGGAACTGCGGATTTGCTTCGCTGAGACGCCCAAGGGCATGGCTGGAAGAGCAACTTCGTCAGCCAGTCCGGCCATGGAAGTTGTAATCAAAATGCCTGCCCCTCTGGTCATTTGGTAGCCTTGAAAGGTGCCCTCGACCGTGCCCCCTGCTTCAAAGGCATAGTCAACTCCGCGGTTTTGTGTAAGTTCCTTGACCTGTTCCACGGGGTCTGCTTCGACCGGATCAATAGCGTCAGTAGCTCCCATAGTTACCGCAAGTGAGCGCCGGTTCGAGTCGGTCTCGATACTGATGATGCGTTCAGCGCCAGCAAACCGAGCTGCCTGGATAATCCATAGTCCTAAATGGCCCGCCCCAATGACAGCAACTGTTGCGCCAGGTTCCACGTTAGCCACGTTAAGTACTGCACCTAAGCCGCTCACAACGCCGCAGCCCAGGGTAGCGGCGACTGTAGGTGGAATTTCTGCGTCGTACTTTGCGAGCACAGATTCCCGCAACAACATGGTTTCTGAAAAGACACCGCAGCCAAGATCCCCGGATATCTGGGATCCGTCAGAGCGGTTGCCTACAATGAAGGGCGGCTGCATACCGGCCATAATTTCATCGCATGCGGAGGGAGTGCCTCGCAAGCATGCGTAGCACGTCCCGCATTCAGCCGATCCGGTCACAGAAACCCTGTCACCTGGTGTTAGATAACGAGCCCCAGGCCCGACTTCCACCACCACTCCCGCAGCTGAATGGCCGGGAATATAGGGCGGGGGCGCGAGAGTGAGTCCGCCGTGCGATAACACATCGGTGGTGCACACCGCTGCGGCGTGTATTTGCACTAAGACTTCGCCAGGTCCCGGTTGACGCATATGGATCTCTTCAACGACAAGCGGTTGGCCATGCTCCAGGACCAGCGCCGCTCGTGTATTGCCGCTCATGCCTTGTCCTTTATAAAACTTTGAGGGTTTATCGGTCACGTCAACCTCAGAAAACAACAGTCGTGTTGCCGTGCTGCACAACCCGGTCCTCGCAGTGAGCTTTGACCGCTCGAGTCAGAACTTTACGTTCGACATCTGCGCCGAGAGCTGTTAGCTCCGCTACCGAGTGGCGATGGGAGACGTGTACTACGTCTTGATCAATGATCGGGCCCTCATCGAGGTCCTTGGTGACGTAGTGCGCTGTGGCGCCGACGAGCTTCACTCCACGCTCATACGCCCGCCGGTAAGGTCCTGCACCGACGAAGGCAGGCAAGAAAGAGTGATGGATGTTTATTACTTGGCAGCCAACGCTTTCCAAGAAACTTTCACTGATGATCTGCATGTATCGCGCCAGAACGACGAGATCAAAATTTCCCGCTAGAAGTGCAAGCTGACGGCTTTCCGCGTCCGCTTTGGAATCTTTGGTGACCGGAATGTAGACGAATGGGATTCCGAATGACCGGACAGCGTCTGCCATTTGAGAATGGTTTCCTATGACCAAACCGATCGAGGCGTTGAGCTCGCCACGACGATGCCGCCACAAGAGGTCCAGCAGGCAATGGTCAAGTTTCGAAACCATTATCGCTACACGCTTTGGCTCATGAGCGGCGGTAACTTGCCAATCCATGTTGTATCGTTCCGCTATGGCGGAAAAATTCTGTTCAAATTCATTCCGATGGACACTGAGATTGGGCAGAGTAAATACAGTACGTTGGAAGAACCTCGCCGTGCCTCCAGCAGCGACACCTTCCTTGATGGAGTCCTGATCGAGTGACACAATATTGGCCCCTGCCTTCAAGAGGCATGAACTGACTGCTGAGACTATTCCGGCTTGATCGTCGCAGGTAATGATGAGCCTGGCTGTGTCGTGCGGGCCTGGGCTCAAACTATTGTTTTGGACCGCGGCGGGGCTGGTGATGGTCATATGCTCTTATCTCCTGATGATCGTGATGGTACTTGGGGACGCCATACCTGCCGTTTGGCCGAAGTACTTGTCGCTGCCCGCCACGCTGCAGGCTGGGTGTCAAGTGGCCGGGCGATTTCGTTGGCGTCGGCGCGCAGAGGCTCTAATTTTCGAACCCTTAGCACCTGCCGGCAGGCGTCCTGAAGGGTTCCCGCCGACGCCCGTAGCAGTCAGGTTGCCTCTCTGTTGGTGCCGTGCCCTCGTTGCCTGTAGTTCTTAACTACTAGTACGTCGCCTTGTCTGGCAGGGTTTGCGAACCATAGAGCTCACCCAATTCGTCAAAACGCAGGGAGACTTGATGACCGTGTGCCATAGTCATGTCCCGCCAGATCCGTTCAAGCCGCTGACCGCGAGCCGCTGCGCTGGACCCGGCTGTCCGAACGACGATTCCCTCCATCGCTTCCCATGCGATGAGATGGGCCTTGATGCCTAGTCGGCAAAGGGACGCATCTTCGGCGAGGCTGAAGGGTGCGCCTCCAGCAGCCTGGCGACGGGAATAGTCCAAGTACAAATCGCTGGCGCGGTCGATAATCGCTTCGGCCGCTTGGACCGCCGTGAACAGGTCCGCGTAGTAGGTCTGGAACCGGGGATCCTCTGAGCGCTTGTGAAACGGAGGATGCATGACCGGGCGTTTCCGGAGTGTGTTGCCGTACTCTTCGAGCGCGCCTTTTGCACCCCCCACAGCGAGGTTGGCGATTTCTAGGCCTAGGGTTGCCAGGACAGGACCTCCGTAGACCGGGTTGTCGTGAAGAACGACGCCCGGGTTCTGGGCACCCGGGCCGTAGTGACTCCGTCCGACTAGCACCCAGTCGCTAGGGACATGGGCCTGAACGAACTCTAGTGTGTGTGAACCGCTGCCCCGAAGGCCAAGGGTGCGGCCCCAGTCGTCCCGTACACTCCATTCACTTCGCTGTACGACAAAGGTTGAAGTATTGCGGCTGCCGTCGGGATCAAGAACGTCAGCATGACCGATGAAGTGTGTGGAGTAAGGGCCGCCCGAGGCATAGCCGAACGTCCCGTTTAGGATCCATCCGTCTTCCACTCTTTCCAGGGTTGCACCCGGGGCCGATGTCATCGGGGCGGCCACGTATGCGTTTTTGAATATTTCTTCCTGGACGTTCTCCGGCCACCAGGCGGCGATCTGGTGATTGTGAAAGGAAGCCAGGCACAGGCACCAAGCGGTTGACATGTCCGCGCTGGCCAGCTCCCGCATGACGTGCAAGAAGTCGCGAAGGGAGAACTCGTAACCGCCGTATCGTCGGGGGCGCATTAGATGGTAGAAGCCTGCCTCCACGAATGCCACGTGGAGTTTTTCGGAGTGGAAGTTGCGTTCTTCGGTCTCACCGGCTGCGGCGAGCACAAGCGGTTTGAGGCGTTCCACGGCTTCAAGGGCTTCCTCCAGAGAAAGCGTGGCTGGTGCGGTGGAAGATATGACATCGGGGGAGGGAATGGGCATGATGTACTTTGGCTTTCTTCTGGGTAAGTCAGAGTGACGCTAGTTGCGGCTCAACGTTGGACAAATCAATACGCCGGTTATCTGTTTTGTAGGGTGCCGTCGCTACGGTGGCTCTGATAAGTTTCTGGGGCGTTCCTGGGTTTCCCCAGAGCACATTTACTTTAGTTCCTGGTTCTGCATAGGCAGGCTCCAAAAAGGCGAGCGTCAGGATTTTACGGAAGTGGAGACTGTATCCCGGGGGAGTGGATATGCCGATACGTTCCCCGTCAGTGTTTCGCACTTCATCGGCATGAAACACCCAACGCTGAGGGTGCGGCATATCAATGTGAGCGTAGGGCAAACCTTCTTCAAACAGCGACGCGTAGATCGCGATAACGTCTTCTTTGTCAAATTCAAGCGTTACTCGCCGGTGCAGCGGAGCTTCCAATTCCCGTTCGAGGGCAGCGCGGCCCACGAAATCATGATCGAGCTTGATGGATTTAGCCCAGCCAAGTGAAACCGGCGAAAGCATGTAGTCATCCAGATTATCGCTCTCGAAGCTCCCGTCCACGGCGACGCCGAGGCCATACATGTCGAAAGCCTTATGAGCGTGCTCGACAAAGCCGTCTTCGAAATTGCCCAAGAAGTGCCAGTTGCCGGTGGGGAATGCCGCCTCAAGATGGTTGATCATCGCAGTGCGTCTGCCCAAGCGGCGGATGCCGTATCTTTCGCCGACCCGCAGGACCTCATTCCAGACCTCGTCATGCATTTCAAATGGCCCGTGCAGCTCGAAACCTACCTCGCCTGCCATTCCCATCCTCAAAGCAAGTACATCAATGCCTGCAATTGTTGCCGGAACGAACCGCATGAACTTCACGTCGCGAAGGTATTGGCCGGTGACCTCCTCGACTACCGCCAGAGCATTAGGACCGGAGACCTGGAACTTGAACCGGCGGGCGCGGGTAGCTGTGACGTCGTATCCTCCCTTGCTGATTAGAAAGGAGGTATAAAGTGCAGTAGTCGACTGCGTAGCGAAGGATTCTTCGCCCAGGCGGAGGAGGACACCTTCGGCGTTGATCTTGCCCTGTTCGTTGCACTGGATTAGATGCTTGCCGGCCCCTACTGGAAACTTTGCGTAGCTATTAACTGAACTTTCCGAAAAGAGGCGCATCGCATCTGGGCCGTCAACCTGCAAGTCCCAAAGGAAGCTCCAGTCTCCGATGTAGCAGGTCGATTTCCAGGACTGCTGCTCGTCTTGCCAAGAGGTGTATTCAGGCCCTCCCCACCCGGGGTGATAGGTCCTAGGTACCTGGCGGAGGAATTCAATCATCGGATGGCTCATGATAGTTGGTCCTTTCTAGACACCGTCGTCGACAGTGACGTGGGTCATGTGTCGTGGTTAACTATGCAGAGGACCATTGCCTATAAAAACGGGGAAACTACCTATCCCCTACGCGTATTTGCGCGTACACGTACCGGAGGAGGCCAGGGTGGAACATGAGCTGACGCCCGGGCCTAGCACGGGAATTGTCGTTACCCCCTTTGTTGACAGGGCAGACGAGCTCGCGACGGTGAAGCGGCTGCTCAGCGATTACAGGTGTGTGGTGCTCGTTGGTCCACCGGGTATAGGCAAAACGCGTCTAGCAATTGCAGTTGCATCCGCAGTACGACGCAACTTTGATGCCTGGTACGTTGCTTTAGAGCATGGCACTACCGGCAACGGCATCATTTGGAGTCCACTCCTCTCTCCCGAGGACGGGAGCCTAGCGATGGTTCCACCGGGCTCATCCTCCGGTCGGCTCACCTTGGCACTCGTTGATGGGGCTGACGGCAGCCCCGATGCAAGCGCCCGTCTGGTGTCGAGTTGGCTGGCAGAACCAGGCGGTGTTTCAGTTCTCGTTACAAGTCGGGTGCAGCTGAAGATTTCCGGCGCTGTTCACTACAGAGTTCCCGGCTTTGGGGGACCCCAGAAAATTGATGCCCAAACCTTGGACTCCGGAGAAATCGGAGGGGGCCTACGCTTGTTCGTCCAGAGGGCGGTAGAATCCCGACCGGACTTCAGCTTGACCCCCCGGAACGCCTCTGCAGTAATGCAGTTAGTGCAGCAGTCCGGCGGTTCTCCTTTGTACCTCGAGGCAGCGGCTGCGCGGATGCGCGCGCTTTCGCCACATGACCTGATGAGGCTCGACCCGGCCACGATGGGGCAGGACCCGCGGGTAGATTTGGTGTGGGCGTCGGTGTGGGATTCGCTGGGACCCGAGGTACGGAGGTACTGGTGCCTCTGCTCCGCCTTTGATGCACCTGCGTCTATCCCTGATCTAATGCAGCTTGCCATGTTGGATGGAGATGACGAAGACGCCGTAACGACTGCAGCAGTAGCTGACGCGATTACGGTTCTCGTGGACTACTCTGTAGTCGACTACGCCCTAGGACCGGAAGGTTCCGAATACCAGCTGACGCCCAGCGCCCTCCAATGGCTTCGCCGCCGTCAGCCGGAAATGCAAGAAAGCCGGGATGAGCTACGCCGACGCTGGGTGCTGGAGGCCAGCCGATCCTTTTTACCCTTTTGGATGGGGGAAGCAGGTCGAGCCTCAGCCGAACAGGTCCTTCGCCACCATTCTGATTTCGTGAGCGCGTTGGATGGCTTCTTAAGAGCCGGCGAGGCGGGCATCCGATGCGGGTTAGAGATTTCTACCCGACTCAGGATTCATTGGATGTCAGCCGACCGGCTTGAAGAAGGAATTGCTTGGCTGCAGCGGCTGCTCGCCCTCCACCCGAGAGAGGACGAGACGCGTGCGGATGCCTTGGCTGCCGAGGCGTACCTTCAGACTGTCCTGGGCAGTCACAAGCACGCTGCCAAGCTTATTTCAGCGTGCCGTGATATCGCTGCCAGACTCGAACTACCAATTATGGACTGTCATTGCGACTATGTGATGGGGTTGAGCCACTGGGCTAATAACGACCTTCAGACAGCCCGCGAATTGCTGCAGTCCTCGGCCAGCCACTATGAGCGCCTTGGCTTAACCGGGCGTCGTCGCGAAGCCCTCTTCGTCCTTGGCATGACGTATATAAGGGCCGACAGTAGCAGTGATGAAATCCTCAATGAGGAGCTTGCGTTTCTAGCGACCGACGACAACTGGTGGAGCCGCAGCTATCTTCATTGGATACTTGCGTTCACGGCTCGGAATCGGGGGGATATTGATGGTTGCGAAAGTCACCTCCTCACCGCACTGCAGATCATGCAGGGGCAACGCGATATGGCCATCCTGGAGTGGTGCATTGCGCTCTACGCCACAATAGCCGCTGAAAGGGGCCATTTCCGTCTTGCTGCCCGCTTGTTGGGAGCCGGAACCAGCCGTGGCCCACGGATGCTCCATGAGCTCAATAAACCCGACCATGAAGCAGTCCTAGCCTCATGCCGACGGGCCCTCGGCCAATCCCGGCTGGACGCCGAACTGAGCCAGGGCGCTCTTCTCGGTGTGGACGCCGCTGTAAAGCTCGTCACGTCAAGAGCCGCCACGCCCTCTGCGCCAGAAATCGGAGAAGTTGAACCCCTAACAACTCGGGAACGACAGGTGGCAGCCCTTGTGGCCGAGGGCTGTTCCAATAAGGAGATTGGTGAACGTCTATATATATCAGCACGCACCGTCGAGGGGCATATTCAACGCATACTCGCAAAGCGCGGGTACCGTTCCCGCACCCAGATCGTGCGTGACCTCGTCCAGGAAGAGACCGGTGAAGCAGATGGCCCTCAGCGCTACGAGAACTTGTAACCAGGGATAAGGCAAGCGTTCGAGAGGACGAGCATTTACTCAGTCGGGAGTGGAGGCACTCTCTTGTGCACGGTGGCCAGCTACAAGATGGAACCTGGGATAGTGATACCCAACTACCAAGGAGTTGGGCGTCCCCCGTTTATCAAGGCCGAGAATCCTAAGGATTTTAGAGGGCATCTTCACGTAGGAGCCGGCGCAAGCAATGAGGACGGAAGTTCTTCAGGCGCTGCGATCGATATCGCTGTCCCCCGAGGCCTCGAGGCTGCGCAGTGCGTTCTCAGCATTCCGCCGGATGTGCTTTGCATACAGCCGTGAAGCGCGGTCACCGTCTCCATCTTTGATGCAGTCGGTGATGGCCCGCAACTCCTCCACGGCAGCAGAATGTCCCTCTGGTGCCATGGCAACCACGCGCAAAATCTGAACCCGCGCCTGCACGCCTTCGGTTAACTGCTTCAAAACGTCGCTGCCGGCTCCCTCAGTAAGGACGCCATAAAACTCGTCCTTGGCAGCAAGGATTAGACCTGGATCCCCAGATGCGGCAGCTTCTGCGAAGCTTTCAGCGGCCGCTCCTAATCTCATAATCTGTGATTTTGAAGCCCGTTCGGCGAAGCGCTTTACCACCACTGCCTCGAGGACAGCCCTAGCTTCGTAAAGATCCCGGGCCTCATCAGGGGTTGGCGCGGCGACGATGGCGCCCTTTTGCGGAACGACAGTCACAAGACCTTCAGAGGTCAACTCCCGCAATGCCTCGCGAACAGTAGTCCGGGAGACTCCGAGTTGTTCGATCAGTTCACGCTCTACCAGCCTCTGGCCAGGCTTAAGTCTGAAGTCTAGAATCGCGGACCTCAGTGCACTTATTACCTGCTCACGAAGGGGCGCAGCAATTCTGCCAACAGGGCTCGAGGTCCAAGCGTCCGCCAGGGAATTCGTTGATGTTGCCATTTTCACCTCTAATCGTCACCTGCATTGATCCTGGTCATACAATCATCTCACGCTAAGGCTCTAAGGCTCGAAGACTGGTTATGGGTCCCTCTCGCACGTCGAACTTCGCGTTCGATGTGGGGCGTGAAGCGGACGAACATGGCTTTGAAGCCGGGGGTGTTGGATTCGCGGGCGACGTTTTCTTTGTGGACCAGGGCGTTGGCTTCGGGGAAGTAGGCGGCGGCGCAGCCCTTGGCGGTGGGGTAGGCCACGAGCCGGAACTTGTCCGCTGTCCGGTCGTGCCCGCGGAAGGTGCTGACCACGTCCACGAGGTCGCGGTCCTCGAAACCGAGCTCGGTCAGGTCTTCGGGGTGGATGAGGATCACGCGCCGGCCGCCGGAGATGCCGCGGTACCGGTCGTCCAGCCCGTAGTAGGTGGTGTTGTACTGGTCGTGGCTGCGGATGGTCTGGAGCACCAGGTGTCCGTCGGGCGGGGTGAGGTATTCCAGCGGGCTGACGGTGAACCGGCCGCGGCCGATGTCCGTCTTGAAGGACCGGGTGTCGCGCGGCGGGTTGGGCAGCACAAACCCGTTTTTGGTCCGGACCCGGGCGTTGAAGTCCACGAAGCCGGGCAGGACGCGTTCGATGTGGTCGCGGATCACGTCGTAGTCCTCCGCCATGGCTTTCCAGTCCACGGAGTGGTCGGGGCCGAAGGTAGCCTCGGCCATGCGGGCCACGATGACCGGTTCGGCGAGCAGGTGTTCGGAGACCGGTGTGAGGCGGCCTTGGGTGGAGTGGACCACGGACATGGAGTCCTCCACGGAGAGGAACTGGGCGCCCTTGGGGTGCTTGTCGTCCTTGTCGGTCCGGCCCAGGGTGGGCAGGATCAGCGAGGTGCGGCCGTGGACGATGTGGGAGCGGTTCGGTTTGGTGGAGATGTGCACGGTCAGGCCGATCCGCTGCATCCCGGCTTCGAGGGTCTCGGTGTCCGAGCAGGCCAGCGAGAAGTTGCCGCCCATCGAGACGAACACGTCCACGTCGTCGCGTTCGAACGCTTCCATGGCTTCGACGGCGTCGTAGCCGTGGTGCCGGGGGGAGGTGATGCCGAACTCGGTGTCCAGGGCCTGGAGGAGCCATTCCTTGGGTTTTTCCCAGATGCCCATGGTCCGGTCGCCCTGGACGTTGGAGTGCCCGCGGACCGGGCAGGTGCCGGCGCCGGGCTTGCCGAAGTTGCCCTGCAGGAGCAGGACGTTGACCATTTCCTTGATGGTGTCCACCGAGTGCGGCTGCTGCGTCACGCCCAGCGCCCAGCAGAAGATGGACGCCTTGGACTTGATGAGCATCCCGGCCACAGTCTCGATCTGTTCCCGGGTCAGGCCGGTGGCCTTTTCGGTCCCGGCCCAGTCCAGCGTGGCGCGGGCCTGGCGGTAGGCGTCGAACCCGTCGGTCTGGGCGTCGATGAAGGAATGGTCAACGACAGAACCCGGGTTCCGTTCCTCCTCGGCCAGGAGCAGGTGGCCCAGGGCCTGGAACAGGGCCAGGTCCCCGCCCACCTTGATCTGCATTAGACAAGGCCGGAGTTACGTTCCGCGATTTCTACTCCGTTGGAGAGCAGCATGACGCGGGTCATTGGCCCCACACCTCCGGGGTTGGGGGAGAACCAGGCGGCGACGTACGCAGCGGCCGGGTGCACGTCTCCGGTGACAACGCCCTTGCCGTCACCGTTGTCAACGCGGCTCACGCCGACGTCCAGCACAATGGCGCCCGGCTTGAGGTCCTCTGCCTTGACGATATGAGGGACACCTGCCGCAGCAATCACCACATCGGCCTTCCGCAGCTCAGCGGGTAGATCCACAGTGCCCGTATGCGCCAAGACTACGGTAGCGTTGACGTCCCTGCGAGTTAACAGCAAACCCGCGGGTCGGCCGATGGTGACGCCGCGGCCCACCACCAACACGCGCTTGCCCTCGAGGGTAATACCGTGGCGGGTCAGCAGTTCCACGCAGCCTTTAGGAGTGCATGGCAGCGGCGACCGCATGGGCCGAGAGACGTTGACCACCAGGCGCCCCAAATTCACCGGGTGCAGGCCGTCCGCGTCCCTTTCAGGATCCATGGCCTCAAGAACGGCGTCCGTATCGATATGTTGAGGCAGCGGAAGCTGAATAATGTAGCCGGTGCATTCGGCGTTGTCGTTCAGCCCGCGAACCACATCGAGGAGTTCATCCTGAGTTGTTTCCTCGGGAAGATCACGGGGGATGGACATGATCCACACTTCGGAGCAGTCCTTAATTTGCCGCCCACATACCAGGCACTCCCGGGATCAGAACGACCAGGATAGTGCCCAGCCCCGGAGTGATGCCCTTGGCACGAAGCGCGGCTACGCGTTCAGTCAGCTCGGCCTTGATGACAGCAGCGGTAGCCTTACCGTCAAGAATTTGCGCGGTTTTGGTTTCGGCCCTCATCGGTCCTATCTCCTCATGCTGGGGTTGATTGACAATCCGCAGTCAGTTGTTCCACGCGCACTCGTAATAGCTGGACCCGCAGGCTTCAAGTGAGGTGCTCAGCTTGTAACAACGCTGCATCTCACTGCTCCGGCTTGGACTGTATTCAAGAATTGCGGAGATTTCGTGCAGACAGTAGGTGTTTGCGTCTAATTGCTTGCTGGCGCTAGGACGATGTCGAAGCGCGTACGGGCCCAGCTTTTCCCCTCCAGATTCCGGCCGTCCGGTGTGGCGGTGCCTACGGGCTGCTCCTCAAAGGTCTTTACCAGCGAGTCTTTGACTCCAAAGACAGAGTCTCCGATCTCGAGTTGGTGATCACCTTCGACAAAGATGTGGGTTACAAGGGTGCGCAGCCCAGGGGCGGTGACCATGAAGTGCAGGTGAGACGCGCGAACCGGGGAGCGGTGGGTTGCTTCCAACATTTTTCCCACAGGGCCGTCGTGGGGGATAGGGTACGGGGTTGGGGTCAGGCCCCAAAAAGAGTAGTTTCCATTCGCATCCGAAAAGAGGTGGGCACGACCAGCGGTGCGGCCGTCGTTGTATTGGACGTCGTAAAATCCGTCTTCATCGGCTTCCCAAACTTCAATGCGCGCTCCAGGAACCCGGTTGCCGTCGGTATCTGTGACGGTACCCTCGACCCAGCAGGGTTGGCCATGGGCATGGCCTGCGATATCTCCCCCGTTAGGGATTTTCGGCGCGTCTTCGGTGAAGAACGGTCCAAATACGGTCGACTCAGTGGCCGTCCCGACAGCTTGATTGTTGACGGCAATGGTCTGCATGGAGGCACCGAGGACGTCGGAGAGAAGGACGAACTCCTGGCGCTTGTCATCGGTGATATGACCGGCTTCAGTGAGAAAACGGATCGCAGTATTCCATTCCTCTTCCGTGAGGCGAACTTCCCTAATAAAGGCGTGAAGGTGCCGGGTCAGCACCTGCATCAGGTTCTTCAGCCGGGGGTCAGGAGTGCCTGCGAAGGAGGAGACGACTTCGTCAACAAGCTTTTGTTCAATCTCCTGTTGTTCCTGCGAAATGCCTTCAAGAGCGGTCTCTGTCATCGTCTGTTCCTTACAGGTTGGTGAGTGTTTTGGGGTCATCGCCTACGGTGGCGGCAGTCAGTAGGGAGGTTAGATTCGCACGGCTGACTTCACGGGGGTTGCTGGCCGGGATGGCAGGCAGGGCAATTTCCACCGCTTCAGCAATGTCCTCGAGTTTGAAGCCAAAGTCGCTCAGCGCTTTAGGTGCATCCAGGACCTCGCGGAGTCGGTTCAGGCCTGTCAGGGCATCGTCTGCATCGAAGGCAGCCGCGATTCTTTCGGAAGCTTCGGGGGCATGTGTAGCATTAAACGCCAAAACATATGGGAGTACCGTGGCATGGGTCTGTGCATGGGGCAGGTTGAATGTGCCGCCGAGGGTATGGCAGATTTTGTGATGAATGCCTGATCCAGCCGATGCAAACGCTACTGCAGCCAAGTAGCATCCATAGAGGGTCTGCTCCCGGCCGGCCAGTTCAAAGGGGGCCGCCTTCACTCGTGGCAGGCCTTGACTTAGCGCCCTGATCCCTTCCGCGGCCAGGGCAGCGTTGATCGGGTCCGCTCGGGGCGCCCAGAGCGAGTCGATGCAGTGTGCCATACCGTTTAGCCCGGATGCTGCAGACATATCAACGGGGAGCGAGAGAGTTAGTTCCGCATCGTAGATTACTGAAACCGGCAGCACCCGGTCGTCTACTCCTGTGGTTTTTCGTGCGGCCTCGGTAATCCCCCAAACGTTCGTCGCCTCGGATCCGGCATAGGTGGTGGGGACGGCTACAATGGGAATCCCTTTATCCAGCGCGATAGCCTTGGCCAGTCCCGTGGTCGATCCCCCGCCGATGGATACCAGCAGATCGACCCCGTTGTCTGACGCCGCCGCACGGGCGGCTCTTGCGTTTTCAATCGGAACGTGCATCACAACGTCATCCCAGAGCAGATGGGTCTGGATTCCGGCGGTGACCCTTTTCAGAAGCTTCTCTTCATGCTCCGATGCGACCACCATAACCTTGTGGGCGTCCAGCCGGGACACCTCTGCAGCAACGTGCTCGCCAGCTTTACCGGAACCGAACAGCACTCGCTGCCCTAGCGTCACGTGCTCAAAAACCAATGCCAATTTGTGTGTCCTATCTGTATTTACGGAAGCGCCGAGCCCGCTGCTACATCTCTCGATAACTTGCTTCGCCGAGCTTTAAGCGGGGGAAAGCCGGTCCAGAAGCAGATCGGCCGCCGTAATCGCCTCGTCCGTGATGATGTGGCCATTTCCAGGGACCACGCGCAAATCGGTGTCTGCTCCCGCGGCCCGCAAGTTCCAGGCGGTTTGCATCACCCGGTAGCCCGGTACCCAGGGGTCGTTCTCCACGCTGCGTATAACGGCTGGCATGGACTTAAGCGGTGTGCCAGGAAGAATAGGCAAGGCGTCTGGCCCAAGGTATCCGCCTGTAAAGAGAACGATTCCTGCGTACTTGGCTGGGCTGGTGAGGATGAATTGAGAAAGCAGGCACGCTCCTTGCGAGAAGCCCCAGAGCACTATCTGGTTTCTGCTGAATCCATCCGCTTCGACTGCTGCTATGTGTGCCCTGAGGGCCTCAAGAGCGTGGTCGAGATGAGGTTGGTTTAGGTTGAGTGGTTCAAGGAAGGGCTTTGGGTACCAGCTGTTGCCGGCTGCAGCCGGCGCATAAAAACGCAGTCCCTGCGAGCTAAGTCGCTCAGCTTGTTCCCGCATGAAGGTCGGGTCTTGGCCTCTACCATGAACTGCCAGAACTGCGGCACGGGCATCAGCGGGAGCATCCCCCCACGTTGTTAGGGGGCGAAACAAGTGCTCGTTCCGATCCACCGGTTCGATCCTTTCATAGTCCCATCTTGGAGACACGTTGTTGCTTGACGCCGACGTACATAAACAAGGTGCGGCCGTATCGGCGCTAGACGTCTATGCATCTGTGATGGAGCAGGGCTAGCTCACTTCGGAAAGGTTTCGTTCCCTCGTACGCATCTCTCTAGGCCGATCGGCGTGCAGACGCAGGACTTCGATGGCGGCAGCAAGGTCGGCTGCTTCGTATGCTTGAACCAACTTTCGGTGATCGTCCAAAAGTTCGGTGGTCGCGTAAGTGGATGCGCTGATCGTGCGTGCGTTCAGTCCGGGAAGACCGAGGCGGCGGTAGGTGTCCAGCAGAACCTTTGATCCTGCCATTTCGACCATGTACTCGTGAAAGCGTTCGTTCGCGGCAATCCATCCTTCAGCGTCCGTGAAATGATCGTCCTTGATGAATTCGCAGGTCTCTTCCATGTACTCGCGCAGGCGAGACACCTGTTGTTTGCTCACCCGACCAACAGTGCTTTCTGCCACACCCAGCTCGATGGCGAGTTTGGCGGCAAAGGACTCGTAGATGATGGACTCCGGGACCGGCGCGATAACGAACTGACCCCCCTTGCGTTGGACAAGGCCCTCGTCAAGTAATGCGGCAAGCGCACGATGGACGTGGCTTACATCAAACCCAAGCTCATCTGACCAGCAGTCCACATCGATCACCTGATCAACATCGCTGACGGTGCTGATGATGCGTGAGCGCACCTCCTGCAGAACAGAGGCTTCCGGTGCCATTTGCATTCGACCGAATCCTCCACGGAAGTAAGCAAGCGGGTGGCCAGGATATGCGATCGCTTCTTGGACGTTGGCGAGGAATACGTAGTGCGTTCCCGCTTCGACGTGCTCACTGACCTGACAGACCAGGTGTGCGATGGCTCCCACCAGCAGGGGTGTGCCCATCCTAGCCCGTTCGATGGAGACTCCCTCGAACTTATCCGGGAGCTTGGATGCAAACCGTCCGGCCAGCTGGACGTGGTCCTCAGCAAGCACGTTGACGGCGAAGGTACCGCTCTCCAGAATTGCGTGTGCGCTGGATGATGACTTGTTGAGGCAGATAAGCAGCATTGGTGGATTGTCGCTGAGCGAACTGACGGCGCTTGCGGTAGACCCGAAATCCTTGTCACCATTCCGAGTTGTGATCACCGTGACGCCGCTGGCGAACCTGCCCATGACGTCTCGGAAAGCCTGTGAGGTCAGCTGCACGGAGGCTGGATCGGAATTGCCGGTGGCTATGACAGACATAGCTTCGCTCCTTGTATGGGGCCGTTATTGATTTAGGCCGGGTTCAACATACCGTAGCACGATCATACAATTCGTGTAAGACTGGGTGTGGCCTTCGTTACATCAGGCAAAATCATAGGCGCCCTTGTAATCGCGGGCACATGCGCGGCTGTTCGCCTCGTATGTCGAATATTTTTCAGACAAGCGAATCGAAAGGTGTTCCATAGTGTGCACCTCGGTATCCAAGGAGTGTAGGGATGCACAATTTCACCCGGCCTAAGGAGCTACGGCTCCATACCCACAAGGAAAAGCAAGACACCACCTGCCCCAGCTGCGGTGCTGGCGACGTTGCCGCTTACCGCGTACTCAGCGAGGGCGGCTGGTGGGACGTGGTGAAGTGCCAGAATTGCCTGACTTCATTGACCCGCACGCAGGCCCCGCGGCTCGGCCTGTTCCAGCCTCTGGTTGGAAACTCCATTTTTTCCAGCGGGCAGCAGAAGGAAAGCACTGCACGCGAGGAGCAGAACCACAAGGAGGATACAGATGTTCGGGGTTGATGTCGGCGGCACGTTCACTGATGTTGTCGCAGTACGCGACGGCGCTATTTCCGTTACCAAAGTCCCTAGCAGCAGAGTGAACCCGGCAGCACCAGTGGTGGAGGGTGCACGTCGGCTGAACATCGCTGGAAGTTCGACCTTCAACCACGCCAGCACCATGGGCCTCAATGCTGTTATTGAGCGTCGCCTTCCGAAGGTTGCATACCTCACGACAGAGGGGTTCCGTGATGTCCTCGACAGGGGGACGGTCCACCGGCCCTTGGATGCCCAAACGGACCCAGCTTGGCGGCGTTCGTTCGGTGACGCCAATAGGCCGCTCGTACCGAGATACTTACGACGGGGAGTCAAGGAACGGATCAAAGCTGACGGCGAAGTGCTGGTGCCGCTTGATGAGGACCAGGCACGTCAGCAGTTGGCGGTGCTGCGAAAATGCCAGGTTGGGGGCATCGCTATCTGTACGATCAACGGCTATGTCAATCCCGCTCACGAGATTCGGCTGAGAGAGTTGGTCTGCGAGGAGTTTGGCGAGGATTTTCCGGTGTCAATATCCTCTCAGACATCACCGCTCGCGAAGGAGTATGCGCGGGCTTCCACCACAGTCATCGACGTGATGATGAAACTCCTCTTCACCGATTACTCCAACCAGTTGGATCGGGAATTGCGGCAGCTCGGCTTCGATGGCGAACTGAATTTCGCAGATTGCGCGGCTACTCTTCTGCCGTGGCAAGAAGCACTTAATAAACCTTTCCGCATCGTGTTTGCCGGGCCGGCCGCAGGCACTATCTCCAGCGCCCGACTCGGTGAAGCCATAGGCGAACTAAATCTCCTGTGCGCTGACGTCGGTGGTACATCCACTGACGTCTCACTGATTGTCGAAGGCAAACCATTTATTCAAAACACCTTCGAACTCGAACATGACCTGGTCATTAATGCTCTTTCCACCGAGGTTTCAAGCGTCGGCGCCGGCGGTGGCAGCTTGGTCACCGTTTCCACGGCGGGCGGAATTCAGGTTGGGCCTGGTTCTGCAGGGGCTGAACCCGGTCCTGCTTGCTACGGCCGTGGTGGAACTGTCCCGGCGGTGACGGACGCATGCCTTTTGATGGGCATTCTGGACAGCGAATCATTTGCCGGCGGCGAGATGAAGCTGGACAAGGAAGCTTCACGTCGGGCATTCGAAGCCCTTGATACAACCGTGGGCTTCGAAGAACGGATTCGGTCTTCCTATCGACTGGCCGTTGCGCATATGGCCGAGGAGATCCTCAATGTCGCGGTGCGTCACGGCGTCGACATTAGGGACTTCTCGTTGATGTCCTACGGCGCCGCCGGGCCAATGCTTCTGCCGGCAGTTCTCGATGTCTTGCCCTTGAAGAACGCGATCGTCCCACCGTACCCCGGCCTGTTTTCTGCACTCGGCCTCCTGTCCACAGACCAGGTTTTCTACGACTCCCGCAGTGCTTATGTGGTGCTAAGTCCGGAGAGCTCGGATGAAATTGCCACTGTTTTCGCTGAGATGGAAGAGTCACTTCGAAGCCGGGTAGGTGCAGTAGCCGAGGGCCTTGCCGTTCGCCGCAGTTTCGACGGACGCTTGTACGGGCAGAGCTGGGAGACGCCCTTTATCCAGATCCCCGATGGCGACATCACTGCCGAAACCATCGACGACATGGTCAGCGCTTTCCACAACACTTATGAGGAACGTAACGGCAACCGGTTCGATCAGATTCCCGTCGAGGGCGTCACCTACAGGGTTGAATTGGTAGTTCCGGCAGACAAAGTCGAGTACATCCCGGCAGAAGCCGCAGCGCCGTTTGCTCCCGAACCGGAACGTCTATTCACACTGGACTATGTGGCGGACGGGCCTGTGCAGGCCCGGGAGTACCTTCGGGAAAAACTCACAGTAGGGGCTACCGTCCAAGGACCGGCGGTGATCCGGGAGGAACTTTCCACGACGTACGTACTTCCGGGGCAGCAAGGACGAGTTGGGCGCTGCTCTGAGATCGTAATTGAAAGGATTGAACAGAAATGACTCTCACCATAGGCCAACGGCCGGACGCTGAAACGCTCATACGCGATCTGAACGAGGACCAGTTCTTCGTCCGCTACGGGTGTGACCGCTACACCGCAACGGTACTGGCCAACCGGCTGGATTATTTGGTTGAGCACATGAGTGTTCGGTTGCTTACAGGGGCATTTTCCCCGGTATTGCGTGATTTTTACGATTTGGCTTGCACCATTAGTGGCCCGCCCGAACTGGGCTACCAGGTTCCAGCTGCGAGTAACGGGATTGTCCTGATGGCCGGCACCACCATCGACGCCGTGGCCAACACAGTTGAGGAGTACGGACCGGGCAACTTGGCACCAGGTGACGTCCTGATAGCTAACGACCCGTACAGAACCGGCAATCACAACAACGACCTTCTGTTCGTCCGGCCGATCTTCCGTGACGGGAAGATTGCGGCCTTCGTAAATCTCAATGCGCACCAACTGGATATGGGCGGCACGGTCCCGGGGGGATTCAGCGCATCCAAACACAATGTTTATGAGAACGGTCTTGTTCTGTCACCACGTCTCCTGATGCGCGCCGGTCAGCCCGTGGCTGAGTCCTGGAATGTCATCTTTGACAACGTCAGGATGGCCGAAATTCTCTACCCGGACATGCAAACCATCTGTTCAAGCCTGGAGTTGGGTGAGCGCCTGGTTCATGACTCGATCGACCGATATGGACTCGGCGCGTTGCACGGAACTATGGAGTACGTCTGTGATCTTGGCGCGGAACGCATGGCGAACGCTTTGGCGGCATTGCCTGACGGAGACTGGAATGGCTCAGAACTAATTGACTGCGATGGTGTGGACGATAGTGAGGAGTACATCATCGAAGTTGCCGTCCACAAACGTGGGGCACGGATCGAAGTAGACTTCTCAGGCACTTCCCGGCAGGCGCGAAGCTCTATTAATGCAACGTCATGGGATACCAAGACCAGTGTAGGCATAGCGCTGAAATACCTCTTTGACCCCCACGGACGTTTCAACTCCGGGTTGTATCGGGATGTGGACATCGTCCTCCCAGAAGGAACTCTGCTTTCGGCGCTTCCTCCAGACGGTTGCGTGTTTATGTACTTCGAGCAGTCCACGGCAGCCATGAGCGCTTTGTTGCGAGCTCTCTCGGCGGCTCTTGGACCCGCCGCCCTTGCGGGTGACCGGGGCAGCACGGACATCCACACGGCCTTTGGCGCCTACGATGACGGGAGCCCCTGGGTTTCAGCTTTGCAGTGCGGCGGGGAAATCGGCCCTTTCGGTGCAAATCAGTACGGCGACGCCGATACTCAATGCATGAGCTACCTGGCGAACGGTGTTGCGCCTGCGATTGAGGCTATCGAAAAAGACAGCCCCGCCGTGATCCTTCGCCATGAGCCGTTGATCGACTCGGCTGGCCCAGGTCACTTCCGCGGGGGCGCCAGCATGATCCGCGACACCCTGTGGCTCCGGGATGCCAGCCATTCGTTGACGGAGCTTCGATACAAGGCTACAGCCGGTTTCGGCGTGCACGGCGGTGACGACGGACGACAGGGTGGCATATGGCTTTTTGAACCCGGCAAAGACGGCTCATTCCAGACTCCTGAGGCCACGGCCGAATCCTTCCGACGAGGCGAAGCATGGGCTGGGGTGATCGATGCTGATACCAACTTGCCGTCTGCAACGGGGCAGTTCATCTATCCTTTTCAGGACGCCAACCGATCCCGTCCACGTTCTGTTCTCCGCTACCTGACTAATGCAGGCGGCGGCTGGGGAGATCCCATGACACGCGACGCGGAGAAGGTTTTGGTGGACGTTCGGGACGGTTACGTCTCCATCGAGGGGGCAGTCCAGGATTACGGTGTCGTGGTGCTCGGAGATCCGGAGACCGATCCCGAGGGGCTGACGGTTGACGAGGACGCCACCGCTAAACTCCGTGCATCAACGGGAGACCCCACATCATGAAGTCTAGTATCGCCCGCCCAAGCGTTGTACGATCGTCATACAATCTTCTGATGCATCGAGGAGTTTATTATGACGACTAGCCTTTTTACCCCGGGTACCAACCAGTACGCGTCCGCGAGGCAGGACCCTAGTCCAGACGAACTAGTGGCTCGAGCCGCGGAACTTCGACCCCGTCTGCGCGCTATGCAATCCGAGCATGAACGACTGGGAGGATACTCTAGGGAGATTCACCAGGAGTTTGTCGACTCAGGCTTTTACCGCATATTGCAGCCCAGTCGGTATGGCGGCCTGGAGTTGGGAATCGATGATTTCATGCGAGTGGGCATAGAGATTTCACGAGGTGATCCTGGCGTCGGGTGGTCCTTTGTCCTTGGTGCCGGGCATGCGTTCCATGTAGGTTCTTACTTTGGAGAACGGGGACAGCAGGAGCTATTTGGCGAAGGAACCTTCATCGCCCCCGGTCGCACCGTTCCGTCCGGTCGGGCGGTCGAAGTTCACGACGGATACCGCCTCGAGGGTGCTTGGGACTATTGTTCTGGATCGATGTGGAGCACTCATGTGCTCGTGGTCGCCCCGACTTTTAATCAGAATGGGGACGCACGCGGTCTCAGGATGTTCGCCCTTCCCCGTACTGACTACAAGGTGTTGGATGATTGGGGTGGGGATAAGACGATCGGCATGCGTGCCTCCAGTTCCAATTCCATCAGCGTCCAAGACAAGTTCGTTCCCGACTACCTGACCGTGGAGTACAACTTCCGTGAACATGTGCTTGGGACTGAGGGCACGCTGGGCTACCAACTGCACAAGAACCCTATGTACCTCGGCAGGACAATGACCTACTTCAACGCCGAACTGGTCTCGACTCAAATAGGAGCCGCCTGGGCGGCCTTGGATGAGTTTGAAAGGCTGATGGAAGCGCGGCCAGCTAGTTTTCCGCCGCGCCAACCCCGGCTGGAAGCACCGGAATATCATCGCTGGTTCGGGAAGTTGCTCGCTTTATCCGACTCCGCTGAAACCCTATTACTGGCGGGCGTGCGGCAGTATGCAGAACTCGGGCGGCGCTGGGAAGCCACAGGGGAGGACTTTACTCCCGAGCAGGATGCCCGATTGCGCGCTGTGGTGCAGCAGGCAGCACGTTTAGCAAATGAAGTGGTAGAGCTAGCCTTTACCACCGCTGGTTCTAGTGCCGCTAAGCAAGGTTCGCCAATGGAGAAGTACTACCGCGACGTGGCAATGTATAAAACGCATATCGCCGCACAGTGGGATGTCACCTACGGTTCAGTTTCGCGCTTTCACTTCGGCCAGCCATTGACGTTTTAGTCTCATTGAAAGGGCAGTCGCCGTAGATCCAGAGGATCGACGGCGACTGCTCCTTTGGTTGAGACAGCCGATTGCCGCAGCCCCTCAACAGAATGACTCATACAAGGTCAATAGTAGTGAACTTCACGGATGCACCGCGTCCGCTGGTCGATCCGCCTATGCTGCCGGTTTGCTTCTTCCTCCAAGCCATCGCAACCGTCAGCGATGGATGAGAGTGAGCCGTTTCGCGGGCTGAAAAGAGAGCTACTTTGACGCTGCCTATTCTGCCGTGTGTTCCGGTCTTGTCGAGGACTGCGAGGCGACTTGAGTGTGTTTGAGGCGGTAAGTCAAGCCTTTCGGGCTAATGGCTTCGGCGTGGTAGACAGGGTCGATCATGGCCGAGGTTACCCCCGCCTGATCTCCGAAGACCTCTCCTCAGTGGGCGAAGGGCAGGTCTGAAGTCAGGACAAGCGAGGCGTGCTCGTAGCAGGATAAGACCAAATGGAAGAACCGGTTTCACGGCGTCCTGCTCGAAGGGGAATGTAGCCGACTAAACAGGGAATCGGAATCGGGAACTGCGGGATGTACCACTTGCAAGAAACGCGGCAACGGAGGTGAGAATGACTCCGCCGACGGTGCCGAGGGTGACAGGTTGGCCTGGCCGCGGTGCGATGCCGTCGATGATAAGGCCCATCACACTCTGCCCTGCAACTAAACAGAGAGAAAGTCTCAGGACGCCAATGTTCCGAGCTTGCATTGCACCGGTGATGGCGATACCTGCGCCCAACAGTCCTCCCACCCATGCCCACGGTGGTATTGGACCCGATACAACAACGCCAGGCGAGGCAAATACAAGCAAGATGGAAAGGGCTGCGGCGCCAACGATGAAATTCACGACTCCCATCGCCATCGGCTCCCCTGACACGTGCACCAGCTGCGCATTGCCTGCCTGCTGAACGGCAACAAGAACCCCGACGGCCGCGAGAAACACTAGTAGCGCGGGCGGAAATTGCCCCTGCACCCCAACTGAACCGACCATCACTCCTGCCAGCGCACAGCCGGCGCCTACTACTCGTAGCGCCGTCGGTGGCTGTCGTCCAACCGGACTGAGACCAATCGCATCAGTGACCAGGCTGCCGATCAACTTCCCAGAGGTCATTGCCACGGCCAGAAGCGCAGTACCCAAAATGGGCGCCGACAGGGCCGCGGCATAGACGGCCGTAGCTCCTATGATCCCACCGAGGAACCACCAGGCCTGCAGCCGGTGGCGCCCTGAACGAAGCTCACGCCACGCCCTGGGTAACGCTCCACTCCACACGGCCAGACAAAGGACAACCAAAAGTGCTGTCCCGTTGTTGACTGCTGCCGCGGTTGCTACGGATCCTAGCGCTTGACCGAGGTGTCCGTTCGCATAGGACTGCACAGACACAGCTGCTCCTGCAGCCAGCGACAGGGCCGTGCCGGTCCACGCGCCCCCGCTGGAGTTAGACGACGAGGCCTGTTCCAGAAAAGCTTTACTATCCTCCACTTACAACGCCCTTGCCTCTTAGAAGTCGCCATACAATATGACGATTCTAGCCAGCATGGCATCCCGTCCAATTTTGGAGGGTTTCCGGCCCTGACAGCTAGTCGCTTTTGTCATACAATAGTTGTAATGGCTCGGCGGCATGTTGAGGATGCTGCGGGGGAGAGGTCTAGCTACTGACTGACTGTACTCACGACCGTGTCTGATTTTGCGTTTCCCCCATCCGACCCAAAAGCCCAGCGAAACAGTAAAGGCTAAACACCTAGCGGCATGCTGGACCGCTTTTTTCTGAAACCCTACGTGACACATCGGAGCAAGCAATGGCGCACCCCAAAATCGAGGCATACCGCTCAGAACATGGCACTAACCACCCGGGCTGGGGTGGCCCGGAGTTCTCCAATTGGCAGGATGAACAGATGTCCTGGAAAACCACTTGCTACGTAGGCGACTGGTCTTTTCTCTGGGACGTGGTCGTAGAAGGACCGGACGCCCTAAAGGTATTCAAGGATTCAGGCATCAACAGCTTTGAGAAGTTCGCCATCGGACAGGCCAAGCACCTGGTTCAATGCGATGAGAACGGCAAAGTCATGTGCGACGGGGTCCTGATGCGGTTGGCCGATGACCGTTTTGCGACACAAGGAGCGACTGCCCACTACTCTGCGTGGCTTGCGGAGCAGGGAGGTTATGACGCTACTTGGCGGGAACAAAAGACGTTCCAGTTCCAAGTGTCGGGCCCGTCTGCTTTGGCCCTGTGTCAAAAGCTCACGGGGAATGAGCTGACGGACATAAAGTTCATGCACTTCCAAGAGGTACGCATCGCTGGTGCGACGGTGAAGGCGGTGCGCCAGGGCATGGCTGGGGAAATCGGGTTCGAATTCCACGGAAGTGCTGAGGACAGTCAACAGGTGCTGGAGGCGATTCTGGAATGCGGGCAGGAGTTCGGGATTCGTAGGCTGGGCCGTCGAACAGCGATGATCAACCACCTTGAAGCCGCCTTCCCCACAGGCGGGTGGCATTACCTTAAGGCTCCGGGCCCCGAGGAATTCCAAGAATGGATTGGAAAGCACTTCGACCGATATGGACTTCTGGGCGCAGTCCGCGGCAGCTTCGAAAGCGATGATCTTAACGACTATCTCCAATCACCGGTTTCGTTGGGCTGGGGTAGATCCATTAAATTTGACCATGAGTTCACTGGCAGGGCTGCGCTCGAGAAAGAGGTAGCTGACCCGCGGACAGTTCGCGTTACCTTGGAATTCAACAGCGAAGATGTCATCGACATTTACGCATCCCTCTTCGAAGAGGGGGAGCCGCATGCCTTTCTGGATGTGCCCCATCAGCAGCGGTGGTTTGCCTGGGCAGACGCCGTCAAAAACGATGTCGGAGAGGGAGTCGGAATTTCCACAACTCCCGGCTACAGCTACTACTTCCGCAAAGTGCTGACGCTTGCCTACGTTCACCCAAGCTATGCAGAGCCGGGAACGAAGCTGGAAGTTCTGTGGGGAGAACCAGGAAGCCGCCAGAAAACGATTCACGTCACCGTTGCACCGGCTCCCTACAAACAAGACAACCGTAGGAACGAGCTGGGCCGGGCAGCCTCCTAAGGGCGCCTTCCGTTTCAATCCATTAGACATCCCCAACTTTAGACCAGGAGAAATTGTGACTCTCGACACCGGGCAAGCCAGAGCAGAAAAGTCATCCATTCCTGCACCGACAAGGCCTGCGTCCCCTAAACATGATGTGGGTCGGCTCTTGGTCCGTTGTCCGGACCAGCCGGGCATCGTGGCCGCTGTGGGACAACTGTTGGCAGATCATGGCGCAAACATCGTGTCACTTGATCAGTATTCGACTGATCCGGAAAGCGGTGAATTTTTCCAAAGGACGGTTTTCCATTTGGCTGGCCTTACCGCAGCCATACCCGAGCTGGAACAGGACTTGCAAGGGCGCATCGCCACCCCCTTTGGCGCCGCTTGGAAACTTTCCGAAGCATCCAAGCCCAAAAGAATCGTGATTATGGCGTCTAAAACTGATCACTGTCTGCTGGATCTGCTTTGGCGACAGCGGCGAGGTGAGATAGCCGCCGAAATCGCTATGGTCATTTCCAACCACACTGAGCTGGCCGACCAAGTGCGGCCCTTCGGTATTCCATTTGTTCACATCCCGGTGACGAAGGACACTAAGGCCGAGGCTGAAAAAAGACAGCTCGAGCTACTCAAGGGCAATGTCGATCTGGTCGTATTGGCACGTTACATGCAGGTACTGTCCGGAGACTTCTTGGACGACTTGGGGTGCCCGGTCATTAACATCCATCATTCGTTCCTCCCGGCCTTTATCGGTTCTGCTCCGTATCAGAAAGCCAAGGGAAGAGGGGTGAAATTGATCGGCGCAACCGCCCATTACGTGACTCGGGACTTGGATGAGGGGCCCATCATCGAGCAGGACGTAGTGCGCGTGACCCACGCACTTTCAACACCTGATCTCGTCCTGCGGGGAGCAGATGTGGAGCGGCAGGTTCTCTCCCGCGCTGTGGCCTGGCACTGTGAGGACCGTATCGCACGGCATGGAAACAGCACGGTCGTCTTTTAGGGGCCGCCCGTGACGGCCGGCAGAAGATGGCAACCGGCTTTCTACTGATCAAGACCGAAGCATGGTTCCGGGTGTCCTGTACGCATATGACAAGACACCCGCTGACGCCAGTGCTAGCAATCGAAAGAGGTAAACATGCGTGCCGCAGTACTCCGAAAGTTTAACGTGCCTATTCAGGTAGAGGAAATCGGATTGCTGGAATTGGATCCGGATCGCGTTTTGGTTCAAACCAAGGCCAGCCCGTTCTGCTCCACCGATGTCACCAGCTTTCACGGCAACCTGGGCAAGGTACCCCCGACTATTCTGGGCCACGCTTCCGCCGGCGAGGTGATAGAGGTCGGCAGCAGGGTTACAGGGATGAGCCCGGGCCAACGAGTCATCGTGCCCGGAACGCCCGAATGTGGGCAATGCTATTACTGTGCCATTGGCCGTCCGGACCAGTGCTCAGAGCTCTTTGACATCGGCGGAATCTACCCGGATATCGCCAGGACCGCCGAAGGGCAGCTCGTCTCCGCGGCTGGAAACGTGGGCGGCTATGCCGAGATTATGAATGTCTCCAAGAATCAAGTTTTCCCTGTAGTGACGGATCTGCCTTACGATGTCCTATCGCTGCTGGGCTGCGGGATCACAACAGGAGTGGGCTCCGTCTTCAACGTGGCAAAGGTACAGCCGGGGGAATCCGTCGCTGTCGTCGGCTGCGGGCACCTCGGGCTATGGGTTGTACAGGCAGCCAAGCTAGCCGGAGCTTCGCGCGTCATTGCAGTTGAGCCACACACAGCTCGTCGGCACATTGCGGGCGAACTCGGTGCGAACGACCTAATCGACCCCTCTGCCGTGGATGCGGTGGAGGCCGTAAAGTCGCTCACCGGCGGACGGGGCGCAGACGTTGTGATTGAGGCGGCGGGTTCCGCGGAAGCCCAGCGGCTCGCTTTGTCGTTATCACGGCGAGCCGGAACGGTAGTTTATAGCGGTTTGGACAAAGCAGGGGAGGAGGTCATCCTGCCGCAGATTCCCTTGGCAGTACAGAGTCGGCAGGTCCTGAGCACGCAGAACGGAAACGTCAGGATGCGCAGGGATTTGCCTCGCTACATCGATTTGCTCGAACGAGGTCTGCTGAGCAGTGAAGCAATAATCACTTCCCGCTACTCGTTGGACGACATCAACGTCGCGTTGAAAAAGTCTGAAGACCTGGAGGACATCTCCGGCGTTTTCATTTTTTAGTCACGTTTTTTGTGATTGTCTTCACACAGCTTCGACCATACCGTAGTATCGTCATACAAAAAGTTCTCAATGGAGAGGAACCCCATGCGCATTTCAAAGGATCCCGTTCGCAGCCGTCGGACCACTGGGGTGTTCGCCGCCCTAGCCGCCGCTTCAGCCTTGGTGCTTTCAGGCTGCGCCGGCGGAACCACTCCCTCAGGGGCTCAATCGGGGAAAGAGGCAGATCCGCATGCACCAGAAGTTGCGACACTGACCGGGCTTTCTTTCCGGGCATCCATCGCCGCAGGCTTCCTTCAGACCCAGAAGGGCGGTGCGGCCGCTGACTATGGGCTGTCCTTGAACACCAAGTGGATTGAAAGCAGCGCCACAGCGGTCTCGCAGGTAGTGGCCGGAGATGTCCAAGTCGCCCAATCCAGTTACTTCGGTGTCATTGACGCCGCCCGGCAAGGAATTGATGTCGTGATTGTCAGCGAAAGCTACGCAAGCAATCCAAAAGTGGCGACGCTGGAAACCATGCCCAGTTCAGGTATTAAAGAGCTCAAGGACTTGATCGGAAAGAAAGTCGCGGTGGTATCGCTGAACAGCAGCCACGCGGTGAAAATCAAGGACTCCATGATCGAGCAGGGACTCGATCCCAATAAGGTCCAGTTTGTGGAGCTCCCGTATGGAGAAGTGCCGGCTGCACTTCAGCAGGGTACGGTCGATGCTTCGAGTGCCCAAGGCGCCGTCCTGGCCCAAGTGAAGAAGACCCTGCAAACCGTAACCGTGTTTGACTATGGAGCCGGTAAGTATGAAGGGATGGCAGAATCCGGGTGGATCATGAAGAAATCCTTTGCGGATAAGAATCCCAACACGGTTGCCGCCCTGCAGTGTGCGTTGCTCAAGGGCACTGAAGAGGTAAAAGACGAAGCGACGTACAAAGGAATCCTGAAAACAGAGCTGCAGTTAAATGAGGAGGCGATTCAGGCTGATATCGCCCCTAGGTTCGGCGCCGAGATCCGTCAGCAGCCCTTGCAGATGAACGCCGATATGCTCCATGCAATCGGGGCAACGGACGAGAAGTTTGATATGTCCACCATTACAATACCGACTCCCGCCAACTGCAACTAAGCGCATCTGAGAATTGAGTCTGGAGTAACGAGAAAAGTTATGACTTTGTCCACTGAACGGCTCTCCAAGGTCAGCCGCGGAGCCCGGGGCTCAGGTGCACCCAAAGGTGCTGGAGAAAACAATCTGTGGCGCGCCCACAGAAACCGGCGACGGAACCGGTCGTTGGCGGGCGTCGGGGGGGTTATCGGCCTCGCCGTAATCATGGAAGTTGTTTCCAGGGCGGGTCTTGTGCACTCTGACTTTCTGCCTCCGTTTTCGCTTGTGCTGTGGGAATCGGTTCTGATATGGGGCCGTGCGGATTTCCGTGCGGATGTTGTGTCCACCCTCGTTTCATACCTTCTAGGGCTTGGCCTTTCAGCCCTCATCGCCGTTCCGCTGGGGGTACTCTTTGGGCTCTCAGACAGAGCCTACAAAGCATCCCGGGCTGTTGTGGAACTGATCCGCCCGGTTCCCCCGGTTGCGCTGATCCCATTAGTGGTACTGGTGCTCGGCAATAGCCTGCAGATGAAACTTGCGCTTGTCATGTTCGCAGCCCTCTGGCCAATTCTGTTCAACACGATGTATGGCGTCCACGATGTCGACAAGCAGGGTAAAGAGATGGCCCGAAGCTTTGGGATTAACAGGGCGGGCGTAATCCGGAGAGTTGTTCTACCAGGCGCGGCACCCTTCATTGCTACTGGTATCCGAGTCTCCTCCTCAATCGCCCTGATCGTGGTCATCACAGTGGAGCTGATGGCAGGAGGGGCGGAGGGTGTTGGTGCATTCATAGCCCGTTCCCGCGCCTCGGGAAACGAAGTCGAACTCGTGTATGCAGGAACGCTGATGGCAGGCTTGCTGGGCTTGGTGATGAACATGCTCATGAATGCGGCCGAACGCCGTTGGTTCGCTTGGCAAACCACCACGAAGGGGGCCTGATCCATGATGACAATCAAAGATCTGCGCGATAAAGCCACTACTCCCCGAGTCTTCAGAACCGCAGGGCGGCTAGGCTCGCGTCTTTCTTATACTTTTGGACTGCTTCTTGTACTGCTGGGTCTCTGGCAGCTGGGCACATCACTTAACCCTTCGCCGTTCTTCCCCACTCCATTGAAAATCGGCACGCACGCTTGGAAGATGTTCTTTGGCTCCGCCAGCGGCGGTCCAATGACAGAAGCTATGACGATTCATACCTTCCAAACCCTTGGCCGGGTTTTGACCGGGTTCATTCTCGGATCGATTGTAGGTATCCTGCTGGGCACGGCAATCGGTTTGTACCGAATACTCCGTGATGTGACTGATCCAGTGGTGGAATTCCTGCGCTCTGTTCCTGCCACCGCGACTCTGCCACTCTTTATCGTGCTGCTCGGCGGTGAGGACAGTATGCGCGTGGCCTTCATCGCCTACGGCATCTCATGGTACGTCCTGATAAATACCGCCAACGGCGTGGGCTCCATTCACCCAACGCAATTGTCTATGGGCGAGGCATTCCGCCTTTCCTACCGTCGAAGACTGACCGGCATCATCTTGCCTGCCGCACTGCCGAAAATCTTCGCCGGCATTCGCCTGGCGCTCACAGGGGCCCTGATGTTCGCCATCGTCTCTGAATTCATCTTGGCAACGAACGGAATTGGCTTCCAGCTCCTGCAGTCTCAAGCCCGATTTCACGTGCTGGATATGTGGTCGTGGATGTTGTTGCTAGCCGTCCTCGGCTTGCTGTTGAACACCCTCCTAGAAATCGTTGAAAATCGTCTTCTGGCATGGCACCGCTTGGCCAGAAGCTAAGGGATAGAGATCATGAACACCAATTCCTCAAATGACCCTGGTGCAGCTTTAATCAACAACGCCACCAAAGTGGGACCGTTGCTCACCGTCAACCGGGTAACGCACACGTACGGCTCAGGCCCAACCGCACATACGGCCCTTAAAGACCTGTCCTTCGAGATTTATCCTCAGGAGTTTGTCTCCATTGTCGGTCCCTCCGGTGCGGGCAAGACCACTCTCCTCCGAACGCTGTCCGGACTAATGGTTCCAACCAGTGGCACGGTCAGCATCGGGGGTAAGACCGTTACCGGGGTCCCGGAGGGAATGGCCATGGTATTCCAGGATTACAGCCGATCCCTCTTGCCGTGGCTGACAGTGGAAAAGAACGTGGCGTTTCCGCTGACAAAGGATGCTGGCACACCGGCTGAACGTAAGGCCCTGATTCGTGAAAGTCTTGAGGCCGTTGGCCTGCAGGGCTTCCCCGATCACTATCCCTGGCAGCTTTCTGGCGGTATGCAGCAGCGGGTGGCCATCGCGAGAGCCTTGGCCTACCGCCCGCGCCTTCTTCTCATGGATGAGCCGTTTGCCTCGTTGGATGCGCAGACCCGTGCGGAGCTAGAAGACTTGGTCCTCACCCTTCGAGGGCGGTACGGCATCACAGTACTTTTTGTTACCCATGACATCGATGAGAGCGTTTATCTCGCCGACAGGGTGTTGGTGCTGTCCAAGGCACCTGCGCGCCTTGTGGAAGACATCCCCGTGGCGCTGCCCGTTCCCAGGGACCAAATCTCGACCAAAGAGAATGAAACGTTCGTGCATCTCCGGGGGCATGTTGCACGACTCATCCGCAGCGGGGGGAACTGGCGCAGTTGAATTGACGCGGACCCGGACCTTACTGCCGCCACGGAAAAGACTCACGTCATCTGTGGCATACAACTTGAGAAGAACCAACCTGACCCGCACTAATCATTAGCTTGATGAGTCGCGGCCAGACAGAAGTTTACGCAAGAACATAGGCATCGCCGGGCCCTGGCGAATCATCACGTGCAGCTCTGGAATTCGGGGCTGGTCTGTACCTTTGACAGCCTTCGCTCGGCCGGAAGCGCGTCGGATAATCAGCACTTGCCGGGTTCAACCGGCGCCGCTGGGAAACGTAGGAGAAACAAAGGAACCATGAACCAGGCTTTTGTGTACGACGCCGTGCGCACCCCGTTCGGCAAGTTCGGTTCCGGCCTTGCCGCAGTGCGTCCGGATGATCTTGCCGCGCACGTGATCAGGGAGTCCGTGAAGCGCGCCCCCGGGTTGGATCCGGAGCGGATTGATGAGGTGGTGTTCGGCAACGCCAACGGCGCCGGCGAGGAGAACCGGAACATCGCCCGGATGGGCACACTGCTCGCGGGACTGCCGGTGTCCATTCCGGGGACCACGGTGAACCGGCTTTGCGGCTCGTCGCTGGACGCGGCGATCATCGCTTCGCGGCAGATCAACGCCGGCGACGCGGACCTGGTCCTGGTGGGCGGTGCCGAGTCGATGTCCCGTGCGCCGTGGGTGCTGCCCAAGACCGAGAAGCCCTACCCGGCCGGGGATATGACCCTGGTGTCGACCACCCTGGGGTGGCGGCTGGTGAACAAGGCGATGCCGAAGGACTGGACCATTTCCCTGGGGGAGGCCACCGAACGTTTGCGCGAAAAGTACGGCGTGACCCGCGAGGCTCAGGACGAGTTCGCCGCCAACTCCCACAACCTCTCCGCGGCAGCATGGGACGAGGGCTTCTACGACAATCTTGTTACGCCCGTCCCGGGTACTGATTTGGTGCGGGATGAGGGGATCCGCCCCGGTTCGACCGCGGAGAAACTGGCGGCGTTGAAGACGGTATTCCGGAATGAGCCCGAGGGGGCCGAGGTGGGCGGCACCGTCACCGCCGGTAACGCGTCGCCGTTGTCCGACGGCGCTTCCGCGGCCTGGGTGGGGTCCGAGGGTGCCGCCGGGCTGCTGGGGCTGGACCCCCTGGCGCGGATCGCCGGGCGCGGCGCGCACGCCAATGACCCGCAGTACTTCGGCTTCGCACCGGTGGAGGCGGCGAATAAGGCCCTCGCGAAGGCGGGCATCGGCTGGGAGCAGGTGGGCGCCGTCGAACTTAACGAAGCGTTCGCTGCGCAGTCCCTGGCCTGCATCAGCGCTTGGGGCATTGATCCGGCGATCGTGAACCGGCATGGCGGGGCGATCGCGATGGGCCACCCGCTGGGTGCATCGGGGACCCGGATCCTGGGCACCCTGGCCCGGTCCCTGCAGGCCTCCGGTGAACGCTGGGGTGTCGCGGCGATCTGCATCGGTGTGGGGCAGGGCCTGGCCGTGGTCCTCGAAAACGTGACCGCTTCCAACGGAAAGGCGTAGGCGAATGTTGAGTTTTGTTGATTCGGTCCAGGAGGCCGTGGCCGGCATCAAGGACGGCTCCACCGTGATGATCGGCGGGTTCGGCAACGCCGGGCAGCCGTTCGAACTGATCGACGCGCTGATGGACTGCGGCGCCAAGGACCTGACGGTAGTGAACAACAACGCCGGCCAGGGCGACCAGGGCCTGGCACTGCTGATCAAGGAAGGCCGGGTGAAGAAGATGATCTGTTCCTTCCCGCGGCAGTCCGACTCCTGGCACTTCGACGCCAAGTACAAGGCCGGCGAGATCGAACTCGAACTTGTCCCGCAGGGCAACCTCGCCGAGCGCATCCGCGCTGCCGGGGCCGGGATCGGTGGCTTCTTCACCCCCACCGGGTACGGCACCATGCTGGCCGAGGGCAAGGAGACCCGGATCATCGACGGCCGCGGCCAGGTCTTTGAAACGCCGATCCACGCCGACGTGGCCCTGATCAAAGCCCTCAAGGCCGACGGCAAGGGCAACCTGGTGTACCGCAAGACCGCCCGGAACTTCGGCCCTATCATGGCGGCTGCCGCGAAGCAGACCATCGTCCAGGTCTCCGAGGTCGTTCCCACGGGTTCCCTGGACCCGGAGAACGTGGTCACGCCCGGTCTCTACGTCAATACGGTGGTCAGCGTGGCGGCCTCCGGCAGCACTGCCGGCACGAGCGAGAAGGTGGCCTGAGATGAGCGTCCAGTCCAACGAAACATCCATCCAGACCTCCGCCACACCGCTGGGCCGGGATGACCTGGCCCGCCTCGTGGCCAGGGACATCGCCCCGGGATCGTTTGTGAACCTGGGCATTGGCCAGCCCACCCTGGTGTCCAACTACCTCACCGAGGACCAGGACATCACCCTCCACACGGAGAACGGGATGCTCGGCATGGGCCCCGCCGCCGAAGGGGAGCAAATCGACGGCGACCTCATCAACGCCGGCAAAATTCCCGTGACTGAACTCCCCGGGGCGTCCTACTTCCACCACGCCGATTCGTTCGCGATCATGCGCGGCGGGCACCTGGACATCTGCGTCCTGGGCGCGTTCCAGGTCTCGGCTACCGGTGACCTGGCGAACTGGCACACCGGGGCACCCGGGGCGATTCCCGCCGTTGGCGGTGCCATGGACCTCGCCACCGGGGCCAAGGACGTGTTCGTGATGATGACGCTCCTGACGAAACAGGGCGCCTCCAAGATCGTGGAAACCTGCACCTACCCGCTCACCGGCGTCGGCTGCGTCACCCGCGTCTACACCGACAAAGCCGTCTTCCTCACCGGACCCGACGGCGTCACCGTCCGGGAAACCTTCGGCTGCACCCTCGAAGAACTCCAGGAACTGGTACCCGTCCCGCTCAAGTCCGCTTGCGTGCTTTGACTGGCAGCGAGAGGTGTTGATGCGGGACGAGTCCATTGCGCCAAGGATCATGTCGTGGGGGAGCAGAATGGGGACATGCCCACATATGATCAGTTGACGCACTGGGTGCGACACAGTCCCTAATCTCGAATACATGAAATTGGCCGGTGTGCCGACTTCGTCGCTCTCCCGCAGAAGCGCGCCAGTGGCAACCAAATCAAGGCAGCTGACTCATTAGCGAGATCAGCGGAGCACCGTCGACCGCGACCCACGTCGCGTCTACTGGACCGGATGTTCGGGCAATACAACCAGCGTGTTTGGCTGCGTAGAACGGTGCCCGGTTCAAAACCGCGTCTCCACAAGGCGCAGACCAGAGAGATGACGTCCTGCCCGGCTCCCTCGATTCACATCGCCTGTAGCCCGAGGCAGGCCGATTCGAGGGGTGCCACATGACGCAACCAGCCAAGCTGATTCAGCTGGTGACTAGAGCAAAACAATTGGTGGATGAAGCATCCGCCCTCGGCCCTCTACTCCGGCAGACCTGGCGAAAGCTGTCGACGAACCGCGGCCTTCCGTCTATAGGATCATCAGCTCGCTTGAACAGTCAGGGATTCTCCCCCGCACCGCGACGGGCTCGTTGAACTTGGCACTGGGATCTTGCGGCTGGCGGAGGCGGCAACCAATGCTCTCCTCGATCATGAAGCCCTTAAGACCCTGCTCGAGGGTATCCAGTCCGAGCTTGGCCTAACGGCCGCCCTCTGGATACCACGCAACGGGACTGCCGTCTGTCTGGAGCAGGTCGACTCGACGGAAGTTGATCTCCACAAGCTCTCGTCTGGACGGATCCTTCCACTCCACACCGGTGCCGCATCCCATGTGCTCCTGGCATGGCAAACCCCCGAAGTGCTTAACGAGCTCCTTGCCCAAGCCCCCTATGTGAAATGGGCGTCAAGGACGCCCATTGACGCCGAGACACTCCGCCAACCGGTCACAGACACCAAACGCGAGGGCTCGGAGAATGGAGTCCAACGAGGTTGTGGACGGGATCGCAGCCTTGGGATTTCCCGTATTCAACGTGGACGGCAGCATCTTCGGTGCGTTGACAGCAGCAGGTCTGGTCGACCAAGTCGTCGCACAGCAGGAACAAGCCAAGATTGTTCTCGCGGCTGCCGCGCAGACTCTGAACCGATCTCATGGCTGAATTCAAACCCGTCCCGGCCGCCAATGAGTTCAATCGCCCCGAATCCAGCGAATCGGTAACGGCCAAGGCAAGCTGCCTCATGGATGCGTTGGCTGTCGAACGCCTTTCGACCTCGGCGAGACTCGCCGGCCTCATAGGCGCACCCATCAGCTCCGTATACCGTATGTTGGGAACATTTGTTGTGACCGGTTGGATAGAACAGCTCGGCCACCGCGGTTCCTATCGAATCGGCAGCAAGATGATCTCCCTCGCGGGGAATCTGCTGAACCAATTCGATTTGCGGCGGACCGCGCTACCCGTGCTTCGCGAAATCCACGATGCAATCGGGGAGACGTCCTTCTGTGCATCAAAAGCGGTACCCGTGCTGTCTGCATCGAGCGCATGGACGGTAAGCGAGTAAACAGTCGCCGCTTGGCCCTTGGAAGCTCGTTGCCCTTGCATATCGGTGCCGCACCCCGGGCATTGTTGGCTTTCGACACCGTGCAGTCCTGGGAGGAGTACGCTGCGGTCATCGGCCAGAGCTCGGACTTTAGTTTCGGCGTGCGATCCCGAGCGGAATTCTTCGGAAAGCTCAAGAAATCCGCGATGCCGGCTTCGCCCTCAGCGACGACGAAGTAACCTCGGGAATTGCCGCCGTCGGTGCCCCAATTTTTGATCATCAGGGCCACGTAATGGCGTCCCTATCCGTCTGGGGCCTCCGAGATGCCATCCTCCACCAACCGGATTCCTCACCGAACATCATTGTCTTGGCCTTCGACGGGGCACGACGGCGGTCCACCTATTCTGGTGCCCCAAAATCCTGCATATAGCGGTCTACCCAGCCCAACGCAAAGGAAAATCCGAAGCTATCCCGTCCGTCGGACGGGGACTCTTGCAGCTAATCCACTCCCGTGCTGCAGGAGCCGACTATAGAGGTTTTGTATGGCTGGTCAGCCTGGTGTTCTGATTCCTGATCTCGTTGCGGTCGGTTGGGTTCCAACTGGAATTTGGTGTTGGATGCCGATCTTATGGTCAACCGGAGTCTGCTTAGGAGGGGTGCTCAGTCTTTTGGTGCATTTGCAGAATGTTTTCATCAATGGCGTTAACGTCCCACAGCCCTGCACCACCGGCGTTGCGATTAGTGTTCTGAATGTTTGCGCCCCCGTCTATCGACAGAACCTCCCCGGTAATGTAGCTGGCATCATCACTGAAGAGAAAGGCCACGGAACCGGCAATTTCTTCTGCCTTTCCCGCCCGGCGCAGCGGTGAGGTGCCGGCGCGACGAATCATATCTGCTTGGCCGGCCTCACCGAAGATTGCGGTAGGCACGATGCCCGGGGCTATAGCGTTCACTCGCACGCCTATAGGACCACCGTAGACGGCAGCACCGTGCACCAACCCAATGGCGCCATGTTTTGATGTCGTATAAGCCAGCAGATCATTGCTGCCCCGCAGTCCCGCAATGGAGGCCGTTATCACGATGGAACCGGTAGTCCCGGACCTGAAGTACTCACGGAAGGCAGCCCGAACGCCAATAAAGGGGCCACGTAAGTTTACGGCCATGACCCTATCCCATTCTTCAACTGTGACGTCGGTGAGTTCGGCGAGCGAACCAGCGATGCCCGCGTTCAGGAAGTGGAAGTCAACGCGGCCGAAAGCCGCAATGGCTTCTTGCATGTATCGCTCAACGCCTGCTTCCGTCGACACGTCAGCGCCGACTCCTATGGCTTCCGTGGACAGTTCGCTTGCAGTCCTCTTGGCCGCCTCTGCATCCAGATCAACGGCAACCACTTTTACGCCTTCCGCAGCCAGGCGGTGGACGGCAGCCGTGCCGAGCCCGCCGGCCGCGCCGGTGACCACTGCAACCTTCTCCCATAGTCCTGCATGTGCCATGTATTTTCCTCTTTTCTAATTGGAATCGGAGGCACTGCCCCTAATACAGAAGGGATCAGTAGCTCCTGCCGACAGCTCCCCTGGTCTGCGGCGTCTACCAGTACAGCTTCTGAAAATTTCAATGAACCGAACGAATGGTGCGGCTTCGTCTGCGCGAGGACTTCTCATTAGACAAACAGGCGATGGGTCGGGATGCGACTATTCCCTATCCCGGTGGGCAGAAGATTTCATAGGAATCCATCTTCAATAACATGCGTCGGGGAACGGATTCGTCGGCAAGAACCCATAGCGCCGAGCCGTCGAAGGTGACTCCATCTACGTTGCCCGCGCAGACGTTGGTCCCGTTCCTCCACACCTGAATGTATGCCCCGTCTAGGGTTCGCCAGTCTTCAATGCGCTGATAATGGCTTGGGGGACCCGGCTTCCGGCTGGTTTCCCGAGCGTGCTCCACCGCCAATTGCACCTCCTTGCTTATCGGCCCTGCACCCACCGGACTCAGACATGGGTGACGTGATACGTGCGTCCATTAGGTATTGTCATACGATATGCCAAAGCTTGCAAGGTCACGCTTCTAGCCGGGTGGTTTCCCGCAAATCCAGATTGAGGTAGTCCGTCAATTGTGGGGCCAAGCCCCTCGCCCTGCACAGCAACCGCTGCCGCGCATCTATCAGGCGGGGAGGAATTTACGAAAACGAGCAGGCTTAAGGGCTGGCGTCCGGCCTCATCCCGATTTCCGTAGGTTTGGGCCCTAACTCTGCGTGGTGAGTTGCTGCCTGCAAGGTTCAGAACCTGCCTGCGTACGCCTTTCAAAGATGGATTGACTGCTTCCTAGTTTGTCGTACACTCTTAGTAGATTGTCATACGATCAGGCCGTACCACATTCCAGCCTCAGGCTGTCATTCAATGAGAGTTACGAGGAAGTAGCCCATGAGTACTAGCAACGATGACGCGAGTATGCAGCACAAGAAATTAGGCCAAGCCGCTTTCGCGGTTGGTGTTGGAAATTTCATGGAGTGGTTCGACTTTGCCGTCTATGGCTTCTTCGCTGTCATCATCGGCCAACTGTTCCTTGCGGACCAGAGCCCTGTTGTCTCACTACTGTCGTCGCTGGGAGTCTTCGCTGTCGGCTTCCTGATGCGGCCACTCGGCGGCTTCATCCTCGGGCCCATCGGGGACAAGTATGGCCGCCGGGCGGCTCTAAGTTTTTCGGTCCTGGCGATGGGTCTGGCGACGACAATGATCGGGTTCATCCCGACCTATGCCGTCATCGGAGTCGCTGCCCCGCTCCTGCTCGTGCTTCTGCGATGCATACAGGGGCTTTCAACCGGCGGTGAATGGACCGGATCCGCTGCCTTTCTCATCGAAGGAGCCCCGCGGCCTCGCCGCGCCACTTATGCCAGCGTGATTTCGGCAACCGCAGCCCTCGCCACTGTGGCCGGCAGTGGTTTCGCGCTTTGGCTGAACAACGTCCTCACTAAGGACCAGCTGATGGACTTTGGCTGGCGAGTTCCCTTCTGGGCCGCCGCCCCACTGGCCATGATCGGACTCTTCGTGCGGTTGCGGCTGGACGACACCCCGGTCTTCAAGGACATGATACGGGCGGCGGGTCCCCAATCTGATCGGAACCGTAGGCTACGTCCTCCTGCCTATCCCCGTGTTCGTGCTCATGAGCACGGGGAATCCAGCGATCATTATCTTCGGCCTCATCCTTCTCGGCGCAACGCAGTGCCTGGTGTCGGTCACTACAGTCGTGATGCTCGTGGAACTCTTCCCGGCTTCCACGCGGGCAACCGGCAGCGCAATCGGCTTCAACATCGCCCTAACATTCATTGTCGGTCCCGGCCCGTACATCGGTGCGTTCCTTGCCTCCAACACCGGCAGCCCGATCGCCCCTGCATTTTACCAGGTCTTCATCGCCCTGGTCGCGTTCATGATTCTGCTCAAGTGGCCGCCCGAAGGCAGCAAACAGGACATCTTCAGCGATGAGATCCATTGGCATGCCAAGAGTTCCGACGCGGGTGAACTGCCAAATCGACAGCGTAAGCGAGGGTAAGCACCAACATGACTAACCACGAGACCTATCAAATCAGCATTGTGAAGTTCGGGACCCGGTCGACGGTCAAAAGTGACGTTTATCTGAATTTCCACATCTACAACGCTGCTGACGAGCCGGTGGAGATGGACTACTTCTTCTGGGTGATCCGGAACGCGCAACGTACCGTCCTCGTAGACACAGGCTTCTCTCGGCACGGCGGAGAGGTGCGTAACCGAACCTTCCTGATCGAGCCCGCCGTCGCATTTGGAGCGCTCGGAGTGGACCCGATGGCCGCGCCCCAAGTTGTGGTCACGCATGCCCACTATGACCACATCGGAAACCTGGATCTGTTCCCGGACTCCGAAATCGTTATAGCCCGGGCGGAGCTGGACTTCTGGCTCAGCAGCTACGCCGCGCGCAAGCAGTTCAAGCATTCGGTTGAGAGCGACGAACTCGACTACCTGCGGCGGGCGGCGGAAGAGGGCAGGGTTACGACCTTCGACGACGAGCTCACCCTCGTCCCCGGAATCCAGGTCTCCCGTGTCGGCGGCCACACCCCCGGCCAATCCATCGTCACCGTGGATACCAATGAAGGCCAGGTTGTCCTTGCCTCCGATGCAATTCACTACTACGAAGAATACGAGCAGGACCTTCCCTTCATGTTCGTAAATGACGTGCAGGAGATGTACGCCGGCTTCGACAGGATCCGGCAATTGATGGAAACCACTGCCACCCACCTAGTGACCGGTCACGACCCCTCCACGTTGGAGCGTTTCACTCCTGTCTCCCGCGGCCCCCTGGCCGGTCTGGCGGCCACCATCGGCAGAGAGAAAGGACGCCCATGATTTGCCAGCGACCAGACGGCAAAGTTTTCCTGCGTGGCAGGTGCAGCCGGAAGTCCGCGACGGGCGTCCGGCCAAGGGACCGCCGACACGCGGTCCCAAGTGGTCCTGATTGACTTCGACCCCGACTCCTCAGCTGCAGTTGCCCGATCAAAGTGCAGCAGGTCCAGCATTGCCGACAACCTCTCCAGCGATTTCGACGTATGGAACTACCTGCACCCGGGCATGGAGGCATTACTCGCTGCCAACGGCGGTGCCTCGATCTCTATTACCGTAGGCGCTCACGTCGGTAGGGGATGGGAAACCGCCCGACTAGACGAAGCCGCCTACAACCATCATTCTCAAAGGACAGCATCATGAGCGAACTCCGCATCGGGTTTATCGGCCTTGGCAACATGGGCGGCCGCATGGCAACCTGCATCACAAAGGCCGGACGTGAGGTGCTCGGCCACGATCCCGTTTCGGTCAATATTTCCGCAGCCGGTGCGACACCGGCCGGGAGCGCCGCAGCCGTAGTGGAAGGCTCCGACATCCTCCTTCTGTCGTTGCCCAAGAGTGCCGTCGTTGAGGCCGTTATGCTCGGCGATGACGGCGTGCTGGCCCACCTCCGTGGCGGTCAGATCGTCGTCGACCTCAGCACCTCGGCCCCAGCGTCCACCCGCATGATCGCCGAAAAGGTCGCGGCTTCCGGTGCCAGTTATTTGGATGCCGGCATCTCCGGAGGAGCGGCGGCCGCGGAAAAGGGGGCCTTGGTGCTGATGGTAGGCGGTGACGCGGCAGTCCTTGAAAAGGCCCGTCCGACACTCGAATTTTTCGCAAGCAAGATCTTCTACACTGGCGGTTCCGGGGCGGGGCACACCACCAAACTCATCAACAACTTCTTAAATGCCATCACCTTGTCTGCCACGGCCGAAGCCATGGTGGCTGGCAAGAAAGCTGGCCTTGACCTGGAAGTGCTGCTCGATGTCATCAATAACAGCTCGGGTGTCAGCTTTGCGTCGCTCAACCGCTTCCCGAAGATCATCAAAGGCGATTATCTGCAGGGTGGACTCACCAATGCACTGATGATGAAAGACGTTCTGGCCTACGTTGAGCTGGCAGGGGATCTGGGAGTTGCAAGCCCAAATTCTGCAGGCCCGCTCGCCAGCTTCGGTCTGGCCAATGCCATGGGATACGCCGAAAAGATCAGTAATACGGTAGTGGACGCGCTCGGCGACGTGTCCGGTGGCGTAAGGCTATTCGAAGCCGCTACCTCCGACCCCGCAATGGAACAGCAATGAGGATCATCAACGGCCCGGCGCAGGACGGTACAGCCGGCAAGGCTGGCTCTCAGTTCACCGGCACCGCGTACCCCTACCTGACAATGGCCGCTACTGACGGTGTCACGATCAACACCGTCAATTTCACGCCCGGAGCCCGAACATTCTGGCACCGTCACGAGAACGGCCAGATCCTGCAGGTCATCGCGGGGCGGGGACTGATTCAAGCCGACGGCGAGGACTCTCCCCGAGTGCTCAACGCCGGAGACACCGTGTGGTGTCCGCCTGGCGAGAGACATTGGCATGGGGCCGCAGCAGATTCTTTTATGACGCACACCGCGATTTCCCTTGGGGTGACCGAATGGGCGGAGCCCGTCGGGGAATCGGACTATACCAAGACCGCAGAACTCCGGAAGGAATAATCATGGACAGCAACGACAGCCACTCACAGACTTACGACGACGGGCTCGTGATCCGCAAAGAAGTCCTGGGTGTCAGCCACGTCGAACGGTCGCTAGGCCAGGTCTCCGAGTTCAGTCGACCGATCCAGGAACTCGTCACAGAGTACTGCTGGGGCGCAGTATGGACGCGGGAGGGCTTGGACCGGCGCAGCCGCAGCCTCATCAACTTGGCGATGCTCACGGCGCTCAACCGCTCGCACGAACTCGGCGTCCATGTCCGCGGCGCGATCAACAACGGGGTGACAGAGCAGGAGATCCAGGAAGTTCTCATGCAAACAGCCATATATGTGGGGGTTCCGGCGGCGCTCGAATCGTTCCGGGTGGCTGAAAAGGTCCTCAACGAACTCAAGGTCAGTGAGACTCCATGACGACTGTTGCCTTTATCGGGCTCGGAAATATGGGCTCTCCCATGGCCCGGCGCCTCGTCGCCCGGGGCCACACCGTGCGCGGCTTCGACCTCTCCGAAGACGCCCGTAAGGGACTGTCAGCCGTTGGAGGGGAGACATTCGAAAGCCCAGGCGCGGCCGTGGCCGGTGCCGGCCTAGTCATCCTGATGCTGCCCAGCTCCGCGGTCGTAGAGTCCGTCCTCGGCAGCCCCGATGTCACCCACGCCCTTACCGCTGGCACCTTGGTAATTGACATGAGCTCCAGTGAGCCGCTGCGCAGCAGGGAACTCGAACAGCGGCTGGGCCGTCAGGGCGTCCGCTTTGTAGACGCACCGGTCTCGGGCGGAGTCAAAGGCGCGGAGGACGGCAGACTGACTGTCATGGCCGGCGGGAGCGATGACGACCTGGCCCTGGCTGAGCCGCTCCTTGAAGTTTTCGGGACAGTCCGCCGGGCAGGACATGTCGGGGCGGGGCACGCGGCGAAGGCCCTGAACAACCTCATGTCCGCGACGCACCTACTCGTCAGCAGCGAGGCAATCCTGGTCGGGCAACGTTTCGGAATCGATCCTGAACTGCTCCTTCAGATCGTCAACGGCTCCAGCGGGAAGAGCGGCTCCACTGAGAACAAGTGGCCCAACTTCATCCTTCCGGGAACGTACAACTCCGGATTCGCCTTGAAGCTGATGCTCAAGGACATGAAGATTGCTGTGGATCTTGCTGATCAGCTCAACGCATCAGCCACGCTCAGCCACGCGGCAGTCCAACTCTGGCAGGAAGCGGCAGAACAACTATCCGACGACGCTGACCACACTGAAATTGCACGTTGGGTGGCTGCAGCGTCAGAGGAGTCTGCAATCGACCGCCGGTAGGACTGCACGGATCGTTCTGGAAGAAGAAACACGATGATTGGGACCAACTCCTTGGCTCAAGGGGTGGACCGGCAGCCGCCGGGTCGATCGGCAGTTCCGGTGCGAGAACAAGTAGCAGACAGGCTGCGATCCGCGATCATAGGACTCCACCTCAAGCCAGGGCAGCGTCTCGTCGAGCGGGAACTGATGGAACAACTGGGAGTTTCCAGGACCACCCGTTCAGAAGCCAGGGACCTCTACGGAATACGTGCCTGTCTGGAACCGCTCATCGTGCAAAGGTTCATTGAAGGCGCAACCGGTGCTGAGATTGCGGAGCTCCAAGCCGCCATCGCCGATTACCGTTCCAAAACGCCGAAACAACTCCGGGACATGCAGTCGGTACTCACCGCAAAGGACGGCATCTACGGGGTCCTGATCGCTGGGGCCCGGAGCGAACCACTCCGCCAGTTTCAATGAACAGATCCAGGCGCGGGTGCACGTCTTGCGGGCCGCCTCCCTTTCCCACCCCGGCTGAGCCATGGAAGCGGTCGAAGAAATGGAAGCGATCGCCGCTGCAGTGCCCAGCCGTGACGCCCCACTCGCCACCAAGCTTTATGCCGCCCACGTCCAACGTGCCGCATTCACCGCACTCGCCGATTTCGACGACTGACACCTCACTGTATTAACAACCGACGCGACGAGAGTCGCCACCCGTTCTGCCAAAAACGAGCCGCTCCGAATCGTTTCGTTGCCGTGCTCCGTCTTGGGTTTTCTAGGAAGGAAAATTGTGGAACTGACAGATCGACAGCAACAAATCAAGCAAGACTTTATCAACATACGCGGAACCTGGAGCGACTCTTGGGAGGCGATCTTGGCACTCAGCCCGGAGTTCTTGGCCGGGTACCTCTCCATGTCTTCAGTGCCGTGGAAAAAGAACAAGCTCGAGGACAAGGTCAAGGAATTCATCTATATTGCCGTCGACAGCGCCGCCACTCACATGTACCTTCCCGGGGTCCGCCAGCATGTACGTGCCGCCCTCCGCTTGGGTGCCACCTCTGCGGAAATCATGGAAGTAGTGGAACTGACCAGCACCCTCGGGGTCCACGCGATGAACGTGGGTATTCCCATCCTGTGCGAGGTTCTGGACGAAGCTGGATTGCGGAAAGAAGAGCCTCTTAGCGATTATCAGTTGCAGGTCAAGCAGGAATTCACTGAGAACCGTGGGTACTGGAACAAGACGTGGGATGACATCCTCGCGCTAGACCCCGAATACCTCGAGGCGTACACAGAGTTCTCCTCGGCCTCATGGAAGTACGGTCCGCTGGAGCCAAAGGTTAAAGAATTCATCTATATCGCCTTCGACATCGCGGCGACCCATCTCTACGAGAGGGGCACTAAACTCCATATAGAGAATGCCCTTCGCTACGGGGCGACCATAGGGGAAATCGTCGAAGTGCTTGAAATAGCGAGCGTTATCGGCATCCATGCAGCCACAGCGGCTGCCCCGATCATCCTCGAAGAAATCGCCGCATTCGAAGCAGAGCAGGCTCCATCATGACCAGCCAAACCATGACTTCGAACGCTTTGCCTACTGCCTCCGCGAAGGGGGAAATCGCCCTTTTGGCCTCTGTTCCCACCGGCCTGCTTATCAATGGTGAGTGGCGGGCTGCCGCTTCCGGCAAGACCTTCGACGTCGAAGATCCGGCCACGGGCAAGGTGCTGTTGAGCATTGCCGACGCCGGGCCTGAAGATGGTGCCGCGGCCCTGGACGCCGCCGCTGCCGCGCAGGAGTCCTGGGCGAAGGTCCCACCACGTGAACGCGGTGAAATCCTGCGCCGCGCCTTTGACCTGGTCACCGAACGGGCCGAGGACTTCGCGCTGCTGATGACCATGGAGATGGGCAAGCCCCTGGCCGAAGCGCGGGGTGAGGTGACCTATGGTGCCGAGTTCCTGCGCTGGTTCTCCGAAGAGGCTGTCCGTGCTTTCGGCCGCTACTCGGTCTCCCCGGACGGCAAGTCCCGGCTGCTGGTCACGAAGAAGCCTGTGGGCCCGTGCCTGCTGATCACCCCGTGGAACTTCCCGCTGGCCATGGCCACCCGCAAGATCGCCCCCGCAGTCGCCGCCGGCTGCACCATGGTGCTGAAGTCCGCGAACCTCACGCCGCTGACCTCCCAGCTGTTCGCCGCCGTCATGATGGAAGCCGGCCTGCCCGCCGGTGTCCTGAACGTCATCCCCACCTCCACGGCCGGCGCCACCACGGGCCCGCTGATCAAGGACTCCCGGCTCCGCAAGCTCTCCTTCACCGGCTCCACGGAGGTGGGCCGCCGCCTGCTCTCCGACGCCTCCGAGACAGTGCTGCGCACCTCCATGGAGCTCGGTGGCAACGCCCCGTTCGTCGTCTTTGAAGACGCCGACCTGGACGCCGCCGTCGCCGGCGCCATGCTCGCCAAACTGCGGAACATGGGCGAGGCCTGCACCGCGGCCAACCGGTTCATCGTGCACGAATCGGTCGCTGCCGAGTTCGCGGAGAAGTTCGCCGCGAAGATGCGGGAGATGACCACGGCCCGGGGCACCGAGCCGGAATCCAAGGTGGGTCCGCTGATCGATGCCAAGAGCCGGGACAAGGTCCACGAACTGGTCTCCGACGCCGTTGCGTCCGGCGCCACGGCCGTTGTGGGCGGCGGACCGGTGGAGGGCCCGGGCTACTTCTACCAGCCCACCATTCTCTCCGGCGTCACCGAGGGCACCCGGATCCTGTCCGAGGAAATCTTCGGCCCCGTCGCCCCGATCACCACCTTCAGCAGCGAAGACGACGCCGTACGGCTGGCCAACAACACCGAATACGGGCTCGTGGCCTACGTCTTCACCAAGGACCTGAACCGCGGCATCCGGATGGGCGAAAAACTCGAAACCGGCATGCTGGGCCTGAACGCCGGCGTTATCTCCAACGCCGCCGCACCCTTCGGCGGCGTCAAGCAGTCCGGCCTGGGCCGCGAAGGCGGCCTCGAAGGCATCGAGGAATACCTCTACACCCAGTACATCGGCATCGCCGACCCCTACACCGGGTAGCTATCGACCTGACTGCCTGGAAGAACACATTTCTACTCCCCTCGGGCCAGTTCGAAGGCACTGGCGGCTCTTCAAAGCTCGCGTCACTGCGGCCAGGCCGCCTCCAACGTGGCCGTATTGATGAGCCAATATGAGCTTGGCTCACCCGTGCCCCGCGACTTAAGTAACTGCTGCAGGAAGGCGGATCCTCTCACCCCCGGCACGGGGTTCACAGCCCGTACGGGCACGTGCCGAGCATTGCTGGCTAGTCCGCCTGAGCTGCTAGAACGTCCGAAGTCCTCGGAGGCGGGCGTTCTCGCAGCTAACCGCAACTTTTTGCTCCGGGTGCATCTCGTGTGTAGCGAGCGCTGCTCCGGCGCAGAGTATCTCGGCAGAGTTCTCTCACCACACCCGGACCGGCAGGTAGTGCTACTTAGAGCCTGCTCCAAGGGAGCTTTGCTAGGAGACCGACCGACCAGGCATCAGTCATTCCATTGTTGCCACTCTCAAATTCTTTGACATTCAAAAGTTCGTCCAGGCCTAGGAAGCTGAACATGCGTCCTCTCCATCACCCTCCTGAGGCCTCATGCCGGGAGCCCCAGCGATGGTCCGGCAAGCTGGTCCTTGCCGCTCCGGGCGCAACCAATCGGTCGTCACTCGCCGAAATCACTTGACCTGGTCTGGGCATACAATAAGATTGTGTGACGATCTGACGTAGATTCAAGCCTTGACTTCACCCGTGCTGAACTTCATCACGGCCCATATTGTCGCTGGCATTCATTGATACCAAAGGAGATAGCAATGGCTTACGTTATTGGTTCCCACCATGTAACGCTTTCGGTCGGACACGCCCAAGAGGACGTAGACTTTCACACCAAAGTCCTAGGAATGCGATTCATCAAGAAGACAGTCCTGTACGACGGAACGACCCCGATTTACCACCTCTACTACTCCAACGCCAATGGCGATCCTTCTTCAGTTGTAACAACGTTCCCGTGGGCTCAGGCTGGCGTTTACGGATCACGAGGCACTAATCAGGCTCGTGAGGTCTTCCTCTCTGTCCCCTCAGGCTCACTGGACTTTTGGGACGAGCGTCTTCAGCAGCACGACTTTGAGACTCAGAACACGGAGGTCTTTGGTGAAAGGCGGGTCAACTTCCGCCACCCATCCGGCATCGAATACGTTCTCATCGGTAATGAAGGAGACCCCCGCCAAGGCTTCACGGGCAACGGTGTCTCTGCTGAAAATGCGATTCACGGCATTCACGGCACCGGCGTTCACGTCTACGACCATGACCGTATGATCGATTTCGCAAAAGACGTGTTCTCTGCAAAGGGAAACATTCAGGAAGAAGGCGACCGTGTACGCTTCCAAATTGGCGACGATCAATTTGGAAACTATGTGGAGCTGACGGGAAACCGAACTGATGACCAAGGTACGTGGCGATATGGAGCCGGAACTTACCACCACTTCGCCTGGAATCTAGACAACCTCGAAAACCAGAATGAGATCAAGGTCGAAATTGAAGGTGCCGGGTATACCGATATCTCCGAACTGAAGAACCGTACCTACTTCAAATCCCACTACGTGCGGACGCCTGGCGGTGCGCTCTTTGAGCTTGCAGTCACTCACAACGAGGGTGGCTGGGACTGCGACGAGTCCCCAGAAGAACTGGGCAAGTCTTTCATGCTCCCGCCGCACTTCGAGGACCAGCGCGCATCGATCATGGCACAGCTGGAACCGATCAAGAGCTGAGCGGTATGGGCGAAAGCGGTCGACTTAACCAATAATCTGTCGCCCAAGGCGCCACCAAACGCGAACTGTACGCACAGTTGAAGTCCTGCAGCACCGGAAACTCTCGAAGGATCACACCCTGCACCTACACCTGCCTCCGGCGAACCAACAACACAACCATAGGATCGTCTTCAGGGCATGCGCAGCCGTCAAAGGACATGTTGCTAATCGGGTAGCAGGCTCTGCGTATCGCTGCCACCTTTCGTTTGTTGAACACAACAGTCAAGATCGACTTTCAGCGACAAATGACATTACTCACTCATGGTCTACGACCCGCTTCATCCAGTGCCGCCCATAGGGCACTGCTTCCCACCATGAAGCTACGCTAACAACTGAGGACAGAATGACTTTAGAATACAGCGGCCGCGTGGCCCTGGTTACAGGTGCAGGTTCGGGTATCGGCGCTTCCGTTGCGCATGTTCTATCCGCGCGGGGCGCATACGTTGTCGTTGGGGACATTGACCCCGATCGTGCAGAGATGACCGTAACTGATATCAACGCCAACGGGGGCACCGCGCTTGCGGTTCGTTCGGACATATCCCGTCTTGAAGACGCCCAGCATCTCGTTAAGACTGCGCTTGATAACTATGGGCGACTTGACTGGGCGGTTAATAACGCCGGCGTAACTGGAGAATACGCGCCTATCGTATCCAGCGACCCCGCCCATTGGCGGCATGTAATAGATGTAAATCTCATGGGCACCTACTACGGTCTGCGCAGCCAGCTCGCACAGATGACCGAACAGGGATTCGGTGCCATCGTCAACATGGGCTCGATTACTTCGATCAATGGGCAAGCGATGACGTCAGGCTATAACGCAAGTAAGCATGGTGTCGCGGCGTTAACGAAGACTGCTGCTCTCGAGGTAGGCGCTTCAGGAATACGCGTTAACGCTGTTGCACCTGGTTATGTGCGGACTCCGCTCCTTGACATGTTGAGCGAAGAGGACTGGGACCCTATCGTTCGGCTTCACCCGATCGGACGTGTGGCGAAACCTGATGAAGTAGCCGAGCTAATCGCCTTCCTGCTTTCTGACAAGGCCTCTTTCATTACAGGCAGCGTACATCTGGTTGATGGCGGCTTCTCAGCCCAGTAGCTGCCGTCACCACCGTCCAACGCCCTGCTGAAGATCACGGGTAAGTCCTGTTGAAAAGCACAGTACTCATCAGCATCTCCTGAATGCCACACCACCATCGAGCACGTAGGACATGTTGCGGGCGGTCGATTGTGAAGACCCTGGTCCTCAATCACCTAGTTCCGGCCGATTGGCGGAAGCACCTCTGGAAGCCCGTGCGAAAGGCCACTCCGACAGGTGCTCGTCGGAGATGACTTTGAGTGATCAATCTTTGAGTGCCTCCCGCTTGGGCCGCACGACATTCTTGACAAAACAGTGGCCACCTGCTCGCTAGGAGTGGGCGACCACTGTTCCATGTCGGCAAGGGGTTGAATGGGGCAGTCGGCGAATGAAAACTTTAAGATCTGTGTTCATACGTTGGCTCGCAAGTTCGGTCTGACCTGAATTTGCCGTTGCTGCTAGATTCCCTGCTAGTTCGCAACGCCCTGCCAGGTGACCATAAAGATTTCGCCAACGTGATTAGCTCGGCCAAGCTGGCCGTGGTGACTCTATTCCGTCCACGGCTGAGGTCAATTCGGGTTATCGACGGCTGAAAGGAGGAGCGGTTTGCGCCGGGTCGCCCGGTGCTCACGGTTGTTCACCTCAGTCATGAACTCCTCGCACGCGGCCTCGAGCTCGGCGAAGGAGGCGTAGCCGGTCCGGAGATTGGTGTTGGTAGGAACGAGGTCTGCCTTGGCCAGTTTCACGCTGGCTTCAACCCCTCCCTTCGTGGCAGGGTCACCAGGCTGGCAGGTCAGAACCGCATCCCGTAGTGGCGGGCGAAGTCCAGGGTCCGCTGGTTTCGCACCGGGACCCCGGCAACATGGGCCGTGGTCACGGTCTTCTCGTTATCGGTTAGGACATAGGTCGGTGCGCCGCCCAGGATCCGGAAGCAGCGGTCCAGCGCGGCGAACACGCTCGGCGCGGTTCGGTCCCGCAACGGGATCACGATCCGGAACCTTGAGAAGGCCAGCCACGCCACAAACAAGATGGTTTTCATTCCGCCGATCCGTGGCCCGTCGCCGAAGTCGAACTGCAACCACATCCCGATTAGCTCTTCATGGGCCTTGTCGGCCCGGATCCGTCCCTTGGACGCCTCGATCCATTCCACAATCTGGGGCAGGTAGGCGTCCGTAACCCGGGGCCGCGGCGCAGGCTCGGCGATAGGCCGGCCGGCGTCCCGCGGGGCGACATGCCTGCCAACCGTGTGATGCGAACAGCCCGTGAGCTCCGCGGTAGCGCGGCAACGATCCGGTCAATCCCGGGGAGAGGCCCCCGCCGCTTAAGACGCGGCAGGTTCAGTAAGGAAGTGGGCAGATCTCATGACCACCGATGGGCAGTTCTACTGGCCGTCAGCGGGCAATTCGGTGGACGCCTACGGGCAGTTTTTCATGGCCGCTTACAGATGAAAAGGCGGAGGAGGTCCCGGGGAGCGCCTCCGAAGAACGCTGCGCGTGCTCATTATGATCAGCTGATGAAACAGGGAATGGGCAATTCCGAAGCCTGCCGGATCGTGGGAATCAGCCGTAGTTCGGGTACCCGATGGCGGCACGGCCACACCGTCGTTCTCAAGTCCGGAGACATCAGGAAGTACGCTCCTATCTCGCTCCGGAGGCCGACGGTCATCTCCGCCCGGTTTCTCTCGGAGTTGGAACGGATCACGGTCGCAGACCTGTTGCATAGCGGCCGGAGCATCTGTGCCATTGCCAGGGAGCTCGGACGGAGTCCATCGACGGTAAGCCGGGAGATTCGCCGGAACACTCATGAGCCCTCGGGTAGTTACCGTCCGCGGACGGCTCAGCGGAGTGCCGAGCGCAGACGGAGCCGGCAGCGCACCGGAAAAATCGCCGGCAACCCGGTCCTGCGCGAGTTTATTAAGGAACACTTGGAGCAACGCTGGAGTCCCCGCCAGATAAGCAACCGTTTACGCGCTGAATTCCCGGGACAAACGGAGATGCACGTGGTGCCTGAGACCGTGTATCAGGCATTGTACGGGCGCGGAAGCCTGGATCTGGCGGTGGATCCGGCTATCACACTCCGAAGCGGGCGGACCGGTCGCCGGCCTCGCCGCCGGAAGGAGCACCGGACGAAGCGTTTTCCCGACGTGGTCATGATCCGGACAGGCCAGCCGAAGGGACCAGCAGATTAGTACCTGGGCATTGGGAGGGGGACTTAATCATTGGAAAAGGTGGCCGATCTGCCATCGGTACGTTAGTCGAACGGACAACGCGCTTTATTGTCCTCGTGCATCTGGCAGGCAACCGCGGTGCCGAAAATCTCCGCGACCGGCTGGCAACCACAATGGGTTCACTTCCGGCCCATCTCCGCCGTTCCCTGACGTGGGACCAGGGCACCGAAATGGCCTGCCATCAAGATTTCACCCGGCGCACACTCATTCCCGTCTACTTCTGCGACCCCGCCAGTCCATGGCAGCGAGGTTCGAACGAGAACACCAATGGCCTGCTGCGGCAGTACTTCCCGAAAGGCACTGACTTGAGTGTCCACAGTCCAGAACACCTCACTCAACCGGCGCCCACGCGAGATCCTAAGCTGGCAGAGTCCTCTGGAACGTCTGGCTAGACTGTCTTCACCCGCAGTAGAACCATAAATTGTTGCAACGACTGCTGGAATCCTCCGCCCACGAAATGGCTCACTTTTCGACCACCATCGCTGACACCAGCGCCGTTAACCCCCTGATCATGGGCTTGTGTCACCCGTAGTGTGTGGGGCAAATTGCCTCACGGCGCAGTCGACTACGGCCAGGGACCGATGCGATGGTTGTATGGCCTCAGCCCAGCAAATGCTAACGGCCTCGTTGTAGCGTGCTGGCCGTAATGGACGGATAGCGAGGGGCAGGCCCTCGTAGGTCCGGTCACCGTGAGGGCGCTGGACTTGCAGGGTATAGCCAAAGCCGCGCCCTACAAGGGAGCGTACGAGTTCGAAATTGTCAGACTTTATTGCGATAAGAGGTCTCTCGCCGATCTCATCGAATATCTGGAGGACGTTCTTAGTACTTTCAGGAACGTCCAGCAAGACCATTGGTTCAGTGACCAAGTCCAGAACAGTTAGCGCCGACCTTTCGGCAAGCTGGTGGGCTGAAGGAAGGACGACCTGTACCGGGGCGTCATAGAGTCTGCGTGACTTTACCCCATCCAACTCGTCCCCTTCTGGGCTAATGACTAAGTCGAGCCGGCCGCCGAGGAGCAACGGGAGCAGCTCCGTCCGGTAGCCCAGCTTGAAGGTCACCTCGATGCCAGGGTGTCGGTTACGCACTTCGGCAAAAATAGGGGGCAGCACTGTAGGTGCCAAGCCGTGCGGGCACCCGATGGAGACCGGGCCAACGAGGGTTGCGGCGGACCCCTCCGCCTCCTGCTGCAATGCGGCGGCCTGCCGCAGGAGCGCAGAGGCCCTCTCCACAAAGTGGCGTCCGCTCGGGGTCAACACGACGCCATGCGCCTTCTTCCTCACGAACAGCTGAGTTTTTAGCGCTTTCTCCAGCTGATCCAGAGACGTAGACAGAGCAGATTCAGAGACGTGAAGGCGACGTGCCGCCTGCCGTATCGTGGACGCCTCGGCGATGGCGACGAAAGCAGATAGTTGCTTGAACGTGTAGACAGGGTGCATACCTCGAAATTATAGGGATTGTAAGCCTGAATAAAGTGCTTTTCGAATGAATGCGCACGAGAGAGACTGGAATACGGCAAGCCCGCGACAGAGTTCAGGGACCGCTAGTTAAACCTCGCAAAAAAAGGATTCCCGTATGCGTCCCCACCAACAATCGACGCCCGTCGCCGACTGGGTCACTCTTGAAGCACTGCAGAACGACCCCTATCCCGTCTTCGAACGCCTTCGTTCGGAAATGCCCGTCGCCTGGGTTCCCGCCGTCAGCCGGTACTTGGTGTCCGACTTCGAAAATTGCCAGTTTATAGAGTTGTCGCCCCACCTGTTCTCGGCGACCGAAGAAGGCCATCGCATGAATCGTGCCATGGGGACCACGATGCTCAGAAAAGACGATCCTGAACACGCGGTCGAGCGACGTGCGATCAATCCCACCCTGCGGGTCAGGGCTGCGAAGGAGGTTTGGAAACCAGTCTTCCAAGCCCTTGCTCAGGACCAATTGGAGGCGTTTGTACTCAAGGGTCCCGGCGCGGACCTAAATGCTGACTTTGCTGAGCCCTATGCTGCTCGCGTATTGGCCTCCCTTGCCGGTCTACCAGTTGACCGATGGCCAGATATCCAAAGGTGGTCCCAAGCGTTTATCGACGCAACCGCCAACGCAGCCAACGATCCCGCAATCTGGCGCCGAACAGAAGACGCCAACCGCGAATTTAACGAACTCCTCGATGAGCTGCTGCCCGAGTTACGCAGCACCCCCAACCAGTCGATCCTCGCTGCCATGGTCCAGGCCGGCCTTCCGGAAGAGGCCATTAGGGCCAATGTAAAGCTTGCTGTCGCAGGCGGGATTAACGAACCACAGCACTTGCTCACCAGCGGAATTTGGGCTTTCACACGCCACCCCAAACAACTCCGGGATCTCATAGCCGATCCTTCTCTTTTTCCATCCGCCTTCAACGAGATCGCCCGCTGGCTCTCCCCGGTTGGCGCCATCTCCCGTATCACTACCCGCGATGTCACCCTTGGAGGAGTCCTTATCCCTGGGGGCAGTCTGGTCAGCGCGAGCATCCAGTCCGCCAATCGGGACGGCAGTCGCTTTCCAAAGGCGGACGAGATGGACATCTACCGTCAGGACCAAACGCATTTCGCGTTCGGCGCCGGCACTCACATGTGTGCCGGCCGTTGGGTAGCCGAAACCGCGGTCGCTGACGTCGCTTGGCCTTTGCTGTACTCCCGGCTAGAGGGACTGCGTGCAGCCGACCCTGCCAATGCGCGTTTCACCGGTTGGACCTTCCGTGGGCTCGGTGAACTAAATGTGGTCTGGGACTCTGAACGGTTGTCACGGCCGACACAAAAGGCTGATTGTCCTGGCACGGGGCCTAGGTCAGGGGCCCTCACGCTTACAGTGTCAGACCGCTGGAAAGCCACGGAGGACGTAGTGGTTTTGGAGCTGGAAAGTTCTGATGGGCAACCGCTCCCGACCTGGACGCCCGGAGCTCATCTACCCCTCCGCTTCGGGGAGGGATTCGAACGCCACTACTCCCTCTGCGGCCCTCTAAACGGGCCCGCAGACCGGTACCGAGTAGCGGTTCTCCGTACCAGTGCCAGCCGCGGCGGGTCGCTTGCGTTGCACGATAGCATTCAACGCGGCGACGTTCTTGAGGCCAGCCCACCCGCCAACAACTTCAGACTCCGCCCGGCAGACCGCTACGTCTTCATTGCCGGTGGTATCGGCATAACGCCTATCCTGCCAATGATAGAGGCCGCTGCGATTGCAGGCTCCGACTGGTCACTGCTCTATCTCGGCTCAAGTCGTCGGCGGATGGCCTTTTTGGATGAACTGGTGCCATACGGAGCACGGGTCACTATATGGGCTCACGACGAGTTGGGCACGGCGGATCTGGCCGAGCTGATCAGAGTGCCCACCCCAGGCACTAGTGTCTACGCATGTGGTCCGGACAGGCTCCTAAGAGGCTTGGAACTACTCGCTGACGGGTGGCCAAAGGCCTCCTTACAAATCGAGCGCTTCGCAGCGAAAACGCAGCAACCGATGAAAACGCAGGCCTTCGTCGTGAAGCTGGCACGGAGCGGAAGGGAGTTGTCGGTGCCTGCCAATTCGTCCATTCTCGATGTGCTACAGGATGCCGGAATCCCTGCGCCTAGTTCTTGCCACGAAGGTGTATGCGGAACCTGCGAGACCACGGTAATTGCTGGCCGTCCCTGCCATCGGGACTCCGTTCTGGATGTTGATGAACGCGCAACCAACTCTCGCATGATGATCTGCGTTTCCCGGGCACAGACACCGTCCCTGACGCTCGACCTTTGAGGACGAGGCAAGGCCCAAGATCGATTTGGATGGTGGCCGTTCACCTGTGACTCGTCCTTACTGGGCCGGCGCCAAGTCCTGGCCCGCGTGCGAGAGCAACGGTCAATGAACCGCCGCGCGAAGGCTAGGTGCCCTGAGCCTGGCCGTCGGAGTAGGGATGGCCTCAGCTTCCTCCCATGAGACCCGCCGATGTAGGGGTTGGAGGTCGCCGCGTTGAGCTCCTAGCAGCGGAGGTTCTCCGACATGGATAGCCTCGTAATGCCTGAGAAGGGAAGTTTTCCGTCGGACATCATCGGTCTCACTGACAGCGTCGAGCACGTTGCTGCTGTCGAAAAGAGTGACCTGACCGTCTTACGCGGGAACTTGCATGGAGACTTACGGCCGTCGTCATCCTAAAAATGTCATGTACGAGAATTCGAGAAGGGAAAAGAGGATGCTCTTGGAAAAGCTAAAAGATCGAGTAGCAGTTGTAACCGGCGGTGCTAGCGGAATCGGATTTGCGGTAGCACGCCAATTCCTGCTTTCAGGAATGAAAGTGGCCATTGCCGACATAGAGCAGTCCGCGCTCAATGAAAGCGTCAAAGAATTAGAGCCTCTTGGAGACGTAATTGGCGTTCAGTGCGATGTTTCTGACGCGAGTTCAGTGCAAAGCCTTGCGGACGTGGCGATTAAGACCTTCGGATCCGTGGACGTGCTTTGCAACAATGCAGGCGTCGAGAGCGGGGGACGTATCGAGGACCTTTCTCCGGAGACGTGGCGTTGGGTTCTTGGAGTCAATTTTGGCGGGGTCCTGAACGGCTGCAACGTCTTTCTGCCGCTCATGAGGGCACAGGGGAGTGGACATATCATTAACACCTCCTCATTGTCTGGACTCATCGGAGCGTCCCCAACCATGGGACCGTACGCAGTCTCAAAATCTTCGATCCTTATATTTACAGAGACCCTCGACGCGGAGCTACGAGCTGAGGGGTCGTCCCTCCGAGCATCAGTACTCGTTCCTGGGCCGGTCCATACACATATGGGAGCGTCGGAACGGAACCGCCCTGGAGATGTTCCACCTACTGCAGGCAGCCAGCTCAGGGAAGAAGTAATGGCGGAGTTGGTCAAACGCCAGGCTTCAACATCCATAGACCCAGACCAAGTTGCTTTGGACGTGATCAACGCTCTTCTTGACGAGCGTCTCTATATACTTACCCACCCAGAGATTACCTCCGCCGTTGTGCACGGGCGTGCAGAGGTGATAGTCGAGGAGGCCCAGAAGAGGGCAAGACGATGACCGATAACAGCAATCATTTTGCGGCCCGCGTTCGCTTCCGACGTCCGGTATCAACAACACGAAGAGTTTGGCCGTTGCGTGGAAACGCTTGGATAGGAATTATTCGTGATTTATGTGTGGAAGCACTTGGCTGCCCTGATGGACCCCAGTGGCTGCGACAAGCCGGAGGGGGAAATAACATTCCCCTCCCCAAATGTCAAGCTTACATCCGGGGCGTGGATTGGCTGGTACGAGGAAGAAATCTGAAGCGAACCAGCACCGCAGTACCACTACCAACCCTCATAGTTGGAGTTACGCAAGATGGAGTTAACGGCATTAATCGTGATTCTGTAGGCAGGACAGGCTCCGTGTGGTGCTCCGCTTCCTGATCTCGTTCGGGTTGGTTGTATTCCAGCATCAGTCTCACTTCGGACGCCAGCCTTTCCGGTGCGGATATGATCGCGAGGAGTATCGGAACGGACGGGGGTCTTATGGCAGGTGCAGCAGGACGACTGGCTTTCAGCAACGACATCAGCCGCCCAGGGAACTGCCGCTAAGGAGTGGTGCCCGTCTCCGGCTGGGCTCGCGTTTCCTGGCAGACAGTACGAACCTCCCAACCGTCCCGTCGGCGGTACGTTCGTCTACCTCTTCCATAGGAGAGCTTGAGTCGAATGATGCCTTGATCCAAAGAAAGGTATTCAACTTCTCCTCGTGCAATGACCAGACCATCATCGAGCACTTCAATCTCATGACCCGGTCTGAGCCCTTTCCAATCGAAGATTTCGAAGGACAGTGGCGTCATGGAGTCATCCTTGATTCCTTCTCCGCGGACATCACTCAAGGAGAGTTTGAGTAGTGCCTGAAAGTGATGGCAGCTGAGATCTGGTGGCCACCCGCGTTTTCGCTAAAGAAAGCAACGTCAGATCGCGGGCGACAGCTTTCTGGGCCTCCGCACGATTTTCGTACCTTGTGCCCTTGTATTTTTTTCCATACTTCAAGGCGGGGGAAGCCTCGTCACCATGTCGCTGGGAAGTGAGCGGATCGTAAAAGACAACATCCGCGCTTTGCCGAGGGTTGTCTAAGCCAAGAGATGGAAGTGCCAGATCAAGGTGGGTGGCAGCGTCGACAGGCTGGGGGAGAACACTTGGATACATCACGCCAAGGACCACCACAACAATTTCTGACGGGAAGTGCTGCGGCGGCCCAAGGCAAGGGAGAAGGAAGCGCTTGTCCTCGCCCGCGAGCTGCCGTCGTTGAGTACTGGGTTTCATTGTTCTGCTCCTGAACCATGCTTCCCAGCCTGATCGGATGGGACGTTTACTTCCTCAGCACGGAGCCGCTTTCTTCGCTACCCCAGGCGCTGAGTGGGAGGGTCGTCACCCTTCGCATAAGCAGCAGTGGGTAAGGACTTCCCTTAGCCACCTGCATCATGATGCAGGTGGCTACCCGGAAGGAATCTGTTTCGTCCGGTTGGGTGTGGTTCAACCCGACCTGAGTAAGCGCGCTTTGAACAGATCCTGGAGGCAGGGTAAGAAGCGGCGCCTTGGATACGGATGCAGCAATTGAGGCAGCATCAGAAAGGGCCGCGCTGCACGAGGTTTGTTGGGGTTTCACCTTTTGCCAGCGCCTGGAGCTGTTCTTTCAGAAGTTTTACGATCCTGGGTTCGAAGGCGGATGCGTTGCCACCGATGTGGGGGGGGTAACGAGGGCATTGGGGGCCGTCCATAGTGGGTGCTCTTCGGGGAGCGGTTCGGGATCTATGACGTCCAGGGCACATTGAAGGCGCCCGGAAAGTACCTCTTTGGTTAGGGCAGCAGTATCGACCACGGCTCCTCTGCCTACGTTCACGACAAGCGCGTCATCGGGCAGTGCGGCGAGGACTTCTTCACCCAGGAGGTGGTGTGGTGTGGTCGTTGAGTGGCAGGACGGCGATGAGGACGTCGTGTGTAGGTGCCAGCTCAGGCAGGGCGGCCGGCGCGTGGATTTTTCCGTGCCCGTCAGTTCGTTCGCTGCTGCCCACGCGGGTGATGTGGACTTCGAAGGGTTCAAGCCGCCGAGCTATCTCCTGGCCGATGCCGCCGACGCCCACGAGCAATATTCTGCGGTCAGCGAGTGACTTGCGGCGCTCGGGGCGCCAGCGTTTCGTCAATTGGTCCTTGGCGGCTTGGTCGATGCCACGTAGTTTCGCGAGTACCAGACCAATGGCAAGTTCCGCTGTTGCCGCAGCGTGCACTCCTGACGCCGTTGCAACGGCAGCTGCAGGTCCGGCAGCGCTGATGACTCCGTCGTAGCCGGTGGACTGTGTTTGGACGAACTTCAGATTCTCGGCCTGGCTGAGGGCGCCCACGGTGTCACATACGTAAATGATGAGCGGCTCCATCAACACTGAGACTCTTTGCAGGTTGGCCCATCGACTTCGACAACACCGCCTTGGAAACCGACCTGATCGCCTTCGAGACAGAACTTTCAAAACAGAAAGCCTCCGTAGCTCGCTAAGGCCCCCTGGAGGGTCGGAGAACAGATTAACCAGACCTACAAGGAACTTCTGCCCTGCGCACACGTATGACGATCCCCGAACGCCGGTCCGCCCACTCGGGAGAGGAGGGATGGGAATGTGAGCCAGGTCTTACACGCTCCACGTGAGGTCATCCGTGATCGATACCCACCTCAAGGCCGACTGGTGGGTGGAGTGAGATCGACACGGTGGCACGATCCGCACGAGACAAATACTCACACTTTCCCCATGCCGGGGTGACCGCTGGCAGATCTGATCAAAGGAAAGGCTTAACCGCCATCACCCATACCTCACCCGTAGAATGCGCAGAGCTTAAGGACTGACTTGCCTCCGGCCCCGAGGCATGCCCCCAACCAGCCCGTCGGATTCGCCTCCAAAACACCTCTTAGATGGGAATTTAGCCAGTGAAAACTTATGACATCGTCTCGCCGATCCATGTCCGTGATTCCATCATGCCGGGACCTTATGGAGACCTCCCTGTCCGGTTTTACGCGCCGGAGGGCGACCAGGTCAGCCACGGCATCGTCTGGGTCCACGGAGGCGGCTTCGCGTCCGGCGACATTGACATGCCCGAAAGTGACTGGGTCGCCCGGGAACTGGCCCACAACGGTCTCTGCGCCGTCACGGTGGATTACCGGCTCGCTCCCGCCATGGATGGCGTAATATCCCGTGCACCAAGGAACCCGTCGGCAGAGGGCTTCTGCTTCCCCGTCGCGTCCGAGGAGATCTCCGCATGCCTGAACTGGGTAACCCGCGCCCCGGACACCGAGCATCTCACCTGGGCACTGGGCGGTGCCAGCGCTGGCGCCAACCTTGCGGCGGGCGCCACCCTCCGACAGCGGGATAGCCAGGAAACTTCGCCGTCCCGGCTAGCACTGGTCTACCCGCTACTGCATAAAACGCTCCCCGCGACGTCGGCTGGACTGCGGGCAAAAGTAGACGCACTTCCTCCTCGGCCGAAGACTCCTCAGGAAATCATCGAGCTGATCATCAACAACTATGCCCCTGGGCCGGGTGGCGACAGCCCTTACGCATTCCCTGGAGGCCACGACCTGACGAACCTGCCAGCGACACTCATCATCAACGCCGACAGCGATCTTTTGCGCACTTCCGGGGAACACTTCGCCGCCGAGCTGGCTCTTGCTGGCAACCATGTGGCTATGCTGCGGGAGCCAAACACTGTTCATGGCTACTTGAACCATCCCGAGGTACCAGGGGCATCAAGAACGGTGGCGAGCATACTGGCCTGGGTCAACGAGTGAGTAACGACGTACTGACGGTAGGACGTCCCTTTGGGGGATCGAATGGTGCTCCAGCGCCAGAAACAGATCCGCATCTGGGCCACAGGCGAGCCCGGCCGCCCAGTGAAGGCCAGCTGGAGGAGAAGGACTACTCGCGGTTCGGCTTCTGGCGGCCGTGCACCCGAGAGGACCTGCCCTACTTCTCCGCCCCGGCCTATTACTTCCCGGCCGAGCTGCAGCGCTCCCTCGGCGTCCCGGTGGGTATCGTCGGCTGCAACTGGGGCGGCACCCGCGTGCGCGTGAACGGGGGAAGAGTACCTGGAGGACAACGAGGGGCGGGTATGGCTTGAGGAGTACCGTTCGAGTCTGGACGGGCTCGATCTCGATCGCCTTGCCGCGGAGTTCCGGGCTGAAGCACGTGGCACTGTACACGGCCCGCGGCGTGATCTGGTACCAGGGCGAAGTCGGACGTGCCCAACGCGACGAAGGCATCCCACGTGGGGTGCCGCGCCCTGACCTGAGGCCGCGCGCCAGCATGCGAGGTTTGGAAACGGGTTTGCTCCAAGTCCACACCGAAAGGCCCGACTCAACAGGTTGACCCTCCTGTCCGCCTGCTCATCCCTTCACCCCCGTCCCGACCCGGCTTCTGGCCAACTGGACCAACGGCCGGACTTAAGAACCGCGGGAGTACACCCTTCGCTTGGGCACCTCCGTCACCGAACTGCCTCAAGCCGTGACGGCCCGCCTCGTCTAAAAGTACAAGAACCCCAAAACAGGAATGGCATTGATGGACGTCACAGACAGGAAAACACCAATCAAGCTTCCATCCGGCTCTGACCACGGAAGAGGGGAGCGACTGCCGGGAATGGTGGAAGTGAACGTGACAACGGCTAAGGAGGTGGACAAGGCCTTGGAAGAGGCCATAGCTGTCATTACTAAGACTGCGGCGCACCACCGTATGGGTGTCCTGGTGACACGGACTGGTGCCGGCAGCTACATTGTCCGGGCACACCCGGCCGTTCCCTACGGCCTCATCCGGCAACAGCATTGATGAGCGCCATTCTGCGGGCAACTCCCATGAATCGAGGCTGCTCCCATCCTGCCAGACCGAGTCGGACGGAATGAGAAAGCGGTGGAGACGCTGGAGAAGCCGCTGCATGCAGGTGTACTGATCACTGGAGAACCAGCGGAGCGGCACCCGCGTTTAGGAACTAGCCTCTCGGGAGGCTAATTCCTCACGTATAGGAGCGCGCCCCAAAGGGCCCGGTTTCCAAGGTTCCTTTGGGTTTCGGTCATGCCGCCCACGTCGCTCAGGATCCATAGAAGAGCCCTTTTGCAGGCACTACCCCTGCCTGTATCAGACTGGCAGCGGGACGTGTTGATGTGGGACGAGTTGGCCGTTCATGCTGGCGTTTTCTCGGCACGTTATCCTGTTAAGGCTGCTCTTCCGGGCGCCGTCCCGCCGCCGGCCGAAAGAACTCTTATCGGGAGGTAAAGGAGAGCGCTTTTGGGAGCCTCTCCCCCGGGCGTTTTAAAGAGCCGATAGTGAATCTTATGTAAAGCTGGCGCTGAGAGGGGCTCCCCCGGAGCCCTCCGGCGACGCCCTCGGACTGCCCTCGGGACCTGGTAAACAGCAGCCATTCGCCAAGTGTTCGGCCCGTCTGTCCGGAATTGGCGAAGCTCCAATCAAATAGCGGTTGACCGGAGCTTCGGTCCATTATGTGCCGGTGAACCTGAGGATTACCTGTGAAGCGGGAGAGACGAAATCAGGTTATCGCCGTTTCAGCCGTGGCAGACGGCGGGGGTTTGAGCGCACGTAGGGCGGGACGGAGGCGTCGTTGAAGGGCTCGAACCAGTCCTCGATTTTCATGGGTGCTAAGCCCAGTTGCATGTTCAGTCCGATGTCGCCTTCGAAGCCGTCCATCGCATTTTGGTAGAGCATCTCACTGTCAGTGTCTTCGAGCATGTTCTCTTCCAGCATGCCCCGCCAGTCATCCGGAAGGTCCAGGTCGTAAAGATCCTGGATGACCTCGACCTGGTCAAAAAGGCAGCGGAGCGCCAGTTCCTGGGCCACGCAGGACGGGCGAGTCCATCCGCGGCTCAGTGCCCCGGTCATGTCCGCGGCGATGACGAGGAACTGTTGAGTGAACCGGACATCGTATTTATCGGCCTGCCGGGGTGGAAGTCCGGACAGGACGAAGGTATTGGCGATGTCCTGCCGGTCGATCCGGTCAAGCCTCAGCAGGCCGTTGAGATCCTCGAAGAGCTGGTCGATCAGGACGGCCGAGGCCTCCCACAGGGCGCCGGCCAGCAGATTTGCCTGGAACAGGCTCGGGTCGCGCTGCTCCGGCGAGATCGAACTCATCCATTCGAGGTCCTCAGCGTCCAACCGGTTCCGCTGGTCCTCTGCCAGGTCCTCCAGCCGGGGTTCGAAACCCAGCTGCTCCAGGCTGAGGCCGGTCAACTCCTCGCCAACGTGGAGCGCGTGCTCGATGTAGTTCTCTTCCCCGGTCATGGCCCCCGATGCTACCGCCTCCCCCTGGCCCGCCTTGCTTCTGGTCGAGAGGCTGGCCTATCGTGGCAGGAGTTTCACCACTTTCACCAGTTTCACCTAGTTTCACCTACTTGTACCCAGGAGGTGCGGTGCAGAATCCCTTCAAGCCGACGGCCGGAGCGACGCCCCCCGAGCTGGTGGGGCGGGCCGGGCTGCTGGACGAGTTCGAGTACGGTCTCCAGCAGGGTTCCGGCGCGCCCGGGCTCTTGACCATCATCACCGGCTCCAGGGGCATCGGCAAGACGGTTATGTTGAGCGAAGCCGAAGGCATCGCCCGGAATCACGGGTGGGCCGTGATCTCCCGGACAGCCACGCCAGGCTTCCTCGCCGGGGTGGGCGATGACATGCTCCGCCTCCTCGACGAACTCGGTGATGGGCCTCCATCCCGGAAGATCACCGCTTTTTCAGCCGCAGGGTTCGGACTGACAACCCAACTCCCTCCGGAACGGGCCCTGGACTGGCGCCGGACCGGGAACGAACTGCTCCGCCTGCTGGACGCGAAGGGCACAGGACTGATCATCACCATTGATGAGATCCATGCCGTCGACAGGGCGGAAGTCGCCCAGCTGGCTGCCGACGTCCAGCACTTCATCCGCGACGGGCTGCCCATCGGGCTGATCTTCGCCGGCCTGCCATCGGCCGTGTCCGACCTGCTGAACGAAGGCGTTGCTACCTTCCTGCGGCGGGCTGACAGGATCAATCTCCATGAAGCCGCCATCGCGGAAGTCACCGCATCGTACAGCGAGCTCTTCGGCCAGGGAGGCATTAGCATCTCCCCCGACCTCGTCACCAAGGCCGCCGAAACCACGGAAGGGTATCCGTTCCTGATCCAACTGGTGGGCTACTACCTATGGCTGGAAGCCGACAAGGCAGGATGGAAACTGGATCAGGCCAGCGTTCAGCGTGGAATCGCTGCCGCCCAACGACGGAACACCTTAGTGGTCGTCGAGTCAGCCCTGTCGGACATCTCGGACAGAGATCGCGAGTTCCTCGATGCGATGGCCGCCCAGGATGGGCCCTCTGCAGCAGGCCAGATCGGCGCCATCCTCAAAGCCAAGCCCAACGTCGTTTCGAAATACCGGAACAGGCTCATCGCCGCGGGCCTGATCGAGTCCGCCGGTTACGGCAAAGTGGATTTCGCAATCCCCGGACTCCGCCAGTACCTCCGCGAGTAGATTGACAGGCGAGTCCATCCGTTCGTGACGTTTTCCCGAAGGTAGAACTGCCCAGCCGTGCCCGGTTCACGACGGGGATGTTCAGGAAAGCAGGGTCTAAAGGCGTATCGGAGCAGGTTAGGTCGGCCACCCATGCCGAGTGGTCGGCGTGATCAGGATGTGACAGGTCAGCTTGCAACAGCCACTCAAGTCACTGAGCAGCACGCCAAGCAAGCCCGGCAACACCTGGGCCACCGACGCGTCGTACCGGCGCTGGCAGAGAGGACGCGGCGAGCCGGAACAGGTCTCGCCCGAACACTGGGACTGGCAGGATAGTGTTGTGACGATACGAGCTGCAGATGAAAGACCCGGGTCGATGTTGCTGCAGCTAAGGGTCTCGATCGTGGGCAGTGAGCCGGCCATCTGGCGGCTCCTTGAAATCGCCCCTTTCCTGACTCTGGACAGGGTGCACGAGGTCATCCAAACGGCGGTCGGCTGGCGGGATTCACACCTGCACTCCTTCACGGACACGGACCCCTATGTTCGTCTGCGCCCCGTGAACGGGATCGTTCGCGAACCCCGGCGTTGGGTCCCGCTCGATTTGCTGGAAGACTCCGACGAGGACCTGCCCGAGACGGACTGGACCCTGGGCCAGGTACTCACGCCGGAATCCGGTCCTCTGTTCTATGAATATGACTTCGGGGACGGCTGGATCCACCGCCTCGAACTCACCGGGACCCTCCCCATGCCAGCTAACGCCCCGAGGGCGCGGCTCGTGGACGGCGCACGGCGGGCGCCGCTGGAAGATTCCGGCGGCATCTATGGCTACCACGACCTGCTCGACGCCCTCGCGGACCCTGGCCACGAAAAGCACAGCGACCTTCAGGCCTGGGTCGCATGGACAGCCGGCCCATGGCAGGAATTCGACCCGGGACAGCTGGACATCGCTGCCATAAACAAGGAACTGGCCCTGCTGTTCCCTGCTCCCACTGCCACCGAACACGGCCCCGGAAGCGAATCACTGACCGAGGAACTCACCAACCGGATGCCTCCCGGACTACGACGCGAATTCCGTTCATACCTGCATGCCGCCGGCCTCGACGGCCCTGCAACGGTCGAAGCAGACGTCGCCGCGGCGATGACCGTCCCGTATCTCTGGCTCACCCGCCGCATCGGGTCCGAGGGTCTGTCCCTCACCGCTGCCGGCTGGCTACCGCCGGCCGTGGTCCGCGAGGCAATGACCGAGCTCAACTGGGCCAAGGACTGGATCGGCAAAATCAACCGCGAGGATCAGACCCTGCCCGTCCTTCAGCTGCGTGAAAGTGCCCAGCGACTCGGTCTGATCCGCAAGATCAAAGGCAGGCTCGTCCTCACACCCGCCGCCAAGCGGCTGCTCGATGATCCGGCAGGCCTGTGGCTCTTCCTGGCACGCGCCATTGCCCACCGGCACCGTCACGACTCCGAGCGTGACGCGACGCTGTTACTCCTGCTCGAGGTCGCGGCAGGGAAACGAACCGGCTGGGCTGACTACCTTGAAGCCGTCTCATTCGGTCTCGGCACACTCGGCTGGAGGACCCACACCGGAGCCGAACTGGAACCGAACACCGTCCGAGCACTCCTCGTCAACTCCCGAGAAGTCCTGCTGAACCTCGGCATCTTCGACGACCGCTTTGGACTCGAAACCAACACCATCAAGGCGCCAGGGCAAGCCTTCGCCCGCGCAGCCCTTCACGCATAGCCACTCGAGACCCCGCAAATTACCGACGCCGCAACGGACCCACATCCTCCCGGGCAGAGTTGAGCACTTGAAGCAGTGGTATCCGCAAGTTCCTAATACATCGGATCACCAGCAATTACCGAAAAACACGCCCGACAGGACTGCCTTCCTGGAGGTTTTTTCGGTGAGGCCACAGGCCAGTTGTGTCGTCTCCCCCGCAGGGCACTGTGCGCCTGCTGGATGCACTCGAAGTCAGGCTGCCGGAACTTCGCATGGCCGTCCTGGGAGTCCAGCCCTTGACCCTTCTCTTGCCCGCCCCACTGCGGCCACATAGGCTCATGATGTGAGTGGCGGGGACGGCAATCCGAAAAGCGGACCCGGCCCGCGACCCGTGAAGGAAACAAGCATGGCAACAGGTACAGTCAAGTGGTTCAACGCCGAAAAGGGCTTCGGTTTCATCGCCCCCGACGACGGAAGCGCTGACGTGTTCGCACACTTTTCGGCAATCGCATCCAGCGGTTACCGCTCCCTCGACGAGAACCAGAAGGTTCAGTTCGACGTCACCCAGGGCCCTAAGGGTCCGCAGGCGGAGAACATCCAGCCGCTCTAAGCGGTTTCAAAAAGCTGACCGGCACAAGCCGGTCAGCTTTTTTGTTCCCACGAATGCCCTTGCCATAGACATGCCCAACATGACCGCGATAAGGCCCGCCGACAAAGCTGATCACGCAGTCTGACATCTGCCGCTCCGACACTCCCCCGGGGTCGACACCGTTCACTGATAGCCGACGTTCCGTCAAGCTGCGCGCCTCAGTTGCTGGTGCTGTCCAGGGCCTCTTGGGCGATCAGGAGCAAGTCGTCGCGGTTACTGAGTTGCATTGAGTGCTCACCGTAAATCTCGACTGCAACATCTACGGCCGCTTGGGCGGTCCTTATATCCAGGGCGCGACAGAGAACCGCGATGTCGGGGATGTCCCGGTCCCGGCCGGCCGCGAGCTTCATGGCTAATAGGAACCTTGGTGAGGCGACGCGCAGCACGAGGTTGTCTGCGATTGTCACTTCTGCCGCTTCCGTGTCCTGTCCGTCCGGGATGTAGGCCCGTGCGGCGTTGTTCAGCCACCGCGGGTCCAGGCCCATTTCTTGTGCCATGTCCGTGGCTACGTCCTGCACCGTCTGGTCCGGGTGGTACACGGCATCGATGTCCGTCGTGGACCGCCGGGAGTCGAACTCGATGGCGATCGCCGCTCCGCCGACGAGATAGATATCTGCGCCGGCACCCACGGCGTGGAGCCGGCGGGACAACTCTACGAGAAGCTCCCGTATGTCATCCGATCTGTAGGAGGCGCGGCGTCCAGTTCTCATGCTGCGGCCAGGTTCGCGGCATCGAAGACGATGTTCGCTTCGGCGAATTCAACGGGCGTTCGTTCTGCCATTCGTTGTTTCCAGGCAGGCGAGACATGTTTGCGGGGGGTGGCATACCATTTCGACTCCAGCGGGGGAGTGCTCGTCCAGTCCGGCTCTTTAAGTCCGTGCTGATGGCATTTGTAGGCGAAGGTCCTGGCCAGCAGGGCGTCCCAGCGCTTCCGTCCAGTCGACGCGGGCCGAGCGCGGAGGAATCGTCGGCGGCCAGCTGGATCGAGATCGTCGAAATAACTGGCGGCCATGGAAAGCACGCGCATGGCGAAATCCGGATCGCTATTGCGCAGCTCCCGCTTGATCTCACGGGCTGCCATTTCCGCGGTCCAGTAGAGTTCCGGTTCCCGAGGGGTCCCTTCGATGGCCAGCCCGGTGCCCAGCTGGGAAAGAACCTTCAGGGCGGTGCTGATGGAGACGTTCCTGCCCTGCTCGAGATCAATGAGGGTTGAACGGCTGATACCGGTTGAACGGGCAAGTGCCTCCTGGGACAGGCCAGCATGGAGCCGGTGGCTTTTCACCTGCTCGCCCAGTTCCCGCGCGTCCTGGATTTTATTCAAAGCAATCACACTTCCATGTCGGATATATCCATCATAGTGTGCAAATGAGGCAGTCCACCCGCGCCAACAGCGTCTTTGGCACGAGGAAAAAATCGGGGCCTGACGGCTGGGCGCCATCTCGGAGGAACTCCCACCCGGGGTACCCGAGGCTGGAGCGGGCTTGGCCGCCGTGTGGGGGTCGCCTCGGCGGAGTCGCCTAAGACAGTGAACGGTGCCGGGCTCCACTAGAGAAGACTGGAAATGGGACCCAAGCTATAGCATGAGGCCTCTGACGGACCGTTCGGTCGCGTCGGCGCCATCCTGCAGCGCTTGGGCCATGAGGTGTCCGTACACCTGCTCGGTAGTCCGAACGGATGCATGGCCCAAGCGTCGTGATAACGCGAAGAGGGAAAGCCCACCGTCTTGGATGAGCCAGGAGGCATGTGTGTGCCGCAGGTCGTGGATGCGTGGTGTCTTTGTTAGGCCCTGCGCTTGTGCGGTATGGACAGCTGGCACCCAGTGGTGTTGCCAGAAGGGCTTGTGGGCGATGCGCTGGCCGTCGGGCGTTGTGAACAGCAGTTCGCTGCCGGGCCGCCTTGCGACTAGGGGGATGAGCAGGTCTACCAGGGCGGGGTTGAGCCCGATGGTGCGCTTTCCTGCCCTGGTTTTGGTCGGCCCGATGTAGTACTGGGATTGCCCGTCACGTTTCCACGCTTTGCTGATTCGAGCGGTCGGCGGTTTGGAGAGCAGATCGATATCGGCGACCTTGAGGGCGGTTGCCTCGCCGAACCTGGCCCCGGTCATGACCAGGAATTGCGCCAAAGTCTTGTATTGCGTCTGCAAGCCCTCGATGAGCAAGCTGAACTCGGCATGAGTGAGGAACAGGGCGTCGTCCTCTGCGCTTTCAACCGTGGGGAGCGGGACGCCGCGGCAGGGGTTGCGGGAGATGTACCCGAGCAACTCGGCGGTCTTCAGTGCAGCCGACAGCAGCCCGTGCAGGTTGTGAATGCTTTTAGGTGCGAGACCGTGGACGGAGAGGCCCTTTATCCAGCGCATGACGTCCCGGTACCCGAACTCGTCGACTGGTATGTGACCGATGGTGTTTCTAATTTGCCGGTCGAGCATCCGCTGGTACGTGCCGATGGTCCCGGGGGAGGGCCGAACCTGCAGGTCGATGTGTTCCTGGACTACTTCCGCGAGGGTGGGAACGCCCTGTTTCCCGGAATGGCCGGCAGGCTGCGACAACTCAGGCATCTGCCCGTTGTCATTCAGGTACGGCAGAAGGGTGAGGGCTTCCTGCTCTGACCTTAGGGTCAGACGGTGTTGATGACCGGTCCTGTAGTCCCGCCACCGCACCGAGACGGCGGTAGTCCCATCCCAACGGGCGCGGGTAACTATGCTGGCCACGATGACAGGCTACGCCCAAGCGAAACCATAGTCAGCAGAAAAGCTGACCTACCATGGGGTATGGCCACGAAGCGTCCTGATCCGGCACCAGAAGGCCCGGATCACTCACGGCAACAGCCCGGCAAAGAGCACAGCAAGGACAACGATCTTTGCCCCGGAAGTCAGAACGTGGCGCGGCGTCAAACTATCTACGAGGGGCTCAAGTACGTCCTGGTCCAGGACGCTGAACTTCTGGTCCGTCTCGCGGACGCCTAACGAACGGAACCCCGGCAGGGCGGATACCCCTTCGAAGCGTAGAACCACCTGTTGCAACAAACGAGGCAGAAACAGGTTATGGCTGGCTCCTAACAGAGCGGATGCCGGTCAGCCGCCAGCCGCGCTGGGGATGAACTGTGCCGTCTAGCAATACCGCGGTGCTTCCTCCTCTGCTCAGGACGCCCCTCGCCATCCAATTGACGCGTCAAAGCATGCCTGGCATTCGCGCTTCTATTTCACGGCGTCAGAATGATGTTAGTTTCCGCATTATTGACACCTGCTCATGCAGTTCTCAGATCCCACCCTGACAGTCGGAGGGCAAGGAAACCACGGCAGGTGTCCCGAGAAACGTCGAATAATCCGGGGATTCTGGGCTCATTGCAATCCGATTCGGGCGCGCGGTGGCGATATCGCGTGCTGTGACTCGATAACTCCGGAGAACAAGCCGGAGCTCCAACGCATAGCGACATTTGCCCTTATCAGGAGCGTTGACGTCAGGTTAGGGTGTGCCTCATAGAGCTATCGGAATCTTCTGCTGAGCGGGTAGGTAGTTTAGGGAATCTATTCAGAGAGCAGCCGGCATTAAGAACGGAAATTTGTCCTCGCTTTATTGACGACGCGCAACCAAGTTGTCATGTCCTCTAGTTACCTTCGCGCGATCTATTCGCGGCACTCCCGAGTTGTGCCGCAGGGCACTTCGTGGTCAACGCGAACGGTGTACTTGCCGTAATCGCGTTGTATGACCAAGATTCCCTGCCTGCGTTCAAGGGCGGCGGGTATGAGTGTGCTGATGGCACGGTTTAGCTTCTCGTCTCTGCTCTGGAGCTCCCCCAAAACGATGACTTCAAGGGAAAGAGGAAGCCCCGGGCTTGGGAATAGGCCGCTGCCCGTTAACCAGAAGCCAGCGCTGGCTTCCGGTTCATCCAACTTGTAAGACACAAGTCCTCCTTTACTAGTCAACTGCATATGAGATTGAGTCCTGGGTTCGGTCCTGCAAGGAATACAAGGACGGCCGAGGGAGTCAGCTGGGGGGGTGTGGCCCAAAGTGGACGAATCCCGATCCGGAGGCAAGCTTCCCTACAGCCTGCAGTGCGGAACATCTTCGGACTGATGGGACCTATGGGGGAAGTGTGCCGCCGAGAAACGCCGCACCCCCCTCGGCGGAAGATTTGGAGTCAGGAATCTGAACAGCAATAGGAAACGGTTGGAGGCCTGCAATGTTGGCGAAGCCGGCGGCATTGCCATTTAGCCGCGGATGGAGGCGCACATCTCCTTGGCGTTCTGAAGGACCCAGGGAAGGGCAGGGTTCCCGATTTCGTAGGCGGACCCAAGAGTTCGCGCCAGGCCCCGGCCGAGCTGGGCCAGGTCGGGTTCAGTCGGTTTCGGGGCAGCCGCAATAGAAGCAGTTCTCGTCATCGCAGTCATCCGTGACAGTGACGAGTTTTGAGGTGGAGGCTGCGAGAGTTTCGTCGAGCGCGGACGTCATACGTGGTGCCTAACTCTTAGTTCGTTGGTGTCCTGGCAGGGGCCGTTGCGAGTACCCCTGCCAGGAGTTATGGGACCGAAGGCGGGATTGGCCGCCCGTCTGGAAACATATTGGCCCAAATTTCTTTTGGTCCGGCTGAAGTTTGTTTGTCGTGAGTGTCCCAGACAGCCGTCGGGCTGATGCTGAGGCATCTTGGTGTTCATTCCAGTGGCTGCATGACCGTTCTGGGAACGGTCATGCGTCCCGTATTCTGGTAATGCTCTGGGATTATCTGGTGACGGCCAGAGGGGTAAGGGAAATATCCGGCAGGCCTGCCACGCCTTCGCGCATCAGACCTTCCAAAATGGTGCGAAGCGATCTATGCAGGTGGTCTTCTGCAAGTTTGTATGCTTCGTCCGCGTTGCCTCCGATGACGGCTTCGCAGATCGCGATGTGCTCGGCGAGCGATGTCGAGAAGCGGTTCGGGTCAGCGTGCGAAATGCCCCGCAGTCTTGCCGTCAAGCCTCGCTGCGCGGCGATGGTGGCGGACAGCCTGGTGTTGTGGCAGAGGCGGATGACTGCCTGGTCGAACTCTTCGGCGAGACTGTAGAAATCATCGGCAAGCTGATCGTCACGGCCTGCAGCGGCCCGGGCGTCTATGGACCGAAGGCTCTGCAGGATCTGAATAAAGTCATTGAGGAGCTTCGAGTTGTTGGCCGAGTCGACAGTGATCATTCGGATCGCGGCCGGTTCCAGAACCAGGCGGAACTCGAACAATGTGCGTACCTCGGCAAGCGAGATGGGCGCCACCTGGGCCACGGTGCCTGGGGCTACGGTTACCAAACCTTCAACTGTCAGCCGGCGGATCGCCTCCCGGACCGGAGTCCGGGAGGCGCCGAGGCGTTCGCCGAGAGCGACTTCAGACAGACGTTCGCCGGGAGGCAGCGCCAGGGACTCTATGTCGGCCTTGAGCCGCTGGTAGACAGCTTCTGCCTTACCTGTAGTGAGTGCCATTTTCTTGTTGCCCCTGTCACGCCGCGCCTATCCAGTTTCACCAGAATACGCTGTATCCATTCCTGCATTCTTTGTGCCGAACTCTGGATTTTCGTTAGAGGCCTGACGCTCCAAGAGTGATCAGGCGCTCCACGGACATCTCCTTAACTGCGTAGGCCGGCCCTTCCAGCCCGGTTCCGCTGGCCTTGACACCCCCGAACGGCATCAGGTCCACACGCGTGGATGACGTTTCGTTCACGTGGAGAGTGCCAACTTCCAGGTGCTCGGCAGCCCACAGTGCTGCATCCACGTTTGAGGTGAAAATGCCTGCGGAAAGTCCGTAGGGTGTGTCGTTTGCTTCCGTGACTGCTTCGGCAAGATTGTCAAAGGGCCGCAGCACAATGACGGGTCCGAATATTTCCTGGTCCATTACCTTCATTCCGCGCGTGACGTCGCTGAGGATTGTTGGGGCCAGGACGCTGCCGTTCAGCTCACCGCCAACTACTCGGCGGGCTCCGCCTTCAAGGGCTTCGTCGATCCACGTGCTGACGCGGGTTGCGGCAGCCTTGTCGATCAGGGGCCCAACGAATGCTCCTTCTGCGCGTGGATCGCCCACGACGCGTCCTGACAGAGACTCTGCCAGGGCGGCAGAAAATTCCTCGATGACCGGTCGCTGGACGTAGAGACGCTGCACGGACGTGCAGACCTGACCTGCCTTGCGGAAACCCGCGTTGACGACGAGGGGAGCGGCAACAGCGAGGTTCGCGTCAGCGCAGACGATGGTGCTTGAAAGGCTGCCGAGTTCCAACTGGGCTTTGCGGATGCCGATCTCCCGGCGGATGTGCAAGCCCACAGACGTGCTGCCGGTAAAGGCGTAGAAAGAGGGGACGGGGCTTTCCAGCAACCACTGTCCGACGGTCGATCCGCTGCCATGCAGCAGACCAATCAGCCCTTCGGGAAGTCCGGCTTCGAGAAGCAGTTCCACCAGTAGGGTCGCGGTGACGGGTGTGTTACCAGCGGGCTTAAGGAGCACGGCGTTGCCTGCTGCCAGGGCAGGACCAACTTTGTGGCAGACGGTGCTAAGGGGTGAATTGAAGGGTGTGATCGCACAGATGACGCCCAACGGGTGCCGGGTGGTGAAGGCTAAGCGCCCTGCACCTCCGGGGGCACCATCGAACGGCACGGTTCGTCCGGTGAGCCGGGCTGCTTCTTCACCGCTGATCCGCAGGGTCTCGACTGCCCGGACGGCTTCACGGTCCGCATCGGCGCGGGTGAACCCTGTATCTTTCACGATCGCTTCAACGAGGTCGGCGCGGCGTCCTGCCACGAGCTGAGAGGCGCGGGAAAGTACCCGGAAACGCTCGTAGCCGGTCAGCGAAACCTCGGAGACTGCCTTCTTCAAAGACTCCAGGGCTTTGTCGGTCTGCTCACGGTCGGGAACCTGGACGGTCGCTACCGGGTCGCCGGTGTAGGTGTCGTTGTAGGTGTAGCTTGATTCTCCGTCGACCCATTTGCCAGCGATAAACAACTGGATGTTCTGCATGCTTTTCTCCCTAGTCATCGCTGCTCTTTAGTACTGGGCCAGGTACTGGGCCGGGTCGATGACGGCGTGGATGACCATAGGCCGTGTCAGGCTGGTCAGATCCGTCGTGGCCTTTTCAAGCTCGGCTACCGTTTCGACGCGAACCCCGTCACAGTCCAGAGCCTCGGCGAGCTTCGGGATGTCCATGTGATCGATACGGGTGGCGGTGCTCGGGTATTGGAGCTTGATCTGCTTCAGTTCGATCCGGTTCAGGCTTTGGTCGCCGAAGACGACGACGGCCAGCGGCGCTCCGAGCTGGGCTGCTACCTGCAGCTCGGTCGCGACCATGGCGAAGCCACCGTCGCCAAGCAGTGCGACGACAGGCCGTTCGGGCATGGCGATCTTCGCACCGATGGCGGCCGGCAGGCCGAAGCCCATCGAGGACAATCCGTTGGTCATCAGCACCCCGCGGGGCTGGGTAGTGGTCCAGCCTTGGCCTACGAGCATTTTGTGTGATCCGACGTCGCAAGTGGCGATGGTGTCCGCGGGCATGGCCGCCCGGACGACGTCGAGGACATCGGTGGGGTTCATGGCGTGCGAGACACGGCCTGAGTAGTACTCGTCGCGCAGGGCCTTCCGGTGGGCCGCGACGTCGGCTTCACTCCAGCGCGGAGCACCCTTGAACTCTTCGGCGAACCAATTGAGGATCGAGGGGATGTGCCCGATCACTTCGTGGTCCGAAGCGATGATCTGGTCGGTGTTCGCGAAGGAATCCACATGAATTACCTTGGCCGACAGGGTCCAGGACTTGGAGAGCTCGATGGCGTCGAAACCGGCGGTGATGACGACGTCCGCACCGCGAAGCATGTCCCAGATGACCGCGCCTGAGGCCATTTCGATGACGCCGCCGAAGTAGGGGTGCTCTTCTGAGATGACACCCTTGGCCATTCCGCCGACCACGACGGGTGCGCCGAGGACTTCAGCGAGCTTGGTCAGGGCAGGCGTCGCGTTCGCGCGTACGGCACTGATTCCAGCGAGGATGACCGGACGCTTGGCACCGCGGATTACGTCGAGGGGGCTGGTGGTGATGCCTGGGGCGCGAACAACTGCGGCCGTTCCGGCGGCAGCCTCAGTGGGAGTGACAGTGTCGGCCGGCAAGCGGACCCTTGCGCCCTCCGCATCTGCTTTCAGAACGTCAGCGCCGACGCTGAGGTGAACGGCGCCGGGCCGGTCAGCTGCGGCTGTCCGCAGTGCCTTGCGCATCGTTGGTTCGATGGCGCCGCGCTCCACGCGCCCGGCCCACTTAGTTACGGGGCCGAAGAGGTCGCGGTGGTCTACCACCTGGTGGGTGAACCACTGTTCTCGTTCAGTCTCAATCTGGCCGGAAATTGCGAGCATCGGGACGCGGTCCAAGGTTGCAGCTGCAACGCCGTTGAGCAGGGCGGTAGAACCAGGTCCAAGGGTGGAGACGCAGGCGCCGATGTTGCCCGTCGCCTGGGAATATCCCTCCGCCATAAAGGCTGCCGAACCCTCACGGCGGGCCAGGACAACTTCGGTGCCCGTACGCTGGACTTGTTCAAGGAGTTCAATGGTGGGGTCGCCAGGGTAAGCAAAGACCTTGGGAATGCCGGCTTCGGAGATATAGCCGGCGATGACTGCTGCGTTGTTGCGGTCGGTACTCATATTTTGATTGATCCTTACGTCTAGGAATTGGCGATGAAGGGGAATGCAGTCAGGGAACCGACTGCGAGGACGACGAGGCAGACGACCACAGCGCGCCAGATGCCGCGTTTGAGATGGTCACCGAGACTGACATCGGTCAGTCCGATGAGAAGCAGGAAGGAAGCGACCAAGGGGCTGGATTGGTGCAGGGCCTGTCCGACGATGGAAGCCCGGGCCGCTTCGACAGGGTCGATCCCATGGAAGGCTGCCGTCTCACTCAGGATCGGCAGCAGGCCGAGGAAGAAGGCATCGTTGGAGAGGAAGAAGGTGAACGGGATGCTGAGCAGCCCGATGATCACCGCCATCAGGGGGCCGATGCTGTCGGGAATGATGGCCACCAGCCATTCGGCCATGGCTTTGACCATCCCGGTGCCGCCCATGACGCCGGTCAGCATTGCCGCAGCAAAAACCATCCCAACAACCGACACGACGCTGCTGGCATGTGCCTTGATCTGCTCTGCCTGTTCGCTGACCTTAGGGAAGTTGATAACCAGGGCCACTGCAGTTGCGATCATGAACACGAGTGGCGCAGCCAGCACGTTGGTGAGAAGCACTGTCATCGTCGCGATGGTCAGAATGAAGTTGACCCAGACCAGTCTGGGACGGGCTCGGGGCCTGTCGAAGACACCACTCTCAGCGATCGGAGCTGCGAAGTCCGGTTCGATCGTGAGGGTTGCCTGAGGCGTGGTCACGGCAGAAGATCCGCTGGAGGAACCACCAGCGCGCCCACCGGGGCGGGACGTCTCACCACGTGTCGGTGCCCTCAATAGACCGGGAGAGGTGTCGCTGAGCTGCAGCATGCCGATCCGCTTCTTTTCACCAATGCCCATGAAGACAGCAATGATCATCAGGGCGATGAAGCCGGCTCCGACGGCGGGTAGCATCGGGACGGAGATGTCGATGGGGGAGACGCCGAGAGCGGCCGAAGCCCTGACGGCTGGCCCTGCCCAGGGCATGGTGTTCATCAGGCCGTTGCCGATCGCGGCGATGACCGTGAGGGTTACGGGGCTCATGCCCAGCCTCAAATAAAGCGGCAGCAGTGACGAGGCGACGATGATGAACGTTGTCGAGCCGTCGCCGTCGAGGGATACCACCGAGGTTAGCAGGGCCGTTCCCACTGCCAGCCTGATCGGATCGTTGCGTACAAAGCGGAGGATGGCGCGGATCAGCGGGTCGAAAAGACCGACGTCGATCATTGTCCCGAAGAAGATAATGGTGAAAAACAGCAGTGCTGCCGTGGGCGCAAGAGCGACCAGCGCTTTGAGCACCATATCGTTGAGCCCTGCAGCGGCCCCTGCGAAGAGGCCGAACACTACGGGCACGAGAATGAGGGTCGCGATGGGAGTTGCCCGTTTGCTCATGACCAGATACATGAACACGGCAATCATCAGGAAACCGAATAGGACGAGCATCATTGGCCTTCCAAATTACTGGGGAGGTTGAGGCCTAGGCCCGCAGCGAGATTCCGGGTGTGAGGTGCGTTGCGTCAACGGCAGTCTCTGCCAGAGTCCACTCAACGCCTGAGGACGCTGCCAGTTCGCGCAGGCTGTCCAGAGTACGGTCCGGAATGGCAAGACCGGATCGGCGATTTTCTATATTGTTGCGTGCCTCGATCTCCCCAGGGAAGAAGACTTCGGCGATCCCCTCGGCCGGGGTGGAGGCCTTGATGCGGTCGAGAAGGTCTTCCATCCGCTGCTCGAATTCTGCCCTCGGCATGAGTCGTTTGATGTCGATTGTCAGGAGCAGGTGGCCGCAGCCGCTCCTGGCCTCGGGCTGGTAGGGGCCGGCCACGTCGGTGCCGTAGGAGCTGCCCGTGAGCACGCCGGCGAGGATATCGAGCATGAACGAGATGACGTAACCCTTGTGCCCGCCCATAGGCAGGATAAGACCGTCGATTGCGGCGCTGGGATCTGTCGTGGGGACGCCCATGCTGTCGGCGGCCCATCCTTCGGGGATGCTCTGACCACGTTCGCGTGCGAGGTAGATTTTTCCGCGGGCAACGGCCGTATTGGCAATGTCCATGACTACGGTGCCGTAGCGACCCGCGGGTACAGCGATTGACCAGGGGTTGTTCCCGACCATCTTTTGTCGGCCGCCCCAGGGGGCCATTGCAGGACTGGCATTTGTCGCTAGGATGCCGACCATGCCTTCATCTGCGCAGCGGCGGGTGAAGTAGGCGGCGGTTCCAAAGTGGTTGGAGTTTCTTACCGCGACGCCGGAAATGCCGTGCTCCGTGGCTTTCGCGATGCCGGTCGTCACTGCCTGGGTGGCGATGACCTGACCGATTCCTTCCTGTCCATCCAACACGGTCAGAGAACCGGTATCCGACACGGTCTGCACGTCGGTGACTGCTTGCATCGCACCTGACCGCAGGCGCGCCACATACCAGGGCAGACGCAGCATTCCGTGCGATGAGTGGCCCCACAGCTCGGCCTGGACCAGACTGTCGGCCAAAAGTTCAGCATCGGCAGGGGGAACCGATTGTGCTTCCAAGATGGCGGTTGCAAGGCGGGTCAGTTCGTCGGCGTCGACGGATGTGATCATCATTACTCCTTAGTTCTATTCATGTATACAGGTACGGATGCAGGTTAAGCAAGAGGTGGTCCGGAGCTGAATTTACGCAGTCGATTCAGTGCGGCTGGGACCGTCAATTGCCTGCTGGACAGCTAGATTAGGGCACTCTCAGGCATCGCGGGAAGGGTCATAGTCCTCGCGCAGCCTTGCTGGATCGCCTTGAATGACGACCTTTCCCCTGTTAGTCCGGCTCTACCTTGCGAAATAAACCTAGCGGCCTGTCCCAAAATCGCCGTGACGGTATACAGGCATGGATTCATTTTCGGCAAAAGCCTTGCATAGTTCGTAGTGCGAAACTAAAGTTCATTTCAGTCCAGCGACCCCGTGCCCTAAGTCACACCTCTCGGAGGTCACTGCTTGACCGTCAGAGCGACGGCCATCACATCTCGCAGAAGGCCAAGAACTACCTGTCGGAACAACCCGGGATGTAAAAGTTGGCAACCCTGAAGCCGGTTCATACGCAACCGACCGCAAGGGACTCTCGAGTTCGCAAGCCCACTATGTCGGAGGAACGATGACGTTTTTTTCGGGTACAAATTCCCGCGCGGTTACTACCGCCGGGGTACTGACCGCGCTACTGCTGACTTCTTGTTCAGTAGCCAATTCCCCAGAGAGCTCCTCAACGCAGGACACCGTACGCATTGTCCTGCCCGTCGAGCCCCCAACGCTCGAGCCCTGCCACGCCGCATCGACGGCCACCGGCGTCGTCGTGCGATCCAACATCACTGAACCTCTCATTGAACGTGATCCCTCGTCCGTCGAATTGAAGCCCCTGCTGGCAACGTCTTGGGAGGCGACAGGTGAGAAGGAATGGACCTTTAGACTCCGCGAGGGTGTCACCTTCCAGGACGGCACCCCTTTCAACGCCGAGGCGGCCGCGCATTCAATCAACCGGGTCCTGACTTCCAGCTTGTCCTGCACGGCCAAGACCCAGATGTTCGGCAACGCCAAGGTGCAGGCCCAGGCCTTTGACGACAAGACCGTAAAAGTCACCTCCGACCAGGCGGACCCACTTTTGCCGCTGCGCATTTCCTACGTGGAAATCGTGCCGACTGCCACCGCCGTAGACACAGCAGTGGTTCAGCCCGTGGGGACAGGTCCCTACAAAATCAAGCAATGGGACGCCGGTACCCGGCTCGTGCTTGAACGCAACGACAAGTACTGGGGCAGCGCGCCGACATATGCCACCGCCGAATACCAATGGCGTGCCGAGTCCACAGTTCGCGCGGCCATGATCACCAGCGGTGAAGCCGACATCGCCATGGCGCTGAGCCCTGCCGACGGGCTTGGAGAGCTGGGCATCGCCTACCCGAACAACGAAACGGTGGCTTTGCGACTCGGTGGCGAGATCGCACCGCTGACCGACATCCGCGTTCGGCAGGCCATTTCCTACGCCATCGACAGGGACGGCATCGCCAAGTCCCTCTACCCTGGCATCGGCGACCCCGCAGCGGACCTCATTCCACCAGGAACAGTTGGCTCCAACCCCGATAAGACACCATTCCCCTTTGACCGCGACAAAGCCAAGCAGCTTGTGGCAGCAGCCAAGGCCGACGGTGTCCCGGTGGACCAGCCCATCACAATCGTTGGGCGCAACGCACAATTCCCGAAGGTCTCGGAACTGGCCCAGGTACTCCGCGACGAACTCGCACAGATCGGACTCAATGTTCAGCTAAGGATGGTTGAAACAGCGACCCACCAGCAATACCAGCGCAGGCCCGGTGTCACCGACCAAGGGGCCATCGCACTGCTGGTCCAGCACGGCAACCAGTCTGGTGATGCTTCCTTCACGACGAACTCGAACTTCACCACCACGGCAGTGAACGGCGCCATGGGAACTGCAGAGTTCGACGCCATGATCCAGGCAGCCGCTGCCAAGTCGGGGGCCGAGCGTCAGAAGGCCTACGAGGAAATCTTCAAATTCCACGACGAGAAGATCAACCAGTTCGCCCCCGTCATGCATATGAGCAGCATCATCGGTAAGGCAGCACAAGTTGACTACACACCGAACGCGGCATCGGGAGACGAACTGCATGTCGCGGACATAAAGCCTTCCGGGAAGTAGACGGAGATGCTCGTATACCTCAGGAAAAGAATTATCAGCAGCGCCATACCCGTGCTGGTGGTGATCCTCGGAGTCTTCTTCCTTTCGAGGCTGACCGGAAACCCGACAGCCCTGTACCTTCCAGCCAACGCCACACAAGAGGCGTACGATGCCTTCTCCGAAGCCCACGGCTTCAACGACCCCATTCTGGTACAGATGGTCAACTACTTCACTGGAGTCCTCCGACTGGACTTCGGCGAATCCCTTCGCACGGGCGGGTCCGCGGCGGCGTTGGCGCTGCGGGCCTTCCCGGCCACACTCCAATTGGCAGCAATGACAATGATGCTGGCGATCATTGCCGCCCTCATCGTCGGCAGTATCGCAGCATTGAAACCTAACGGCATCGCTGACAGAATCTCAAGCCTGTTCGCAATGGCGGCAGCGAGTGTTCCCAACTTCTGGCTGGCCATCATGGGAATCTGGGTCTTCGCCATCCTGCTTGATTGGCTACCTACGTCAGGGACCCAGGCCGGCGCCGCATCGTGGGTGCTGCCGATCGCGACCCTCTTCCTGCACGCGTTCGGAGTCCTGGTCCAGATTGTGCGGGGATCCATGGTGTCAGCCCTATCTGAGCCCTACATCAAGCTGGCCCGGAGCAAGGGGGCCACTGAATCGCGCATCATTATCCGCCACGCCCTGCGCAATGCCGCTGCTCCCGCGTTGACCGTAGCTGGTGATCTGACCGTCAGCCTCGTCAACGGAGCCGTCGTCGTTGAATCCATCTTCGGGTGGCCCGGCATCGGCAAACTCATCATCGATTCCGTTCTGCAGCGTGACTTCGCCGTCCTGCAGGCGGCGGTGCTGCTCACCGCAGTCGCCATTTTTGCCCTGAACATCCTGATTGACCTCGGCTATGCGGCACTGGACCCTCGGGTCCGGACAACAGCCAAAGCCAAAGTCCGCAAGCTGACTGCCAGATAGTCCGCTGTGTCCTCAGGAAATGACATCAGGAACGCCACTTACCCCGTGATAGGAACTGGAGACACGATGCCCCTCCTACGAGGTGCTGCCCAGCAAACAGCCGTTGACGCCGGCTTGCCCGCGGACCCCGCCGGCGTTGCACAGAAGCCCACAGCACCGAAAACACCGAAAGCCCGGAACGGCCGACCAGATCACAAGATCAGCCTGCTGAGCCTGCTGTTCAAGGACGGCTTCGCCGTCGTGGCAGCCGTGATCCTTCTGCTGACCGCCCTAATCGGACTCATCGGCCCGTGGCTGATGACCGACTTGGCCAACCAACAGAATCTGCAGGCCACCAACCGCCCACCGTTCAGCGTCTCCGACGGCTGGGAGTTCATTCTGGGCAGCGACTCGCTGGGACGAAGCATGCTTGCCCGCCTCGTCATCGCCACGCAGACCACTTTGTCAGTGGCCCTGCCAGCGGTGGCCATTTCACTTGTGGTGGGATCCTTGTGGGGCATCTGGGCCGGTTTCCACCGTGGCTGGCGGGAACTCCTGTCGATGCGCATTGCCGATATCATCATGAGCTTTCCTTCGCTGCTCCTGGCCGTCGTCGTCCTGTTCGTCATGTCCCCAAGCGCGGCCAACATCATCCTGGTGCTGGCCATCACCCGTATCCCGATCTATCTAAGGACCGCACGGGCCGAGTCAGCCGAACTCCAAAGCCGCACGTTCGTCGACGCGGCGCGGACCTTCGGCGCCAGGGGCAACTCGATCATTCGACGCCACGTCATCCCGGTCGTGGCACCAACGCTGCTGACCCTGGCAACCCTGGAGTTCTCCTACGTGATGCTGGCAGAAGCCGCACTGAGCTTCCTCGGCATCGGCATCCAACCCCCGGACGTTACCTGGGGGCTCATGGTGGCCCAAGGACGCGGATATCTGCAGTCCGCATGGTGGCTGTCATTCTTCCCGGGCCTGGCCATCCTGATCGTCACGATCTCGGCAAACATCCTTGCCGCCTGGCTCCGCATCGCCACAGACCCGGCACAACGCTGGCGCCTGACACTTCCCAAGCGCCGCGTCGTAAAGACCCGAGTCAAAGGACTGAACTAATGAGCACCCAAACAACCAAGGACGTGGTCCTGAAGGTGTCCGGACTTGACGTCGATATCCGTACCCGCCGAGGGACCGTCCGGGCGGTCAACAATGTCACTTTCGAAGCGAAGTCCGGCCAAACACTGGCACTGCTGGGAGAGTCGGGCTGCGGAAAGTCCATGACGGCCAAAGCCATCACAGGGCTTCTGGACTCGGTCGCGGACGTCACCGGCGGTGAAATGCTGTTCGAGGGTACTGACCTGATCAAACTCAAACCCCGTGAGCGCCGCAAGATCGCGGGACCTGGGCTGGGAATTGTGTTCCAGGATGCGCTCACCGCGCTCAATCCGGTCTATACAGTGGGAACCCAACTGGGGGAAGCCTTCCGCATCCACCGCGGCCTTTCCGCCCGGGCCGCCAAGGACGAAGCCATAAAACTGATGGAGCGCGTAGGCATCCCACACCCGGAATTACGGGCCAACGCTTACCCACACCAATTCTCCGGAGGCATGCGCCAGCGCGTCCTCATCGCCATGGCGGTCGCCCTGAGCCCAAAACTTCTCATAGCGGATGAACCCACCACCGCACTGGACGTCACTGTACAGGCGCAAATCATGGACCTGCTGCGTGACCTCCGCGCCGAAAAACAAATGGCCGTGGTACTCATTACCCACGATTTGGCCGTCGTGGCTGAAGAAGCGGACACCGTAGCGGTGATGTACGCCGGCAACGTCGTCGAGACCGGCCCCGTGACAGAAGTTTTCACAAACCCAAAACACCCCTACACCAAAGGCTTGCTGGATTCCGTCCCCGCAAACCTGGAACGTGGCCAAGGGCTCAAATCTATACCCGGCACACCGCCCGAACTGCACGCCATCCCCTCCGGCTGCGTCTACCAATCACGATGCCCGCTGGTCCAGGACATCTGCCGCGCCCAGCGCCCGGCCCTTGAACCAATCGGAACCGGACGAAGCTCCGCCTGCCACTTCTCCGAGGAACTGAACAATGACTGACACACTCCTGGACGTCCAATCCCTCACCAAAACCTTCCATGTCGCCGCAAGCAAGACCGGCAACAACGAACTGAAGGCACTGGACGGAATCGACTTGTACGTCCGCCGCGGCGAAACCCTGGGCCTCGTGGGCGAATCCGGTTGCGGAAAATCAACCCTTGCCCGCACACTGCTCATGCTCGAACACCCCGACGGGGGAACCATCCGCTTTGGCGGCGTGGATCCCCTCGGCCTCAAAGGCAAAGAACTGCTCATCTGGCGCCGCCGCGTCCAGATGGTCTTCCAAGACCCGTTCGCCTCGCTCAATTCCCGCATGACAGCCGGCGAGCTGATCTCCGAACCCTGGCGGACACACAAGGACCTCTACAAAACGGCACAGGAACGCCAGACGCGGCTGGGCGAACTGCTGGAGATGGTCGGGCTCCGGGAAAGCGACGCCGGCAAATACCCGCAAGAGTTCTCAGGCGGCCAACGCCAACGCATCGGCATCGCACGCGCCCTGGCCCTGAATCCCGACATCATCCTCCTGGACGAACCCGTCTCCGCCCTTGACCTGTCCGTACAAGCCCAGGTGCTCAACCTGCTGGACGACCTGCAGCGGCGGCTTGGCGTCGCCTACATCTTCATCTCCCACGACCTCTCAGTCGTCTCGCACGTGGCCGACCGCGTAGCGGTGATGTACCTCGGCCGGATCATCGAAACAGGCACAGCAGAGGACGTCTTCGCCAACCCCCGTCACCCCTACACGGCCGCGCTCCTGTCCGCCTCACCCCAACTCACATCTGCCGGCGACAAGAAGAACGAAAGGATCAAGCTCAGCGGCGAAATCCCCTCGCCTCTGAATCCTCCCTCCGGCTGCCGCTTCCGCACCCGCTGCTGGAAAGCCCAAGACATCTGTGCAACCCTCCCGCCCGTTCCAGAGAGAAGCCCCGACTCGCCCGGCCACTTCGCCGAATGCCATTTCCCCCTAGATGTGAGGCCCCGGGTCGGCGGTAGTGAACAGGCTGCCTCATCGCCACAAACCTGACCACCGGCAACGGCAGTCGGGGCGGCGGTACAGAACCAAAGACTCCAACCGCCCCGACGTCGTATCCGCACCTTGACACCCCGGTTCCGAAACGACGCCAGCGCCGGTAACGCCAGCACTTGAAGACAAGGTACAGCCCCGTCCCGGCAGCACCTCGTGCCTTACATGTAGGGGCTGTTGGAGCTCAGGGCTGCCGCCGCCCGGCGTAATTCGGGAACGGACTCCGCAAGTCTCTCCCGGGATATCCGCTCAGATGCCCCCGAGACCGATATGGCGCCAATGGCTGCACCGGACGGGTTCCGGATAACAGTGCTCGCGGCGGACACGCCAAGATCACGTTCGTCGACGGAAATGTAATACCCCATTCGGCGAATCTCTTCGAAATCGCGTGCCAGGTCCTCCGCAGTTACCGGGTCTCCTGTGGCAGTGACGGCCTTCTCACGCGCAGCGCGGGCAATGATTGCCTGCTGCTCCTCTGTCGTGAGATTCGCTGAAATGGGTTTTCCCGACCCCATGTAGAGGGGAAGCCACCGTCCCAGCGGCGCCTGGAAATAGAGCGGATCTGCCCCGTCGACGCGGACCGTGAGGACACGCTCGTATCCTTCCCGCACATGAAGGGAAGACGTCAGCTTCGTCGAAGCCGTCAGTTGCTGCAGAATGGGGCGGGCATCGCGGCTAAGGGAATCGGTTGTCAAGAAGCCGTAGGCCATGCGTATTGCAGCAACCCCGAGCTGGTACGTCTGGTTCTCGGCAACAACGAGCCCTCGGCGCTGCAATGGACCCAGCAAGCGCAACATGGTCGCTGTATGTAAACCGGTGGCCTTGCAGAGGTCGACCAGGCGCATAGGCGTTTCGCTTAGCTCCAACACCTTGAGGATATCCAAGGCACGCTCGACGCTCCGCACGGTGGGTTGCTCCGGAGCTACGCCTGAAACCAAGGAGGCTGCGGCCCCTGGGCTTGGAGAGGACACGACTACCGCCTTCCAGTTTGGGTGTCAACGCGTTTGAGGTCGAACCGATGCTAGGGCGCCTGCTTCAGCTGCAAGAAGGGGCACAGTTCGTCACACGAACAATATTCCCACAAGATGGAGTCAATCCGCGGACCCGCGCCAGCGGAGGGAAGTAGGACCGTCAATCGTCGGAATCGTCTTTCTTAGCGTTTGCTAATCCCGTATCCGACCCCGCGGTAACTGCAATGGCACCGACCAGCAAGGCCGCGTTGGCCCAGAAAATACCCAAGACCCCCAAAGGGGCGGCCAAGGAACCAACGGCAACCGGAAGCGAGATCTGCGCAAGTCGGTTAACCGCCATTCTTAGCCCCAGGACCGCTCCGTGGCTGGTCGCCGCGGTCAAAGAGACAACCCACGCCATCGTTATGGGCTGAGGGGTCCCTAGCCCGATCCCTAAGCCCACCATTACTGCTATAGCAGCGTAGGGGCCAACCAGCGGAAGCGCGGCCAGCGCAGATACCGCAACGGCAAGGGAAACGATAAGAATCGTCTTTCGTCCAAAGCGCCGAATGAGGCGGGTAAGGCCAATACGGCTAACCAACGATACCGCGGCGCGAAGTGCCAGAAGAAGGCCTACTACTGAGGCGCTGACATTCTGTTCTATCGCCCAGACCGGGACAAAAGCATACATAAGATCCAAAGACACCAGCACAGCGCCGCTCACTGCCAGTGACCTCCACAGGCCCCTGACCTGAAGAACCTTGAACACCTTTATCGGTGCAGCAGGATTTTCACTGATCGTCCTCCGTCGCACGTCGGCTCGGTAAACCAACAAAAACACCGGCATCGCCAAGACCGTCAAACCCAGACACACCAGCAGACCTAAGGTGGTATTTGGCTTGGTCGGATCAGCAGCAGCGGCGGCCATTGACGTCACGACCGTCACCGCCGGTGGCCCGACAAGCTGACCGACGGCAGCAGCTGCAGTCAAAGTGCCGAAAGCGCCATCAGTGGGCCCGCTCCTGTTGGCCCTGGCCACGAATGCCTGCTGCCCGACCAGCACCATCAGATTGCCGAGACCGATAGCAGCGCTGGACGCCAAGAGTGCGGGCAGCCCGCCGATGAAGAGCATGACGGTCGTCCCCGCCGCCGATATCAGCAATCCGAACAACGACACGGCCGCCCCGCCAATTCTGTCTGCGGCCCTACCCGTACTTAGGGCCAGGAGCAAGGCCGGAAGTGCGAAGCTGGACGCAAGTAACCCAAGGAATGCAGGGTCCGCGCCCTCGGCCAGAGCGCGGTAACCGATAATGAGCCTGACACCAACCCATGCGGCCTGGGACGTGGCAGCCTGAAAACTGATTGCCCAGCTCAGCATGCCCGTTGCGACCGTCGCTGAAGTGAGCCTGAGGTGCGCAGCAGAGCGTGGCATGCACCATCGCCATCCTCTGATCCCAGTCTTGGCTCCAAGGGCACGGCCGACCACGAACCCGAACCGTTCACCAACCGGGTTTGAACAAACAAACTCAAGCGTGCCTCCTTTGCCTGGTCCTCACCCTTCGAGGCGTCATCCGAGAAGGGCTCGAACCCGCTCGAGGCCGGGAACATCGTCATCTCCGTAGCGGAAAGGCAGCTCAAGCGGCAATCCCATTTAGTCTGATCGACCTTCAACGCTTCTATTCTACTGCATATGTTTCGTCAGGCGAACTTAATGTTTGTTGTACGAAGTAGTATGGATCTGTCAGAGCAAGCTGAGCATGCGTACTGCAACGTGCAGCCTGTTTCGCAGCGTAGGAGCGTACTTTCCACGCGATTGCCCCAGCCCCGCGTGCGTAAGGAAGGTGCGTCATCGAAGGAACCCCCATGACAGAAAACAGGCCAAGAACACACAGCGCGCTTCTATCCGTTCTGGTCATACACGATCAAGTGGTGGCCTATGACAGAAATGGCTCGAAGTGGTTAGGCGCAGTAGAACTGATCGCCCCATCCCTAGGAATGATTTGGATCCGGACGGACAAAGGCGAGCGAAAGGCACTCGATATCTATGACTTTGACATTAGAACTGCCTGACCCATCGAACTTGCCGAAGCAGCGCATGCGCAAAGCGGCTTGTTCCAACCGAGCAACACTTGGGGAGACAAATGAGTGGGTCCCAGCCGCCACCGTTGCTGCTCTTGACGAATCACTGAACTCAGCTGTTGAGGCGCACATCCCCGATGCCTTGGCGCTAAACCAGGGGCATCAGGGTAACGAGGCGAGGTTCGGGTGACTACAGAATCGAAACCACTCCCGATGTTCAATGCGGCTACACGGAGTACGGATCGCCAAATGCTTCCCGAGCCGGACGGCTTCTAGTGCTCTAACTGGAAACCGATATGCGGTTCCCTGAGAGGGATCACGAGCCCGTACGCATACCGTGCAAGCGAGCTGAGGTCAGGGCGGGGCCGCCATCACCTCGCATGCACTTCTACTAGTCCTACTTGAAAGCCGATAAAGGTGATTCCGTCAAGCTAGCGCCGCACAGGCTATTGCACATGGACGGCGCAGGCGGGGGAGGGCTTACGAGAGTTTGGCCTGGCGGAGGTACTGGTAGACCGTTTCCCGGCTGATCCCAAAATCACGGGCGAGGAGGGCCTTTGGAACACCGCTGCCGGCGCGATGGACGAGTTCGGCCGCCCGTTCCGGGGTGAGCGTCTTTTCCGTCCTTTGTAGGCGGCGCGCTGCTTGGCCAGCGCGATCCCTTCCCGCTGGCGTTTCCTAATGCGGGAGCGTTCGAATTCAGCAAAGGCTCCCATAACGGAGAGCATGAGGTTTGCCATGGGGGAGTCCTCGCCGGTGAAGACCAGGCTCTCTTTAGCGAACTCCACCCGCACACCTTTGCGCGTGAGGTTTTGGACCAGAGCACGCAGGTCATCGAGGCTACGGGCGAGCCGGTCCATGCTGTGGACCACCACGGTGTCCCCGTCTCGGGCGAACCGCAGCAACTCCGTAAGCTCTGGCCTCGCGGTGTCCCTGCCGGAGGCCTTGTCCGTGAAGACCCGGTCCAGAACCTGGCCTTCGAGCTGGCGTTTCTCGTTCTGATCCAGGGTGCTCACGCGCACGTACGCGATCCGCTGTCCGGCCACTGATTGCCTCCAACCTTGAACCCGTCAGGTTGAGTCCAAGGCTTCTCTCAGAAAGAAGATAAGACCAACCGCGAACTCGTCAGGTTGGGGTGTGCTCTAACTTGGCGAACTGCCTGTCCCTGCTGGGATCGCTTTACCGAACGGTCTGGAAGCCGTTGCGATAAAGCAGCATCTAGGTAGCTGCAACGGGCCGAAGCGACAATGTTCGTATTGCACCGGAGACCGCGCCTGAGACGTATCCCTGCCAGAAGACACCACCTTAGGTCCCCCTGGCTTAAGTCGACCGGCTGGGCATGTTGTGACATACCCGCGCGGGCAGTTACCTCGATGACGAGTTTCTGCATCTCCCGGTTGGGCTTGTACGCGTCGCTGAACTCGAACTGCCTTGGAGTCACTGCTCCTAGCTTGGTTGCCCTACCAGTTTTGGGCGGCTGTCTGGAGATAGCGGCTCACTGCTTCTACATGCGGGTTGGAGTTCGTTCCGGGTCGTTGGACCAGGAAGAGCGTGTTCAGCGGAGGCTCCACGGGGTCATGCAGCAGCACGAGCCGGCCCCGGGCGAGGTTGTCCTGAGAAAGGGAACGGGGAAGCACGCTGTAACCGGCGCCGGCGGTGACCGCAGACAAAACAGCGTACAAATTCGGAACGGTCACGGCCGTGCCGGTACCCAACTGCTTGCCGAACACGTTGCGCCAGTAGCGGCGAACGATGGGCAGATCTTCTGCATAGGAAATAAGGGGAACATGCCGAAGCTTTAACCAAAGGTCATCAGCGTCGGTCAGCTCTCCAAGGCGATCGGCCCAGTTGGGTGAGGTAACCAGGACGTAGTCCTCATCCGCCAGCGCGACCGAGGCCAGACGCTGGCCCCGCGGGCGCCGGGTTGTGATGACGAGGTCGTGTTGGCCTGCCCCCAGCTCCTCCATCAACGGCTCCATGAGCCCCTGGGTCACCCGCAGTTGCACGCCCTCGTCGGAAACGAGTGGGGCGAGGGCGGGCAAAACTCTCGTGCAGAGCAATTCGGACGGTCCCGCCAAATGCACGGGCCCATGTTGTCCCGCGAATAGGGCACTTCGGCCCTCGAAGGATGCGAGATCATCCAGCGGTCCTGAAACCCTTAGGGCGAGCTCGTTCGCATGTTGAGTCGGCACAACCCCGCGCGGCAGTCGAGTGAAGAGATCGCGGCCGCTTTGCTGTTCCAAGGCCCGGATCTGGGCGGTAACCGTGGGCTGCGACAACGCCAGCATGGGGGCTGCGGCGGTGAAGGACCCTGCCCTGTAGACGGCCAGAAAGGTGCGCAACTGGTTGAGGTCGAGGTGGCCGATCGTCTTAGCGATCGCTTCAGTGCCGTCGGCTGCCCGGGATGTCATGATCTAATAATAGGTCCGCGCCCAATAGGTCAGCCTATGAATGCTATTGGCCTAACTATTGGTTTATCTATTGCTCGAGGTTCTAGGCTGGTAATTGACTGCTTCATTCTGAAGCGGCAGTGAAAGGAAAAGCGCAATGACGGTCCAAAATGCAATCACTTGGCCAGAGGGCTACCTCCCCGGAACGGGGGACAACTTTGTCTCCAATGAGGTGATCGTCAGCGGCCTCACGGCAGGGCAAATTTGGCCGTTCCTTACCGACACCTCAACTTGGGAGTCGTATTACAACAACGTCTCGCAGATCACTTTTCCTAAAGGGGGAGGCCCCGAACTGTTCGATGGGATGCACTTCAGCTTCAGCACTTTTGGTTTCCCGCCGCTGGCCGCGCGTGTCGTGGATTTTCAAGTGCCTGCAGTGGATATTCCGGGACGTCTTTCCTGGACTGCCTCCCAGGACGGCGCACCCGAGGATCGGCTGGATGTTCTTCACGCTTGGCTGGTCGAGGACCTCCCCCTCGACCGCGTGCGTGTCCTGACCCAGGAAACGCAGATCGGCCAGCCGGCAGCGGAACTGGCGTTGCAGGATCCGAACCCCATGCTGAACGGCCACCAGGCCTGGCTGAACGGACTTGTCCGCGCCGCGAGCAGCCCGCGCTAAGAACCAGCGTCCGTGGGTGACTGAAAATAGAACGTTCGACGGGTGCCTCGCGGAAAAGAGCTGTAGAAGGCTAAATAGATCGAGATCGAACGTGCACGCATGCGGGTAGCCAATCAGTGTAAGCCGTCAGGTTCCGTGGTCTTCGAGCATTCGTGGCTAATTGGTCATGAGCAGCCCTGCAGTGAGGGCGAACAGGCATCCGCAGAGCAGGGCAAAGGATGCCGTCCAGCTGCCGCTGAGTTCGTGCAGGAGTCCGAACAGTAACGGTCCGAGGCCGGCCAGGGCATAGCCCACTCCTTGTGCGAATCCGGACAGTGCGCCTGAGCCGGCGGTGGTTCGAGTGCGCTTGTTGATCATCAGGAGTGCATAAGAGTACGTGCCCTGGCCAAGCCCGAACACAACAACCCACAAGGGTGCAATGGTGCTCGGCGTCAGGAGGAGCCCACAGTAACCGATGGCGAACATGAGGGCGAAGGCCATACCAATGGGAACGCTCTCGACCTCCGCGCGAGGATCAGCGGCACCACCAGGCTTGTGGGCAGGCCAACGATGGCATAAAGGGCGAGCATTAAGCCGGCTGCTGCTGGGGTGAAGCCGCGGTCAATAAGAACGGTTGGAAGCCAAGTGAAAATTGCAAAGGTACGATTCAGGGCAGCGCTGCTGCGATGCCCACGATGGACCAGATGCCAACTGCCATCCGCCAACCAGCAACCTCTGAGATCGGGACCGCTAACTGCGGTGCCGCCGCCGTGCTGACCGCGAAGAGGGTGACGTAGAGGGCGGTAAGCAGCCCGACCCTGTTCCCGGAAGTACTTCTTGACCAGCGGGGGCAGCATTATGTTCCCCAGGCCCAACCCGATCATGGTCAACAAAGACAACATCAGAGAAACGGGAACATTTGTCCCCAGTGCCCGGCCCAGCTGTCCGGCAACAGCCATCAGTATCGCGATGAACAACAGAGGCTCAAGTCGGACGCGGTATCAGTTGCGGGGTCAGGAACCCCATCACCGCAAACCCCAGGTCGGCAGCATCCCAAGTATGCCAATCGAAACTGCGTTGAACGTAAGGTCGATGTTCATGAGGGGGAGGATGGGTGAAACGCCCGCCACCGCCAGCCTCGCGCTTAAGGCCATGAGGAGAATGCCGAGGAACACCATCCACCGTCCGGCAGCCAGCGGACGCTTTCCCGCCTGCTGATGCCCGGCCTTTGCCCTGCCTTGCCCGGTACTCGTAGCTGCGATGACGCGACCTCATGTTTTTGGCCTGGCTGTGCCGGGTTCCCGGATTCGCGGAACTTGGGGTAAGGGAACCAGCCCTGCGTGTTCCCCTACCTTGGGCTGCTTCTGGTAGGGCTCGTACTAGGGGACCGGGTTGCCCAGTTCGCGGAGGGGCGTTTTGGATGTTTCTCTGGCCCAGAGTGCACCGGCGACGGCCAGCACGGAGGACGCTGCGACGATCCATGCGGCGGGTCCCCAGTTGGCCTTCTCGGCTCCGACGAGTGCGGTGGCGAGCAGTGGGGTGAAGCCGGCGCAGAGGATGCCGATTTGCAGGCCGATAGCCATGCCGGAGTAGCGGACCTTGACGTTGAAGAGCTCGGAGAACCAGGCGGGGTAGATGGAGTTTGATGCCGCGTAGGTTCCGGCCGTGATCAGGGTGCTGGTGAGGAAGATCATCGGGACGTTGCCCGTGGAAATGACGGAGAAGTAGACGAAGATCATCAGCCCCGATCCGAGGACACCGGCGATGAAGACTTTGCGCCTGCCCAGTTTGTCCGAGAGGCGCGCGAACAGTGGTTGGGACACGATCGCGATGATGTTGCCGACGATGCTGACCCAGAGCATGGTGGACGCGGGGACGCCGACGGAGACGGCGTAAGCGAGGCCGAAGGACTGCATGAAGGTGTTGGTCACGACTTGGAATGACATGAGCGCGACCTGCATGAATTGTGCCGGGTGTGTCTGCAGCATTTTGGCGAAGGGGAGTTTTACTAGTTCGCCGTGGTCATGCTTTTCCTCGAAGACTTCCGGTTCCGTTAGGGTTCGGCGAACGAGGTAGGCAACGATCAGTACGAGGATGGAGCCCCAGAAGGGAATCCTCCAGCCCCAGGACAGACGGTCCGCCTCGCTCATAGCCGCGACCGGCAGGAAAGCCAGTGAGGCCAGGACGATGCCGGCGGAAATGCCGCTCATGGCGAAGCTGGCGAAGAAGCCGCGGCGGCCCGTGGGCGCCTCTTCCGTGGAAAGAGCCGAGGCCCCTGCCGTCTCCGCACCGGCGGAGAGGCCCTGCATCAGGCGCAGCAACACCAGCAGGGCAGGTGCCCAGTAGCCGGCGGTGTTGAAGTCCGGCAGGACGCCGATGAGGAAGGTAGCTGCTCCCATCAGGACCAGGGTCAGAACAAGCGTGTTCTTCCGGCCAATCCTGTCACCGAGGTGCCCAAAGAAGATGGCGCCGAAGGGCCGGGCGACGTAGGCAACGCCGAAGGTTGCGAACGAGGCCAGCAGGGCGATGGTGGGGTCACCGGACGGGAAGAAGATCTTCGAGAAGATCAGCGACGCCGCTGTGGCATAAATGAAAAAGTCGTAATACTCCAGCGCCCCGCCCAGGAAGGCCGCCAGGGCTGCCTTCCTGGCTCGTTTAAGTTGGCGCTGTTCGGCCGAAATGGGACTGGCGGCGAGGTTCGTCATGAAAGTGGTCCTTCCACACTGAAAGACGGTGCTTATGAATGGATTAACGGTCTTGTGCGTATAGCGAACATCTGTGCGGTATGCGACTATGGATGAGCATACCCTCTCGTGAGCTGACTCACAACCGTTTCCTGAAAGGCCTCCAGAATGGAAAGCTCCGCAACAGGTTCTCGAATGTTCCTCATTGGCTCTGACGCTTCGCATGCCATGTCCGCCAGCCTCTGGAACCCCGTACTTGAGAAGGTGGGAATCCCTTGGCATTACGAAGGCTGGGATGTGCCGGCGGGGGCGGACATGTCTCCTGTCCGCGCGAGGTTGCTCGAAAGCGACGTCGTCGCGGCCAATGTCACCATGCCCCATAAGCAATGGGCTGCCCAGGTTGCGGATAAGTTTTCCGAGCCGGTGCGCCTCAGCGGAGCGGCGAATCTGCTTATCAACCGGGGAGCCGAACTCGTTGCTTTCAATACCGACGTAGCAGCGGTCGCAACACTGCTGGGCGACCGGCCTCAGCGCCACGTCGTCATGCTCGGGGCAGGAGGAGCGGCCCGCGCCGCCCTGGTAGCACTGCGCGGCAGGGTCGGGCGCGTCACCATTGCCGACCGTGACGCCCATGCGGCAAATGAGCTCGCATTCCTTGCTGGCGGACTGGGTATGAGCACCCAGGTTCTTCCCTGGGCCGAAGCACAGCACCAGGCCCGGAAGGCCTCTCTCATTGTCAACGCCACGCCCATAGGCAAAGGAACGGACGACAGCCCAGTGTGGGGAGGTACTGCCTTGGCGGAAGACGCTGTGGTGTACGACTTCGTTTACGCCGGACACATCACCGCTTCCATTGCGGCTGCCGAAGAGCAGGGAATAACCCGCGTGGACGGGTGGGACCACTTGCAGGCCCAGGCGGCCGCGATGGTGCCGCTGCTGGGCCTGGCACCGGAAGCCTGCCCGCTGCTTGCCCAGACGCTGGCGGAAATCAGGGCCGTTCATTGAGCCGGCAAGGTCGGGACCTCTTCCACGGACACCCGTCGATATGATCGAACAAAGCGCTCGGGAATAACGGGGCGGATCATATGTGCCGGAGGAGGCAGAACGTCCATGGAGGACAGCCCTGCGTATTACGTTAAGTCTGTTGAAAAAACCTTCGATGTTCTCCGCGCCTTCGATCCCAACCATCCCCGGCTCACTGTGACCCAGATAGCCTCCCGTTCCGATATGACGCGGGCCTCTGCACGTCGTTTCCTCCTGACGTTGACCGATCTCGGCTACCTCCGAACAGATGGGTCCATGTTCGAACTGACCCCTCGCTCCCTGGAAATCGGCAACTCCTACTTGGCCAACCTCGCCCTGCCGCGCATTGCAGAACAACATCTCAAGTCACTTGCCGCCGACTTGAATGAAACTACTGCCCTCTGCATCCTGGACGGGCAGGACATCGTGTATGTCGCTTGCGTACCATCGCCACGCCTGCTCAGCGTTTCCATCAGCGTCGGCACGCGATTCCCCGCTTGGGCCACCTCCATGGGGCGCGTCCTTCTCGCGGGCTTGCCGGAAGCGGAACTGGAAAGCTATCTCGAAGCCGTGACGCTTGAACGGCTCACTGAGAGATCGCTGGGAAGTCCGGCAAAACTCCGCGACGAAATAGAACTTGCCCGCCGCAGAGGATGGGCAATGGTGTCCCAGGAACTGGAAGACGGCCTTCGCGGGGTCGCAGTACCCGTCCGCAGCGGGAACAAAACCTTGGCTGCCGTCAACGTTTCACTTCAAACCCACCGCGCACCGGCGGAAACTATCGAAAAAACCGTCGTCCCCCAATTGCAGGATGCCGCCCGTCAGATAGGCCGGGACTACGGCGGCCGCGCGTCCTGACAACACCCCGCAAAAGCTACAGTTGCAGCGGTTCTGGGTCTGTATGGAAGGATTTTCTACAGGGAACTCGACCTCACCGGCACACGCCTCGGGCTCTCGCTGCTGGGCTTCAAAACCTGGGAATCGAGGCCATGCAGCTGGCGGTAGTGGCCCTGGTCCTGCCGCCACTGGTCCTGCTCGCACGAGCCGGGCGCTACAACGCTCCGGATCGCGACGGCGTTGGCGGCAGCAATGGCAGCCGCGGGATGGCTCGCGGACCGCCTCGGCATGCCGAACCCGGTTGCCAACGTGGCCGACAGCATAGGTTCACTGTCAGTCCCCATCGTCGCCCTACTGTGGCCCGGTGCGCTCATCGTGATGGCTTGCCGGGGCTGGGCCGCAGGAGCGTTACGGGCACGGAGCCGCCCGCAAGTTTCGAAAACCCGGGTTGTGGCTGAACCTGCGAGCACGTCGGCTCAGGGTTAGGTTCGCAACTAGGGGCGGGTGACTTGGGCCGCCCGAACAATTGTCCGGAAAGCTTCAAGACGCCTGACAGGGTTCCCTGTGTGGACTCGGAGTGGTTTCTGCGCTCCGACAACGCAGAGTCTTCCAGCAGCGTTTTACAACCGTCGACGTGGTGGAACATGCGCCGGCCTGCCCCCTCAAGCAGCAGCCATATCAAGGAGCCGTCCGGAGCTACGGGATCGACTGTTCCAGAGACGGCGTCGTCGTTGTTTTCTGTTCGGAGTAGCACGATGGAATCGCCCTCGACCAATTCACGCCAATCCGCCACAACCGGACGGCGGTAGCCGTGGTGTGGGAGGTTGGAGAAGCGGGTATCCGGCGAGTCTGAGTCCGGGAGCGTTAGCAATGGGGCTCCTTTCGGGTTCTTGTGCGGTGAATGCGCGACAACGGATCCTAGTTGAGGTAGCGGAGGCCGGCGGCTTCGAGGGGTCCTCGCATGTTGTAGATGTCGAGGCCGAGTTCCCCCTTGGCGAAGCGCTGGCGCTTGCCTTCCTCGTTGTCCTCGCGCTTTTGGGCGGCGGCGGCAACGTCGGCTGCCCGGGCGGCGGGGACGACGACGACTCCATCGATGTCGGCGATGATGACGTCGCCGGGGTTGACGAGGGCGTTGGCGCAGACGATGGGGATGTTGACGGAGCCGAGGGTGGCTTTGACCGTTCCTTTGGAGTTGATGGCGCGGCTGAAGACCGGGAAGTCCATCTCCTGGAGGGTGGCGACGTCGCGGACGCCGCCGTCGATGACCAGGCCTTGGCCGCCGCGGGCTTGGAGGGAGGTGGCGAGCAGGTCGCCGAAGAAGCCGTCTTCGCTTTCGGTGGTGCAGGCGGCGACAAGGACGTCGCCGGGCTGGATCTGTTCGGCGGCGACGTGCAGCATCCAGTTGTCCCCGGGCTGGAGAAGGACGGTGACGGCCGTGCCGCAGAGTTTCGCGCCGGGGTAGACGGGCCGGATGTAGGGGCGCATGAGGCCGAGCCGGCCCATGGCTTCGTGGATGGTGCTGACGCCGAACGCCGAGAGTGCTTTGACGTCGACGTCTGCGGCGCGGGTGATGGTGCGGTGGACTACTCCGAGTTCCTGCATTGGTTCAGTTTCCTTAAGCTCGGTGGTCGGGGGAGTGCGTCAGCGGCCCTGCTGCTTGAGCAGGGCGTTCAGACGCGGGTAGACGGTGCGGGCGTTGTGTTCGTGGATCGCACTCCGGTCCACTTCATTGAATGTGGCGGTGTCGATGTACCGGGCGGTGTCGTCGAAGTTGTGTCCGGTGCAGGGATCGATGTCGCGGACGGCGCCGATCATTTCGGAGGCGAAAAGGATGTTTTTGGTGGGGATGACGTCGAGCAGCAGGTCGATGCCGGGCTGGTGGTAGACGCAGGTGTCAAAGAAGACGTTGCCCAGCAGGTGCTCTTCCAAAGCTGGCTTTTTCAGTGCCATGGCCAGGCCACGGAACCGGCCCCAGTGGTAAGGAACCGCGCCTCCGCCGTGGGGGATGACGAGTTTCAGGGTGGGGAAGTCGGCGAAGAGGTCGCCCTGGATGAGCTGCATGAACGCTGTGGTGTCAGCGTTCAGGTAGTGCGCACCGGTGGTGTGGAACGCGGGGTTGATGCTGGTGCTGACGTGGATCATGGCGGGGATGTCGTACTCGACCATCTTTTCGTAGATGGGGTACCAGGACCGGTCCGTGATCGGTGGTGCGGTCCAGTGACCGCCGGAGGGGTCGGGGTTCAGGTTCAGCGCCACCGCGCCATACTCCTCGACGCAGCGCGTGAGTTCGGGGATGCAGGTGGCGGGGTCCACGCCGGGGGACTGCGGGAGCATCGCAGCGGGCACGAACCGCTCGGGGTAGAGCTGGCTGACCCGGTAGCAGAGTTCGTTGCAGATCGCAGCCCACTGCGCTGAGGTCTCGAACGAGCCAATGTGATGGGCCATGAACGATGCCCGCGGCGAGAAGACAGTCAAATCGATACCCCGTTCGTCCATCAGCCGGAGCTGGTTCTGCTCGATGCTTTCGCGCAGCTCGTCATCGGAAATCTTCAGCTCGGAGCGGCGGGGTGCCGCGGACGGGAATGTCAGGCCGGCAACCTGCCGGTCACGCCATTGCCCTAGGGCGGCCGGGGCAGTGGTGTAGTGACCGTGGATATCAATGATCATCGTTAGTTCTCCTGAACATCTGTGGGCTGCGGGGACCAAAGACGCGCGGGGACCATCACGTTTCCGGCCATAATCAGGCGTGCGGTGCGAATAAGTGCGGACTTGGTCACGTGCGTTGGCTCGGCAGGGTCCAGTTCCAGTTGGACGGTAAATTCGCCGCTGGGATGCTCCACCGATACCGCCGGTGAGGAACTGATGGGCAGGCTGGCGACCTCGTGCGCCACAGTTCCGTCCAGGACGGCTGCAGTGGCCGCCGTAACTGCGGCCAGCACGCCGATGGACTCGTGGCAGACGTGGGGAATGAAGCTGCGCGTGGTGATGCTCCCGGCCTGTGCCGGTGGGGAGACGAGGGTCATCTTGGGGTAATTTTTCCCGCTGACCTCGCCGAGCCCCATCAGTTTCCCGCAGCTGATGCGCAGGTCTTCGAGCCGGGCTTTGAGCTCGGTGTCCTTATTCAGGTCGGCGACTGACTCGCGCCCCGTACGGTGAAGGGAGGCGGCGTTAATGATCACCAGCGGCATGCCGTTATCGATACACGTCACCTCAACCGGGCCGAACCCCTCGAGGTGGACGGTGTCACTCAGGTTGCCGGTCGGCAGCAGTGCGTCGCAGATCGACCCGGAGGTGTCCAGGAAATTGATGGTCACGGCAGCAGCTGTGCCCGGGACGCCGTCAATCCTGGTTTCGCCGCTGTACTCGACGTAACGTCCAGTGCCGTCAGTCGGCGTGGGGACCGAAATTTCTGCCACCATGCCTGTGTTGAGGGTCAGGACCCGCGCGGTGGTGATGTCACCGCCGGGGACTATCAGCCCGGCCTCGATCGCGAACGGTACAACGGCCGCGAGCATGTTGCCGCAGTTGGCCGTGGTCTCCACGGTGTCCTTGTCCGGTTGGAGCTGGGCGAACAGGAATTCGAGATCCACGCCGGGCTGTTCGCTGCCGGACACAATCCCGGCCTTGCTGGTCAGCGGGTGGGCGCCGCCCAGGCCGTTGATCTGCCGGGGATCCGGTGAGCCCATGGCAGCCAACAGCACCGCGTCCCGTGACTCCGTATCCTGGGGCAGGTCGGCCGCTCGGAAAAACGGTCCCCTGGACGTGCCCCCGCGCATGAACCAACACGGCACTGCCAGCTGGCTCCCGGCCCGGCGGGGGCCGGCAAGCTGTGCCTTTGCATCGAGCCCGAGGGACACGTCTTCTCCTTGGTGTTGGCGGGGTACTTGCTAGTCGGCAGGAACCTAGTGGGCGGGGACGGCGACGGGCGGGGTGCCGTGGGTGTGGAAGGTTTCGATGGTCTTCATGCCCCAGGCCTGACCTTTGGCGCGGTCCGCTTCGGTCCACTCCACGGTCTTCCAGTCCGGTGCCAGAATCATCCGTGCGCCTGAGTTGCAGAACTCGATGCGGTTGCCGCCGGGTTCGTAGACGTAAAGGAAGAACGTCTGCTGGATGGCATGCTTGTGCGGGCCGGACTCGATGTGGATCCCGTTTTCGAGGAAGATGTCCGCGGCTTTGAGGATGTCCTCACGGGTGTCCGTGGCGAACGCGATGTGATGGAGCCGGCCGTTGCTGCCGGTCCAGTCCTCGCTGTAAACCAGGTCGTAGGACTTGTTGGTGAAGGTAAACCACTGGGCACCGAGCTTGCCGCTGTTGAGGCGGATCTGTTCGGTAGCCTTGCCGCCGAGCGTGTTTGCCGCAAAGTTGCCGTTGAGCGTGACGTCGGCGGCCAGGAAATTCACGTGGTCCAGGCGGCGGGCGTTGACGCCGGTGCCGGGGAAACGGGAAGCCTGGTTCTTCAGCGCGGGCCGGGAGTCCTCCGACGGGACATGCCACGCCGTGTCGAAATAGATGTCCATCGGGTGCCCGTCCGGGTCGGTGAACGCATAGGTGCGGCCGATACCAGGCTCGCCATCATGCCAGCCGATACCCTGTCCGCTTGCTTCGATGGCGGCCACCCGGCGCTGCAGGGCTTCCTCACTGGAAGCACGCAGAGCTACCTTGCCGACACCCGACGTCGGGCTCGCCGTCAATTTGATGGTGTGGTGCTCGTAGTCATCCCAGGCATGCAGGTAGGCCGAATCGCCGTCGCGGGCTACTTCCTCCATAGCCAGGAGCTCGGTGAAGAACCATAGGCTCTTCTCGAATTCGGGGGTCAGCAGTTCAACGTGGCCCAGGTGCGCCACGTCATGGAAAGCGTTCATCGTGAAGGTCCTTTGCATCATCCGGGGAAGGGCGTCCGCCAAACGACGCCGGTGCTATCGAGTGAAGCAGGATACTGCCCGTATTGTCAACAATTTAGCTAACAAGAAATGGCGCATGAGTAAGTTCGAAGAGTGCACGACAGGATAATCAAAAATACTGGGAGCCAAAATTGTTGACAATGCTGTCACCATCACATTAGCTTGATCCTGTTGTAGTGATACGCACCACACCTATTTAGAGGATTGACATGAAGTCGTACACCGCCGTATTGGCCGTCTCCGCCCTCCTTCTTACCGCAGGCTGTTCATCGGCCCCGCTCTCCCAAAACCAGGCTTCGGGCGCGGCAGCAGCAGCCGGCGCGGAGAAGATTCAGGTGGGCATCATTCCGATTGTGGACGTCGCCCCCATTTACCTTGGTCAGGAACAGGGGTTTTTCAAGGATGAAGGACTGTCTCTGGAACTGGTTCCCGCGCAGGGTGGCGCCGCCATTGTCCCTGCTGTGACCAGCGGAACGATGGACTTTGGCTTCAGCAACATCTCCTCGATGCTCCTGGCGAAGTCAAAGGGATTGGATGTGAAGATTGTGGCCGCTGGGGCCAGTTCCACCGGGCAGGAGGGCAAGGACTTCGGCGCAATTCTGGTGAAGAAGGACAGCGCGATCACGTCTGCAGCGGACCTTGCCGGCAGGACGGTGGCCGTGAACACCCTGAACAACATCAACGACACCACGGTGCGGGCATCCGTCCGCAAAGCCGGGGGAGACCCCTCGGCAATCAAGTTTGTAGAGCTTGCCTTCCCGGACATGCAGGCGGCCCTGGAGCGAGGCCAGGTGGATGCCATTCAGGTGGTGGAGCCCTTCCTGGCCACCGGTACCGGTGCCGGTGACAAGGTGCTTGCCTCCAACTACGTGGACACCGCTGATGGCCTGACGGTCGGGGCATATTTCACCACAGCTGCCGCCGCCGCCAGCAACCCTGAGCTGGTCGAAAAGTTCACCGCCGCCATGGCGAAGTCGCTGAAGTACGCAAAGGACAACCCGGACGCCGTCCGCAAGATCCTTCCGACCTACACCAAGATCGACGCGGCCACAGCGGAGAAGCTGACGCTGCCGGACTTCGCGGACCAGATCAACCGCGCCTCGGTGGAAAAGCTGGTCACGCTCTCCAAGGATGACGGACTGCTGACCAGCGACGTCAACCTCGATGAGCTGCTGCCGTGACCAAACAAACCCTGGGGATCGCAGGCATCCTCGGATTCCTCCTGACCTGGGAACTGATTCCCCGTCTTGGACTGGTGGAAGCACGCTTCCTGCCTCCGGCGTCCGAGGTGCTCGCTGCCCTCGCTGTCGATTTCCAGTTGATTGCCTTTTGGTTGGCGGTGGGGGAGACCCTGGTGGCATGGTTTATCGGACTTGCCGCTGCCGTGCTGTTGGCCGTGGTCGCCGGCTTTCTCGTGGGATCCTCACAGTTCCTTCGCCGGTTCACTAACTCGACGGTGGAATTCCTCCGGCCCATCCCGTCCGTTGCGCTGATTCCCCTCGCCGTCCTGCTGTTCGGCGTCAAGATCGAGTCCTCGCTGATGCTGATTGTCTATGCCTCGTTCTGGCAGGTCTTCATTCAGGTGCTGTACGGGGTGGCTGATGTGGACAACGTCGCCATGCAGACAGCCAGGAGCTACGGACTGAACACGGCTGCCCGCGTTCGTCATGTGGTCTTCCCGACCGCGCTGCCCTACCTGATGACCGGAGTCCGGCTGGCCGCTTCCGTTGCGCTGATCCTGGCCATCACGGCCGAGCTGGTCATAGGTTCCCCGGGCCTGGGCCGGGAGATTGCCCTGGCCCAATCCGGCGGGGCGATTTCCGGGATGTACGCCTTGATCCTCGCAACGGGCCTGATCGGTGTTCTGATCAACATGCTGATGAGGTTCATCGAGCGCAAGACTCTTTCCTGGCACTCCTCCATCCGTTCAGAGGTGATCGTATGAGAATCGCGAAAAGCATCCTCTATGCCGTCGGACTACCGGCACTGCTGGTCCTCATCTGGTGGGTGTCCACCTTGGGTGCCAAGAGCTTCTTCGTCCCCACGCCGGGTACCCTCGCGGCCACGTTTGCCAAAACGTGGTTTGGCGACCGGCTTTTTTCCGATGTGCTGCCGAGCATCCTGCGCCTCTTCGTCGGCGTCGCCGCGGCGATTGTCCTGGGCATCCTGGCAGGACTGCTGATCGGCTCGGTCCGGTGGCTCCGGGCGCTGACCGAACCCGTCCTCGAATTCTTCCGGGCCGTCCCGCCGCCCGTGCTGGTGCCGGTGCTGATGCTGCTGATGGGCATCTCCGATTCCATGAAGATCGTCGTCATCATCTCCGGCTGCATCTGGCCGGTGCTGCTCAACACCATTGAGGGTGTCCGGGCGATCGATGGCGTGCTCTCCGACTCCGCCCACACCTACGGCATCGGAGGCTGGGCCCGCGTCCGTTACCTGGTCCTGCCATCCGCCGGACCGCAGATCCTCGCCGGAGTCCGTCAGTGCCTCTCCATCGGCTTGATCCTGATGGTCATTTCCGAAATGTTTGCCTCATCGTCAGGTCTGGGCTTCACCATCGTCCAGTTCCAGCGCTCGTTCGCCGTCCCGGAAATGTGGTCCGGCATCGTCATCCTCGGACTCATCGGCGTAGCCATGTCCTTCATCTTCCAATTCACCGAGCGCCGTATCCTGCGCTGGTACCACGGCCTGCGAGAGGTAGAAAATGCAGTCTGAAATCAACGAAAAGACAGGACCGGTCACGGCTCCCGCAGCATCAGGAGCCGGTCGAGTCATGGCCGACGGAACAGCGATGCTGTCCGTCCGAAACCTCAAGAAGGTCTACCAGACCGACGGCGGCCCGGTGGAGGCAGTACGAAACCTCACCTTCGACCTGCGGCCAGGGGAGCTCGCCTGCCTGGTTGGACCTTCCGGATCCGGCAAAACCACGCTGCTGAAATGCATCTCCGGGCTCATGGCGCCCACGGAGGGGGAAGTCCTTCTCGACGGCGCGAAGGTCACCGGGCCGCCCAAAAAGATGGCCGTTGTGTTCCAGGAATACGGCCGGTCACTGTTCCCGTGGATGCGTGTCCGCGAGAACGTGGAGCTTCCGCTCAAGAATCAGGGGATGCCGAAGGCCGAACGGGACCGCCTGGTCGATGAGGCCCTTGAGGCTGTGGGCCTGTCCCACGTTCCGTTGTCCTACCCCTGGCAGCTCTCGGGCGGCATGCAGCAGCGTGTGGCCATCGCCCGCGCCGTCGCCTACCAGCCCGAGGTGCTGCTGATGGATGAACCGTTCGCGGCAGTCGACGCCCAGACCAGGGCCGACCTGGAAGACCTCATCCGCACCGTCTGGAAAAGGCTGGGCGTCACCGTCCTGTTCGTCACTCACGACATTGATGAATCGGTGTACCTGGGCGAACGGGTCATTATTCTCTCCAGTTCGCCGACCGTCGTCCAAGAGGACCTGATCATCGACCTGCCCGCTGACCGCGACCAGCTCAACACCCGGGCCCTGCCCCGGTTCACCGAGCTGCGGCACCACGTCTATGAACAAATTCAGCGCGCGAAAGCCGGCCACCGTCCAGCCGCCGCCGGGCACTGACTTTTCCGGGATATTGAACGGATGTAGGCGGCAAAGTGTGGAGTACTCTGAAGAAACAAATTGTTAGCAATGCCAGGCCAGTAGGGCCGGCTGGGAGGCATTACCCGTGGAAGCCCTGGACCAAGTGCCCGGCCGGACAATGACGGCAACGGAACTGGCAGATGTGCTGCGTAACGCCATCGTCAGCGGTGAGCTGGTACCCAACCAGCGGCTCGTGGAGGCCGACCTTGCGGAGGAGTACGGAGCGAGCCGCGGAAACATCCGGGCAGCGCTCTCGGAGCTCAGCGTCGAAGGCCTCGTGGAACGGGTGCAGAACCGCGGGGCACGGGTGCGTGCAGTATCCATGGACGAGGCCGTCGAGATCACTGAGGTCAGGGCAGCGCTCGAAGCGCTGTGTGCAAGGAAGGCGGCCGAACGCATCACGGATGAGGAGATCGCAGAGCTGCGGCAACTCGCGGAGCGCATGAAGGACGCCGTGGACCGGGGGGACCGGGAATCCTACTCCGAGGGCAATCAGACCCTGCATGCCAGAATTATCGCCCTCAGCGCCCAACATACGGCGGCGGCAACCATTCAACGGCTCCGCGGGCAGGCAGTGCGTTTCCAGTTCCGGCTGGCCCGCCAACCCGGCCGGCCCGCCGTGTCCCTGCCTCAGCACTTGGCCATCATCGAGGCGGTCTGCGACCACGATCCCGACGCGGCCGCCGAAGCGATGCGGAAGCACCTTGAAAGCGTCGCCGACGTTATCCGGTCCAGTAATCCCTAGAGCCACCACCCACTCTGTCAAAACCGCTCTTCCAACAGTTGTTGGGGGAGCGGTTTTTATTTCGCGCGGGCCGTATTGTTAGCAATCTGATTGACGTGATTGTTCTCACTGGGTAATGTGAGGTGCAGCCAAAAGCTTCCCCCAGTTATGCCCGAAAGGCAGCGATGATGCTCCCTCCAACTCTTTCCCGCCAAGCTCCCTCTTCCTCGAGGGTGGCCACAATCGTTGTGGCCCTTTGCTGGCTCCTTGTTTTCTTTGATGGCTTGGACATGTTCATTTACGGCGCCGCGCTGCCGGACATGCTCGCCGACCCCACCCTCGGCTTGACGCCTTCAAGCGCCGGCGACGTGGGCAGTGTGGCAACCTTCGGGATGCTCGTCGGCGCATTGACTGCCGGCTTGGCAACCGACCGGATCGGCCGAAAGCGGGTGCTCCTGCTGTGCTGCGCTCTCTTCTCGGTTGCGTCAGGGCTGTGTGCCATCGCCCCGGATGTCACAACTTTCGGTGCAGCCCGCTTCATCGCCGGCCTCGGCCTTGGCGGCCTGCTTCCAACCGCCATCGCACTGGTGGCTGAGTATGCTCCCGAAGGACGCCGGAACTTCCTGATTGGCGCCCTAATGACCGCACACCACGCTGGCGGCATCGCCGCTTCCACCCTCGGCCTGTGGCTCCTGGAAGATTTTGGCTGGCGGACCGTATTCTTCATCGGCGTAATCCCGCTTTTTGTCGCCGTTCCGCTTGTCGGGAGGTTCATGCCCGAATCCCTGGCCTTTCTGGTGGCCAAGGGGCGCATCGCAGCCGCTGCGCGTATCGCCCAGCGCTACGGGCTCGTCATCCCTGCTGCAGAGGCATCCGGTGACGGTGCTCCCCGCAAAGCAGCACTGGCGCAGCTTTTCAGCCGTAACCGCTGGCAGGTAACCACGCTCTTCTGGCTCACGTCCTTTGCCGGGCTTCTCCTGGTTTACGGTGTCAGCACCTGGCTGCCCTCTTTGATGCGCGCAGAAGGGTACAACCTCGGCTCGTCGCTGGCCTTCCTGCTGGTCATCAACGGCGGCGGCATCGTCGGCATGTTCATCGCAGGAAAAATCGCGGACCGCTTCGGCCCGGTACGGGTAGCAACCATCTGGTTCGCCCTGACAGCAGCCAGCGTGTACTCACTCGGCGCACACCTTCCCCTCGCCGCCACCTATGTCCTGGTCTTCGCCGCCGGCATCTTCCTCTTCAGCGCCCAGACCATGGTCTACGCGGCAGTGGCACATGTGTACCCCACATCCAGCCGGGCCACGGCCATCGGCTGGACCACAGGCATCGGCCGCTTCGGCGCCGTCTTCGGGCCTTGGATGGGCGGGCAATTGTTCGCCACGGGAAATCAAGGCTGGGGATTTGGAATTTTTGCGGTCGCCGCGGTTTTCGCTACCGGAACCTTGCTCGTGCTGAGTGTGGCTGCAGCCAAAACCCGCACCAGCGCCGCGGAGGACGCCGAACCGTCCAAGCGCGAACAATCCCTCTCCGTTTGAGTTCGTATTCCCTCATTGCTGAAGTTTGGTAGCAAACAAGTCTTACAAATAGTCAACAATTTGGGTAACGTTCGCTACGGCAAAGAAGCCATCGGTAACGAAGATGTTCCGCTCACTCCGAAGGAGAACTGATGCACCACCCCTGGTCCAGCAGTAGAAAATCACTTACACGCCGAAAGGGAAGGGCGCCCTGGGGGACAAAGCTCCTCGCAGGCCTTTGTATGGCAACGTTGGCCGGGACTGCTCTGCTCCCCGCGACAGGAGCAGCGGCAGCACCGCCCAGGCAGCTTGCAGTCACCGAAGAAGGCCTCCTCGACCTGCCGGCAAAGGCACCTGTCACGTCCTGCCAGGATTTGGCGGGGCTTGACCTTAGTGCTGCGGCAGGCGCCCCCGTCACTATCTCCTCAGCCAAGGTGATCACCGAAGGAGTGCCCGCGCCGTACTGCGAAGTTCTCGGCACGGTCGCTCCAGCCAACACGATCCTCGTCCGGCTGCCGATCGAGGGGTGGACGCAGCGGTACGTCCAGACCGGATGCGGCGGCCTCTGCGGCCGCGCCGCAATTAATTACGGCCAGGCGGCCGGGTGCTCCGTCGTCGACGACGGCACCGTCGCCACCGCAACCACCGACATGGGCCACCAAGGCCTAAACGATGGTTCCTGGGGCGCCAACAACCCCCAGGCCCACATTGACTTCGCTTACCGTGGCGTCCATGTCACAGCACTGACGGCAAAGGCGCTCATCGCCAAGTTCTACGGCCAACAACCCGCATTCTCCTATTTCACCGGCTGCTCCGACGGCGGCCGCGAGGGGCTCATGGAGGCGCAGCGTTTTCCCGATGACTTTGACGGCATTGCTGCCGGCGCGCCGGCAAATAGCATGGCTGTCCAGAACACGTACCACCACGCCTGGAACGTTCTCGCCAACAAGGACGAGTCAGGCAACTACATCCTGCTGGCAGATAAACTGCCGCTGATCCATTACGCAGTGATTAGCGCGTGTGACAGCCTCGACGGCGTCGCCGATGGGGTGCTGGGCGACCCTCGGGCTTGCGATTTTGACCCCGCATCCCTGATTTGCGCTTCCGGGCAGGACGCAGCCACGTGCCTCTCTGTAGAAGAGGCGGCTGCAGTACAGCGTCTGCATGACGGCGCGGTCGACGAACAAGGCCACCGGCTTGAGCAGGAAATCTCGCACGAGTGGGGATCGGAGCTGGCATGGACACTGTTCGTGCCAACTGCACAGGGCCAGACCGTTATGAGCGAAAACTTCGCCCTGTCCTACCTTCGCTACCTCGCCGACGCCAACAACCCCCGACCCGACTTCCAGCTCTCCGACCTTGAGTTCACCAAAAAAGCCTTCTGGGACACGGTCGAGTCCTCCAGCTACATGTCCGCACTGGACCCCGACCTGAGCGACTACGAGAAGAGTGGCGGTAAGTTGCTGCTGTGGCACGGCTGGAACGATCAGCACATCTCGCCACAGTCCACCCTGGCCTACTACGACGCCGTACGAAACGAAATGGGAACCAAAACGGCCGACGGCTTCAGCAAGTTGTTCATGTTCCCCGGCGTCGAGCACTGCAGCGGCGGAGCAGGACCGAATACCTTCGATGTCCTCACTCCCGTCATGGCATGGGTGGAAAGCGGTAAGGCCCCCAGCGTTGTCGTCGCCTCGAAAACTGTGACGGCTGAAGGTGAAGCCAGTACCTCAAGCCGCCCCGTGTACCCCTTCCCCGCGGTGGCCCGCTACGACGGAACCGGCAGCACCGATGACGCGTCCAACTTCCTCCCCTACACACCAGCAAAGGACCTGGGTCCCGGCTACGACTGGGTAGGCAAGAAGCTCTACTCATCCGACTACCAGACATGGTGCACGGCGAACGGCACCACACTGTCCTGCGCACCGGATAAAGGCGGACAGACGTGGCTATCCCGGCTGGCCACCAGGGTGTAGCGGCACTACCTTTGCCGGTCCAGGAAGTCTCCGCCGCGCGTGCTTCTGCAGCAAAACTGGGCCACAAATAGAAAGAACCGGGGATGGGGCAATTACCCCATCCCCGGTTCGTCCGTTTCAACACGTCTTGATGCCTCTGAATTACTGGCTCAAGTCAGCCCTCAGTTCCAGAACACCAGAAAAAGGAATCCAGATTGCCCGCCATGTACACAGCCAGCGCCATCGTCCCCACCGAAACCGCCAAGCGCTATAGCAAGCAACTTGCAGCCCACCTCGGGCATAAGGCCGAGATCCACCTCGAACCCGACGGTGCACGAATTGTCCTTAGCTATGGAAGCTGCCTGCTGATGCCCCGGGCGGAAGCGCTCGAACTACGGGCGGAATCGGACACCGAGGAAGGGCTGGAGCACACCAAACATGTCACCGGATCGCACTTGGAGCGTTTCGGACAGCGCGATGGCCTCGTTGTCCAATGGGCACAGACGTAGAAGCAACTTATAGAGCCGATAATGAAGATTCCGTCAACCTGTGGCGCGGGACAAAGTCTGCGGATCACAATTTTCGCCGCGGAACGCAGGACGTTCTGCAAT